>NZ_MIJF01000045.1 GCF_001730235.1 Vulcanibacillus modesticaldus | reverse complement strand
GAAAGAGTATTTGCAGATATGAAAGAGAAACATGGTTTGCGTTGGACTACGTTAAGAGGTTTGAAAAAAGTCTCGATGCAGGCGATGTTAGTTTTTGCTGCCATGAATTTGAAAAAGCTAGCGAATTGGACGTGGAAGAGACGTCCGAATCGCTCTCAATTTTTTATTTCATCCAAGATTTTAAGCATTTTTGACAAAAATAACCTCATACTAGGTAATTTAGCATGAGGTTAGTCTTCAGTCTGAAACTTAGGCAATTTGCCTAAGTTTTAGGATTAAATAAAATCGTTCAAATTATAGAACATTATTTCAAATACTTAATATTTAATAGTAGCCGGCTACATTACTAAAAAGGATCATGCCCACTAAGACTATTATGAACACTGCAACAAAAACCACTAGAATTGTTAATAATAAGTTACCTAAAGCTCTCCATGTTGAAAAACCTTGTACTTCTCCTAAGACTTTTAAACTTATTACAAAAGTCCATATATATGCTGTTAATTCAATGATTCCAAAAATTACATAAAGTAAAGATAAAAATGTACTTGAACCGATTTTTAACATCTCGCTTGTATAGATATCTTTACCGAAAAAAATCAGTTTTAGAATAATTAATGCTGATCCTACGATGACAATAGGTACTGAACCCCAAGCATAGGCTGCTCTTAGTTCTCGATAATCAGCTTTACCACCTATCCATTTTCCTGTTAATTTATATATCCAGGTGAATAAATATAAAGTTATAATACCTACAATTGCACCTAAAACGATGCTTATCAATGATATGCTTAAAAGTGACAGATTATCGCCAATATTTTCTTCCTCAAAGCTACCAAAAATACTATAGATTCCGCTTAGTACAGCCAATATTAAGACATACTTTTTTGGATCAGTATCAACGATGTATCTGATAGTTTTTTTCGGTTTTGTCCATACCTCAAGTAAAAGTCTATATTGTGATGCAGAATTATTACTCGACTCCAA
This sequence comes from Vulcanibacillus modesticaldus, assembly GCF_001730235.1. Classification (GTDB taxonomy): domain Bacteria; phylum Bacillota; class Bacilli; order Tepidibacillales; family Tepidibacillaceae; genus Vulcanibacillus; species Vulcanibacillus modesticaldus. The sequence goes on along the minus strand of NZ_MIJF01000045.1, from coordinate 6,825 downwards.
ACTCATTTACCTCAACCTCCTTTTCACAAATCATTCTTTTTGCTAACCATTGTAACAATTTCACTTCAGATTACTTTTAAAAAGCTATCTTTCCCACCTCACTTTAGCAAAAGGTATTGAAAAAGTAAATTATACAGTGCTTAATAACTCTTTTGTTCTACAATAATCTTTAATTCCCTGCTAAAATAGGGATAATTTTCAAAATATTTTTTGATTAATAAAAGGCACTGCTAAACTAAACAGTGCCTACCATTTTAATAATCTAGATAATTTAATCCGACGTTTTTACGAGCTAGGTCTAAATAATACGAAGCATGCTCTCGGGCTTTCTTTGCTCCTTTTTGAAGGATTCGATGTACTTCACCTTTATCATTGAGGTAAAGTTCACGTTTTTTTCGATAAGGAGCGAAGTACTCCCAAATAACTCCAAATAATTCTTTCTTTACTTCACCATACTTTAATCCTGGGGTTAGAAAACGTTCCTTTAGTTCTTCTTTTTCTTTTTTATCAAGAAAAATTGAATATATTTCAAATAATGCATTATCTTCAATCGGTTTAGGTTCTTCGATTGGAGTTGCATCCGTTTTAATTGCCATTACTTTTTTCTTAAGAGTTTTCTCATCAGCAAAAATTTCAATAGTATTTCCATAGGATTTGGACATCTTTTGTCCGTCAACCCCAGGAATTAGTGCCACATCCTCTGCAATATCTGCTTCGGGTATGATAAATGTTTCTCCGTATACATTATTAAATCGCTCAGCAATATCCCTAGCTATTTCAAGGTGCTGTTTTTGGTCCTTTCCTACTGGAACCTTTTCGCCACCAAAAGCAAGGATATCCGCAGCCATCAATACTGGATAAGAGAATAATCCATGACTAGCAGAAATACCTTTAGCCATTTTATCCTTGTAAGAATGTGACCTTTCGAGTAATCCCATACCCGTAACATTAGATAATAACCAAGATAACTCCGTTACTTCTGGAACATCAGATTGAACCCAAAAAACTGCTTTTTCTGGATCTATTCCTAAAGCTAAAAAGTCACAAACTGCATTAAATGTATCTTCTCTTAACTTATCAGCATCAAAAACAGATGTTAACGCATGATAGTTGACAATAAATGCAAATAATTCGTTATTATTTTGATATTCGACCATCCTTTTCATCATACCAAAATAATTCCCCAAATGTAGCTTACCAGAAGGCTGGATACCTGATAGAACTCGCATTTAATTGATCACTCCCATTCTAATACTAGATATTTATTTATATAACATTTGATACAAAGATTGCAATATATCATATATCACGAGGTGGAAGTGGGCCATAATATTGATAATAGTCCACCTTAATATTACCATTATAAAGTTTTCTTTTTTTGGTAGCTTTTTTACCAAAGAACGTTTCAAATCCTTCATGTGACGTAAGAATGAAGTAAGACCATGTATCTAGTTTCATAAAAGTTTCGCCCATACTTTTATAAAGTTGTTCTACTTCCCTCTTATCACTTAATCTTTCGCCATACGGAGGGTTACTAACGATCACGCCATACTTTTTCTTACTACTGATTTCTGTTACAGGTAGCTGTTGAAAATGTATTTGTTCATCTACTCCTGCTTCATAAGCATTTCTTCTTGCTACTTTTAAGATTTTCTCATCAATATCTGTACCAATAATATTTAGTTTACGATCATATTGTGCCAAATCATGGGTTTCTGCTCTAGCCTCACGCCAATCCTTTCTTGGGATAACTGGCCAATTTTCAGAAGCAAATTCCCGATTCATACCCGGTGCAATATTTTGTCCAATTAACGCCGCTTCAATTGGTAATGTTCCTGAGCCACAAAAAGGATCAATAAGAGGACGATCGGGGTTCCATCGAGAAAGGATAACCATTGCTGCCGCCATTGTTTCCTTTAGTGGTGCTGCCCCAATCCAATCCCGGTAACCACGTTTATGTAATCCAGGTCCACTGGTATCAATCGTTAAAGTAGCAATATCTTTTAACAATGCAACTTCAATTTTATATAATGGACCAGTTTCTTCGAACCAACTCACCTTATATTTTTTCTTCATACTCTCTACAATCGCTTTTTTTACTATTGCTTGGCTATCAGAAACACTAAATAGTTTGGACTTTACAGACTTGCCCTCCACAGGAAAAGTTGCATTAACTGGAATCCAATCCGCCCAAGGTAAGGCTTTAGTCTTTTCAAACAACTCTTCGAATGAAGTAGCTTTAAATTCGCCAACCTTTAATCGTACTCGGTCTGCGGTACGTAACCACAGATTTGCTCTTGGAATTGCCGATATATCTGCATTAAATTCCACTTTACCATTATCTACTTTTAAATCTGTATATCCAAGTTTTCTTACTTCATCTGCTACAATCGCTTCTAGGCCAAATGTTGCAGTAGCAATTAATGTTACTTTTTGCATTAATAAAACTCCTAACTATCTAAAGTGAAGATTTTCGCGATTAACTCTATCATATTTTAACAAATGTTAACCTTAAATATCAAAGGAAAAACACGAGAAATTAGAATACAAGATAGTAATCATCATATTCTATTGAAAATTACAAAAAAAGCAAAGAAACAGGTTGACTTCTCGTCATGAATAAAGTATACTTATTTAGAATCAGTTAACTCAATAATATATTGGATTTAATAATTAGTCGTAACTTCAATGGAAGTGTAGCGATTTGTTATTTTCCTACTCTTTCAGCTGGATGTTACGGTTTTTTTGTATCTTTGATATATTATTTGGTTAATGGTTAAATATTAGGAACACATTGAAGTGTCAATTATTTAGGAGGCAATTAGAATGCAAGGTAAAGTAAAATGGTTTAATTCTGAAAAAGGTTTTGGATTTATTGAAGTTGAAGGTGGAAATGATGTATTCGTACATTTTTCAGCAATTCAAGGTAACGGCTTTAAAACTTTAGAAGAAGGTCAAGAAGTTAGCTTTGACATTGTTGAAGGTAATCGTGGACCTCAAGCTGCTAACGTAGTTAAGCTTTAATAAATAGATACGTAATTTTTCAAGTCTCTCTTTCAAGGGAGGCTTTTTTATTTTTCCTATATAGGTATAATTAATAAATATTTGTGCAATACTACTCAACTGAGAATACATTATAAAGGAGAATTTACTATGCCTCTAAATAACATTATGACAGAAAAATTTTTACGTTCTGCATACGGTGGAGAAAGTATGGCACATATGAGATATTTAATTTGGGGAGAAATTGCTGAAAAGGAGAATTTACCCAATATAGCTAGATTGTTTAGAGCTATAGCTTATGCGGAGTGGGCTCATGCAAACAATCAATTTAGAGAACTTAAAGACAAAAAAGGTAGCTTTTCGGTATCAGCAGGTGCGGTCTTTGTCGTTGGTAAAACTGTAGAAAACCTCCAAGGTGCAATTGATGGAGAACTGCATGAGGCACAACAATTATACCCAGTGTATTTACAAACAGCTCGCTTTCAAAATGAAAAAGGTGCCGAAAGAGCATTTCACTTTGCTCTAGAAGCTGAAAAAATTCATGCCAGATTATTCCAAGAAGCGAAAACAGCAGCAGAACAAGGTAAAGATATGGAATTAGGCACAGTATATGTATGTCCAATATGCGGGCACACACACGTAGGTACAATCCCAGGTAAATGCCCTGTATGTGGGGTTACAGAAGATAAATATAAAACCTTTCCAGCTTAAAAAAAAACGCCCCAAGGGCGTTTTTTTACTTCACTATATTTCCATCAGAAGGTAATTCCTGATATATCTTATCAATTATCCCCCCACCAAGACAAACTTCTCCGTCATAGAAAACAACGGCCTGTCCCGGAGTAACAGCCTTTTGAGGTTCATCAAAAATAACCTCACAAGTATTATTCTCTTTAAGAAAAACGGTAACTTTTTGGTCAGGTTGACGATAACGGAACTTTGCTGTACAAGTGAAAGGAGAATTCCTTTCCTTCTCGCTAATCCAATTTAAATCTGTGGCAACTAGACCTCTCGAAAATAGGCTTGGATGATTAGCTCCTTGAGCTACATATAAAATATTATTTTTAAGATCCTTCCTAGCAACAAACCAGGGCTCTCCTGTACCTTGACCACCAATCCCAATTCCTCGCCGTTGCCCCAGGGTATAATACATTAGACCTTGATGTGTTCCTAATACACGATTATCATCAAGTGATCTAATTTCACCCGGGATTGCTGGTAGATATTTACTTAAAAACTCTCTAAAGTTTCTTTCACCGATGAAACATATTCCCGTACTATCTTTCTTTTTCGCGGTAGCTAGCCCTGCTTTTTCAGCTATTTCTCTTATTTGCGGTTTAGTCAGATGACCGATTGGAAACATTGTTTTTGAAAGTTGATACTGGTTTAATGCATTTAGAAAATATGTTTGGTCTTTATTATTATCAATTCCCCGAAGAAGACGATATTCTCCATCAAGATAATCTACCCGTGCATAATGGCCCGTAGCAATGTAATCAGCATCTAATTCTAGTGCTTTTTCTAAAAAATCACCAAATTTTATCTCTCTATTACACATTACATCCGGATTAGGGGTACGTCCCTTCTTATATTCATCAAGGAAATAAGAAAAAACCTTCTCCATATATTCCTTTTCAAAATTTACAGTGTAAGCAGGTATTCCGATTTGGTCAGCCACCCTTCTCACATCTTCAAAGTCTTCTTCAGCAGTACAATATCCAAATTCTTCGGTGGTATCCCAGTTTTTCATGAAAATACCTATAACGTCATAGCCTTGTTCTTTTAACAGGAGCGCAGCAACAGACGAGTCAACGCCACCTGACATTCCTATTATTACACGTGTGTCTTCAGGTTTTTTTTTCATTGCTCTCCCAACCTCTTCTATGTCAAGTACTAAGATTATTTTTAGTCATTAAATAAAACTATATACTAAGCTGAGAATTACTTCAAGTCCTTTTCCTAATCTTCATTAACAAAAATACAAATCCACCTTTGAATAAAGACTATATTTTTACATCTGCGACTTTTGGGAGAGTAAATAAATTTTACATCTGTAATTTACTTATCATCAAAATCTATTTCTACTACTTGTTTATTATCTGAGCTTTTAGATCTAGTTAAATCCTTAATTAATTTATCAATGTCAATCCCTGAAACATTTTTTAACATTTCTGGAGTAGTTGCCATTAAGGATGTTACATAATTACTTACCCGTGCAGCTCCTTCTCCATTCCCAGTATCCACAACAGTTAATTTTTCAATGGATTTTAAAGGTTCCGCAATTTTCTCTGCTAATTCTGGTAACATTTTGACAATGATATCTAGTACTGCTGCTTCACCAAACTTCTCGAAGGCTTCAGCTAATTTTTGTTTAGCTTCGGCTTCAGCTAAACCTCTTAAGCGAATAACTTCGGCTTCAGCCGTACCTTTAGCCTTGGTAGCTTCTGCTAAGGCAAGACCATCTAATCGTTTTTGTTCAGCTTGTGCCTTTGCTTCAGCTTCAATTTTGTATTGCAATGCTTCTGCTTCGCGGAATCTTTTAGCTTTTTCAGCTTCAGCTGCTTGCTCAACAGCATAGCGATCAGCATCCGCCTTTTTCTTAACCTCAGCTTCATATTGTTTTTCACGACGAATAATTTCTTTTTCTTCTAATTCAATTTCTTTTTCTTTACGTACTAGTTCAACTTTCATCTGCTCTTCAACTACCATTTGTTTAGCACGAGCCTCTTGAATATTATAAGCCTGGTCTGCTTCTGCTTTTGCCATATCTTGTTCCTTTTTAAAATCAGCTACTTTTAAGTTTTTCTCTTTAGTAGCTTCAGCAATATTAGTGTCCCTAATCAACTCAGCCTTTTGTCCTTCTTCTTCAGCTTGAGCTTTTTGAATTCTTGCATCTCGTAAAGCTTTTGCTTCTGCAATTTCGGCGTCTCGTTTTACAGCTGCTATTCTTGGTTTCCCTAGAGCTTCTAAATAACCATGTTTATCACGTACATCTCGGATCGTAAAAGAAACGATTTGTAGCCCCATCTTTTTCAGATCTTTGGCAGCGACACCTTGAACCTCTTGAGCAAATTTGTCTCTATTTCGATAGATTTCTTCAACAGTCATTGAACCAAGTATGGATCTTAGATGTCCCTCTAATACTTCTTGAGCCTCTTCCTTTAGTGCTTCAATTGGTTTTCCCAAAAACTGCTCTGCCGCAGTTGCAACATCTTCGATAGAGCCACCAATTTTAATAATGGCAACACCATCAGCAGTAACCGGAACACCTTGTTCTGTATAAACCTCTGGTGTTGTAACTTCTAATTTATGCGACAACAATGACAGGAACTCAGCATGTTGAAAGATAGGAATAATAAATGCGCCTCCACCACGGACGATTTTTATTTTCTTTCCTGATTCATCCATAAGAACGTGCTTTCCGCCCAGAAAAGACCCAGTTACTATCATTGCTTCATCAGGGCTAACAGTCCTGTATCTAGCCCAAAATGCCAGCCCTAATAATACTATGACAGCAACTACGATAGCTGGAATAATAATGATTGAACTCATTAAAAATAAGCCTCCCTTATTATGAACTGACCCCTGTCAAGTAGACAGGAATAAAAAAGCACATTTATGCAGCCTGAGTCCTATATTCATAAGGACTCAGGTTATTTAATTTCTCTTGGAATCGGTGATGATTATAAAAACGTATGTACCTTTTAACGGCATTTTTTACTTCTTCAGTTGTGCGAAAAGAGTATAGATGAAAACACTCTGCCTTAAAGTGGCTGAAGAAATTCTCCATGCTGGCATTATCTAAACAATTTCCTTTTCTGG
>NZ_MIJF01000044.1 GCF_001730235.1 Vulcanibacillus modesticaldus | reverse complement strand
GCTCTTGTTGTTAATTTTTTAACGTATTTGTCTTGCTTCATTTCTTCTACTTTTTGTTGTAATTTTACAGAATTGATAGGAGCTATCCATTTACCAAATGACGAAAATAGTGTATCCTTGTCCATAAGCATGGTCCTTTATATTGGATTTGGACAGGGAGCACCTGTACTTCCATTATAAAGGATTTTTTTATGAACTAGTGATTATTAGAAGAAATATTCTGACTACATTAATGCAACGCTAGTGATTAAAATTATAAAAATAGAACGCCTTATAGAAGGTGGATATAAATTTAAAATGAAAATTTTAGTTCGTTCTTGGAAATCAGCTGTTCCACCTTATGGACTTGATACCATAACATTAGAAATGGGTCCATCAGGTACATTTGTTACCGAATTTATACATAGAGATGTAGAAAAATTAACTGAGTAAAATATAATAGGATGTAAATTATTTTTCTACATATATTTGATTTTTGCATATGATTTCTGATAACGTTCTGTATTCACGACGCCCTTGAGCTTACAAGGAGTTGCTAATGCCTTGCCAGACTTGGCAGGCTAATGGAACGACTGGCTCGGTTAGCGAAAGGGTGTGTCGCCGAATATGCTTCACTGCATATGTGAATTGCTTCTTTGAGTATTTCTTCATTTTCTCCTGCGACCAAGGGAGTTAGCCCGCTGTGTGAATGCTTTGTTATATGTAGTAGGACGCTTGATACACAAATTAAAACCATCAAAAAAAATGGAAGAATCCCCTTGTTAGAGAATTCTTAATAATATATCTGTAGTTTCCTTTTTCTCAAATACTTTTCTATCACCTAAATCGATACCTGATTTTTTAATTTTTTCAATTATATTTTCAAACACTGCTAAAGATTTTTCATTATCTAAAAGTAATTCAGTTAATGGTTTACAATACTCTCTTATTTTAGGACTGTTTAAGTTAGGCATATCACTCCCAGCAACCAATAATCTTGTTAACATCAAAATATGATATCTCATTCTTTTAGCTTCTTTTGGGAGTTTATTTGTTCTAAAAAATAAATCTAATTTATATAGCGCAAACGCACTAGTATAATAAGGTACAAATTCGTGATCTAATCTAAAAATTCTACTTCCCATTTTTTTTGCAATTGTACCATAATACCCAGATACACCATGTGGATTATCCAAAAACATAGCAGTAAATGATTTTATTTGATTTGGTATGTTAACTATTCTTGTTTTTGGAATAGTAGTATTACTATATTGATTTGTTCTTCTTTCGTAATATAATCTATTTTCATCAGTCATTGTATTATAATAAGTTTCAAGATTTTTTTGAAACTCAGATAATGCTTCGAGTTCTTCTTTCTTAACTGCTGTTTGACTATTGGTTGCTTTAGTTATATCATTCTTTATATCGTCATCATTAGTAATAATAATTCTTAATGGAATAATGACATTATTAATTGCTTCATTATTTACATTTTCATATAATACATGACTTGTTTGGGCTCCATTTACAATTTGGTAATTGGTTATGGTTATTGTATCCCCTGCACCTGATATCCTCTCTGCTACTACTGTTACCCCATTATTTAAAATGCTAAAAAAATCTGTTTTCCCCTCTTTTAATGTCTTATTAATTGCTTCATTAACATCATTATCAAAACCCAAAAAATCCCTTATATTATCATCAAAAACATTTTTTATATTTCCATTCTCATCTATAATTATTTTTTTAAACTCTCTAAAAGGTAACATGCCAAAATAGGCTACTTGTACATTTTTAGGAGTTGATGGAATTGTTACTTTCTTTTCAAATAAAAATGTCGCAGAAACTTGTTCTTTTGTCTTTCGATACATTTTTTGAATGGTTTTTGCATCACATGGATTAAAAATAACTTTTTCAAATAAATTAGTATTATCTAATTCTGCTATATTATTATTAATAACTTCTAATAGATTTTCATCCTCTTGCCATTTTCCAGTTGTAACATAGTAAAGACTACATATTGGATTTCTTTCTTCCATATATTCTGACTTACTGTAAATATAATCTTTCAATTCTATAAATTTTTTCATTTCATCAGACGAAAATATACTATTACTATTTTTACGAAAGAAGGTTTTAACCCATTCAAAAAAATTTAAAATATCATTATTATTGAATTTCGAAGAAGTTTTTGATTGTATAAAAATAAAATTCACATTTAATGTTCTATTCAATTCTATTAGATCATCTATTTCATAAATACTATTAACCAATTTATTATTTATTATAATTGCTATACCATCAATTCCTTGAGTAGAATCCCCTGTAAACGTATCTTCAATATTAAAACTTGTTCTATTATATTCATTACTAACTACACAAAAATTAGAAAATGCTTCAAATTTGTCAGAAAAATTATTACTTTCAATTTGAAACTTATTTGTAAATTCATTGACAAAACTACGTGTAATTTCGTCCATATTTTCACCCACCTAAAATTTATTTGTAATTTATAAAAAATTATTCACCAAAAATATACAAATACCTCTATTTTCAATAGGAAGTTTTATAAATTGGCCTATTACATATAACGATCTCGTATTCGCGACGCCCTTGAGCTTACAAGCGTTTCCGAGCTTTAGATAGCTCTTATCTTAAGCTCGGGAATGCTGTCTCGGTTAGCGAAAGGTTGTGTCGCCTGATTACACTTCCTCGATTCTTTTTGAATCTACTTCTCCTTGTCTTTTCTTCTTATTGCTTCAAGCGACCAAGGCGTACTTCATTTGAATCTACTTCTTTGCCATCGCCGCAGCGAGAATATTGTGTTATCCGATGTCGCTCTTTAAATATAATGAATATCCTTCCACCATCTCATAAACTTTTTAAATTTTGAATCAACATTTCCCATTTTTCTAATGATAACGTATATACTTGCTGTTAACCACTATTTACCATTAATAATCTGCGTTATCATTCCCAGTTACTTATTTAAGTTGATGAGTTATCTTATCATGTTAAATAGAATTGATGTGAAATAGCTTCTTTTTCTTCTCTTCGTTGAATATACCCTTAATCCATCTAATTAATTTCTAGTATTTATATCTATGAAAGATGGATTATATAGGTTATGCAATTGCCAACTTTAAAAATATTTGTTTTTACCATCTATCCAATTCTATTAATCTTCAAAACCTTAATTAAAAAAATGTTGATTCAATCCCTATTTATGTATTTATAAGATAGTCAATAATGTTATCGGTCTAATTTTCGTTTTCCCGGAATAATCCCACCATCCCCTAATTTAATGAGTGATCATATTAATTGAGTAGAATTGATCGAGAATTTTGGATAGAGCCAACTTATAATGTCAAAAAATATTAACGTCGGATCAATTCAAGCGAAACATCACCTTTAAATGATGGGATTAATAATGGATAACATTATTGTTGTGCTACAGCGATTTCCCAAGCAATGGCGATTTTCGGATAACGTTTCCCGTATTCCCGAAGTCAATGATTTTCTGATTTTGGGAATACGGTGTTAGGCGAAGTGACCGACATCTTTGAATGTATTTTTACATTATTTTATCATAAACATAAACAAATTATATAAATATTTAAAATATTATGAAGGATTTTCCTCTATTCTGTCGAAATATGAAGATGGAATGGAGGTGAGAGATGTTGCCGTTAACAGATATAAAAGGAAAATTAGAACAAAATTGTGAAAAATTAAATTTATCTCTAAATGATAACTTTATAATTAATAATGAATTAGATAGGACTATAAACAATTCAAATGAAATATTAAAAAATTTACCTCTACTTGATATTATTAACTTTATTTCGTGGAATGATGTGTGGAATAAATATGGTATTTACGGTTCAAAAAAACAAGAACAAAGAAATAATTTTTCTTCTAAAAGTTATAGTAGGGGAAGATTATTGTTAATAGATTATGGGCATCACAACATTGGTTTAGAGTTTTCATATGAACATATCGGGGTTGTCCTAAAAGATTTTGGTAATTTAATTTTGGTTTTACCAGTGACCTCTGATAGAGGCAAAAGATATCCTTCTAAAATAGAAAATACTATTATAAGAGTCAAAAGCGAAGAGTATAATCAATTTGATAACGATTCTATTTTACTATTACACCAAATTACATCCATAGGGAAAAATAGGATAATCAAAGATTTATTCCAAAATATCAGTAGAACAGAATTATTTAAAAAAGTAGAAGAAAAATTAATACAAATATATAGTCCATATGTAAATAAATTAAATAAAGATAAAGTTAAAGAATTTGAAAAATTAATCAAAAATCAGGAAGATGAGATAGAGAAACTTAGGCGGCAAATCAGAGAATTACAATTACAAATAAGTGAAGCATCTAGCTTCTGAAAAATAAATTAAAATTTTATTTTATATATTGACATCTATTAGTATGAATAATAATATATATGTAAAGAATGTTATAATAACCCTTGCTAAAAGCAAGAGGCTAACATATGATAATGACCCGTGTCTTTGACATGAGGCTAAAGTAAAAAGCCCTTATTTGTAAGGGCTTTTTACTTTTTATTTTAAAAAGACACCACATTTTTTGTGATGTCTTTTTTCATTTATATATTTATTTGGGAGGTGTTTAGTATGGGTACAATAATCATGGGAAAAGGAGGATTTAGATTTGTTTTAAATAAATCAAATCCATCTTTCACCATAATCGACATAAAAACGTTTAATGGTACTAAAATAATTTCTTTTATTTAATCTTCAAAATTAATTTTCCCATTATTATTTTTAATATTTTTATTACTCCATATTAATGATTCGTTTTTACCTTTTTCTAAAATTTGAACAATAACTGATCCGTTTTTGTGAATTAGTATATTTATTTCATTAGTATCAGTTACTTCAGAAAGCATTTTGATTTTAGAAAAATCTTCTTCTAATTCTATATGGGGAGTATTAATTTTCATTTCCACTTCTCTCACCTCCTTTTGGTGGGATAGCGTAAGGATTTTGGTCATTTCGCCTAACGGTCTCGTATCCCCGACGCCCTTGAGCTTACAGGGAGTTGCTAATGCCTTGCCAGACTTGGCAGGCTAATGCAACGACCGGCTTGGTTAGCGAAAGGGTGTGTCGCTGATTACACTTCTTTGATACTTTTTGAATCTACTTCTCATTGCCTTTTCCTCTTATCGCTTCAAGCGACCAAGGGCGCTAGCCCGCAGCGGGGATATATTGTTATCAGATGGAAGAGGTCCCACAGTTCAGAGTGCGACAGGACGTCGCACTCCATATTCATTTATTCCAGTATCAATTTAATAATTATTCCGTAGTATTTACAAACATCTTATTTAGTTTTTGTTATGTCATAACCACTAATATTTATACATTTATCATAAGCATTATCTATATACTTTTGCGGATCAGACAAAAAATCTTCTTCATTAACTAAAGCGATATACGAGCCAGTTAATACATCAACAGTTTTACACTGCTCGCAGAAATACTTTTTAGGATTTTGGTTGTAACGATTATTCACAATAATTGGATAAAGTTTGCTATCATCTGTTGAAATAGATTTATGTCCATCCGGTTTTATAGTTTCAGTTCTCAACCAATTATATCCCCCATTATATTTCATAACCACCCCAACAATACCATTACTGCGTGAAGTATTATCTCCTCTTCTTATTTCCTTCAATGAATATTCAATCTCCCAATCAATCCATTTACTTTTTGTCATATTTGGGGATACAATCACTATAGTTACTGATGTTCCCCAAATCATATCTTTCAAATTTTTTTTGATATTTTCAGTTGTAGTATCTGTTAAATCTGGAGAGTCACTTGTTTCCCCCTTATAAAACTGTGCGTCCTCTCCAAGTGCTTTAATAATTTCATCGCGTAGATTTTGCGATTCACTATATTTATATGAAATAAACGTTTTATGTGCCATCTATAATCTCCTTTCAACAATTTAATAGATTTTATATTATCAACTAAACAATATTCCAAATCTATAATGTTAAATTGCTATAATTGACATTATTGCAACAAGTATTATACTAGGTAAGTAAAACCATATTTCAATTGGGGCAAAAAAACAACTAAAATAACGTAGTTTTGTATCATTACCAATATTTGAAATAGAAATTTCCATGTTAAAATCATTTTCTTGGTTCATTCTAGCCTTATCATATAACTTTCTATATTTACGTTCTAATTGTAGATAGTAAGAATCAAGAAACCAAAAAATTAAAATTGGAATATACGCAACCAAGAAATACATTTTATTTGTATTGGTACTGGCAAAAGCAAGAATACCAGCTATAAGAGTAATTGCCCATCCTTTTAATATAAATGAATTTGTTGACATACGTGTTATTACTCCTTGTATCATCTCTAAATAAGAAATTTTACTTGTATCGGTAATATCCATAAACATTTTCTCCTTCTTTTAAATATATTCGCCACAGGACGTGGCGTTTTACCTCTTCTTTCTGATAACGGTCTCGTATTCACGACGCCCTTGAGCTTACAAGCGTTTCCGAGCCTTAGTTAGCTCTTAACTTGGGCTCGGGAATGCTGTCTCGGTTAGCGAAAGGGTGTGTCGCTGATTAAGCTTCTTCAAGTCTTTTAGAATCTACTTCTGCTTGACTTCTCTTCTTATCACTTCAGTCGACCAAGGCGTACTTCATTTGAATCTACTTCTTTGCTATCGCCGCAGTGTGAATATTGTGTTATCCGATGTCGCTCTTTAATTAGATTGAATAACCTTCCACCATCTCATGAACTTTTAAAAATTTGAATCAACATTTTCCATTTTCTAATGATAACGCATATACTTTCTGTTAATCACTATTTACCATTAACAATCTGCGTTATCATTCCCGGTTGCTTATTTAGATTGATGAGTTCTCATTCTCGTCTCAAATAGAATTGATGTGAAATAGCTTCTTTTTTCTTCTCTTCGTTGAATATCCCCCTAATCCATCTGATCGATGTCAAATATTTATATCTATGTAAGATGGATTATGTAGATTATGCAATTGCCAACTTTAAAAATATTTGTTTTTACCATCGAAACAATTCTATTAATCTTCAAAACCTTATTAAAAAAATGTTGATTGAATTCCTATCTATGTGTATTTATGAGATGGTCAATAATGTTATCGATCTAATTTTAGTTTTCACGAAATAACCCCATCATCCACTGGTTTTGAATGAATGATCTATATATTGGGAAGAATTGATCGAGAATTTTGGATAATGCTAACTTATAACATCAAAAGATATTAACGCCGTATCAATTCTAGCGAAACATCACCTTTAAACGAGGGGTTAAAGTAGATAACATTATTGTTGTGCTACAGCGATTTCCCAAGCAATGGCGATTTTCGGATAACGATCGATTATTCACGACGCCCTTGAGCTTACAAGCATTTCCGAGCTTTAGATAGCTCTTATCTTAAGCTTGGGAATGCTGACTCGGTTAGCGAAAGGGTGTGTCGCCTGTTTATGCTACCTCGATTCTTTTTGAATCTACTTCTATTTGACTTCTCTTCTTATCACTTCGAGCGACCAAGGCGTACTTCATTTGAATCTACTCCTTAGTTATCGCCGCAGTGTGAATATTTTGTTATCAGACGTCATGTGCCATCTTAGTATAAGCTCAAACAATAGTATTTTTTTAATTCAAAAACGTTGAATTGTTAATGATTAATTGATGGATAATAAAACAATAAAAAATAGGAGATGCAATAAAATGAAAGTAAAGATTGCTTTATTAATTATTACATTAACAATCTTCAATTTATCATATATTGTTTATTCTGAAGATAATAATGATCGTATAATTTTGTAT
>NZ_MIJF01000043.1 GCF_001730235.1 Vulcanibacillus modesticaldus | reverse complement strand
CTCAATTAACAATCTTATTTACATGATTTATGCTACTGCTAATAAGTTAGATATTAATGTTAAACCTCATTAGGTTATTTTATTTCCTTTACAGCCTAATTGAACATCCTCTATCAAGGCTCAGGCAGTCAAGCGCTCTCCTTGACGGGTTGAGTCTTGATAGAGAAACTATGAATAGGCTGTAAGGTAAAAACATCTATTAACCTATTCGTATTTTCTAATACCAATACTAGATGGCGAAGAGCCAAATCTTTTTTACTTTTAAGCATTTTTCTGCTTCTAATAAGACTTTTTCGTTTGACAAATTTCTCCACCCCTTTATATGGGTAATGACAAAAAAACATCAAACGACGGATTCAGTGTTGACCAATCATTTGATGTTCTATATTTTATTATGTTTTCTAAATTACCATAAGGTAGATTATTTGAAAAATGACAATTTCATTTTCTATTTTAGTTAATAGAAACCTTATATTAACTCAGTTTAATAAAGAAGTGCCTGGAAATTCTGAAAAATTTCAAACATCACAGGACTAAGTAAACTAATTCGCTATTAACTCCATCTTTCCTTCTAGATAATGTAAAAATATTCAAAAATAATTTAAACAGGTGGTTTTTGAAAATACTACAATCAATCCAATATTGTGTATTTACAATAGTAATCAAAAAATTTGTTTTCCACTTTTACTCCATAGACTCTTCCTACAAGGAGTATTTCAGATAACATTTCCGTATTAACGACATTCCCGATTGTTACAGGCGTTTCCGAACCTTAGAAAGCTCTTTTCTTAGGTTTGGGAATGCGAACTCGGTTCATTCTGGAATATGCTGCTTGTATAAGCTATCAAACTACTTTGTATATTCTTCTATGTAATCCTGCTTCGGGCGACCACGCTAATGCCTTATATCTTTTATTTTAAATTGACATTAGTTTTCTACAATTCTTTTAATTACACTAATCCAATCATTACTAGTTACCGAATAATTCCATTTTTTATATTCATCTCTTCCAAAATAATTAGCATAAGATTGAATTAATTCTT
The DNA here is from genome assembly GCF_001730235.1 of Vulcanibacillus modesticaldus. Classification (GTDB taxonomy): domain Bacteria; phylum Bacillota; class Bacilli; order Tepidibacillales; family Tepidibacillaceae; genus Vulcanibacillus; species Vulcanibacillus modesticaldus. The sequence goes on along the minus strand of NZ_MIJF01000043.1, from coordinate 7,050 downwards.
TTACTTCTTTTAATTTCGTTAATTCTTGGTCACTTAATTTTCTTTCTTTATCGGCATTTATGATTCTATTTAATTTATCAAGATAAAAATATTGTTCAAGGTAATAAAAATTTGAATCTATATCCACATTTTTAATCTTTTTACTCAATTCTTGTAGTTCCTTAATCCCAAAGGCGAACTTTTTATATACCTCAGTTAATTCTTGTATCTTTTCTTTATTAATCTCACTGTTATTTAAAATGTCCCCTAAGATTATATTTGCGATGTTTATTGAAAAACCAACGGTCATAAATTTTTGCTCAATTTCATGATTAAAGTATTTCAAACCCATCAGGGTCTTTAATATAAATTTGTCTTGAAAATCGTTTTACAATAACTTCTTTATTATTTTCAACATATCCTTTATCTTTTAATTCTTCAAGCATTTCGTCAATATTTTCCACATAATATCCAATGTGTCTAAAATTGTCTACTACCTTCTTAAAATTATCTTTTTCAGAAATAAATAATTCATGACCATCGCCTTGAAGGATAGCGTAATTTTTACCGTTTCGTTTTGTGCCTTTATCTATTAATCTATATTTAAGAACATCTTGGTAGAAATCAATGAACTTATTAACATTCGATACATATCTGTTAAAATGATCTATTACAGGTTTCAATTTATATCCACTCCAATCTCTCAAATTACATTATATGTAAAACATTGCATAGCATTTATGATAAAAATAAAACTAACTTTTTTGGTTATTTTGTTTCAGCCGGGACAGCTGGGCTATAATCGCCACATTTCCTATAACGGTCTCTTATTCACGAGTCTTTTCCTCTTATCGCTTCGGGCAACCAAGGGCGTTAGCCCACAGTGTAAATATTTTGTTAGCTGATGTTGCTGACAACACTGCTTTAACATATAACTAATTTATTTTTTTAAACTTAACAATATCAAATCCATCTTCTTCATTGAAATTCTTAGAATAAATTTCTTCTCCATCTTGTTTTCCTTTTATAATTAAAGTATCATCTTTTAGTTCAAATATTGCATATATTATAGAAAATTCTTCATCCTTGTTTATTTCTAATTTTATTTTTAATGGTTTTTCAGAACTATCTATATAGTATTTTCCTTCTAAGTTCTCTTGAAATGGTGTAGTTAATCTTATTAATCCATCTTCAAATTCCCAAATCACATTTTTTTCAATTTGACTTGGAGGTATTCCGTTAGATTCATATAATTCCCATCTACCGTTCAATGGTGGATCATTTTGACATCCAGCTATGATAACCAAATAAAAAATTGAAAAAAAAAGTGATACTTTTTTCATTGCATCCTTCCTCCTATAGAAGAAGATTAATTACAAAAACCCCTTTTGAATTCATACTTTCTAATAACTTTTAAGTCACTTTAAAAACTCTTTGTTTATCATGAAGCAATGTCAGCTAACGGTCTCGTTTCACGAAGCCCTTGAGCTTACAAGCGTTTGCGAGCCTTAGTTAGCTCTTAACTTGGGCTCAGGAATGCCGACTCGGTTAGCAAAAGGGTGTGTCGACTGTTTATGCTTCTTCGATTCTTTTTGAATCTACTTCTATTTGTCTTTTCTTCTTATCGCTTCGGGAGACCAAGGTGTACTTCATATGAATATGCTTCTTTGCTATCGCCGCAGTGTGAATATTGTGTTAGATGATATGTCATGCCCCGTGACTCGGGGAGCACCATGGACGGCGCTCCCTTATAACCTTTCAAGTCTTATAATACACATGATTTGAATAATGAGAACCAACTTTATATTGACATCTATTTCTGATATTATGGGATCTATTTGTATTTGCTATATTGCTCCAAAAAAGTACTGTCCGCAATCTTGGAGAAAGTTAAAGGCGTCCATCCTTCTTCTGGGTGTTTTATATTTTCACTTGTCGCTGCCCAAATCATGTATGGTTCTAAAGGTAAACGGTCTTTCACTTTTAAGTGCAGACAATCGCGCACTAAAAGTCCATCTTTAGCAATTTTTTTAGAATCAAAATAAATCCTTGCTCCTGGGATATATGGATGATTTATATCGTAGCATAAATTCATTCTCTGTTTTGATGCAACAACAACCTCACTCCATGGATTGCCCATTGCGCCGAACATTATATAATCACTATAATCTACAGGATCACCGAGAAGATGTCCAATTGGTTTTTGCTCTGTAATGTCTCCATCTTTCTTTGCAATATTCCATGATTTTAGATATCCGCACTTTTGTATATTATTCCACGACGAGGCTGATGTACTATGAATTAGTACTTTTGGCTCAAATGGTCGCAATTCTCTGTCGGTATTACAATGGTTATGATACTCAATTTGAGCTTTTTCGTAATCTTCTTTTTCGATTGAAAGTATTATATTTCTGTTACATTGTATTTCGTATAATAAAAAATCCATGAGATGAAATTGCCAACCGTCAAAACATTTGCTCAGGAAAACGGAGAATAAGTTTCTGTCATCTTTTCCGGCAACATTTTTATTTTTTTCATCATATGTCAATTTAAGCATCGCCCAACTTTCCCTATATAATCCATCATCTGAAAAGGGGTTCTTGTTGTCCGATGTGAATGATGTATCAACTACATAAATATTACTCATATTTTATCTCCTTCACAAAATTATTAGTTCATAATAGACATTAGTTGTAGTCTAGCTAACAATTGATAAATAAAAATCGACGAAGCATATCCCGGAAAATCCGCGCACAGACCCATCTCATGATTTATTTTTTTTGTTTTTTTTCCTAAAAACAATCTCAGCGACTAAATAAGTAAATAAAGCCATAAAAAATATTCTAATAGTAAATTGAGTTATCTTTCCGTATCTTAATTCCTCATAAAATCCCCATATAGCTCCAAGAAAAAATGAAGTTAAGACTGCGACAATTTTTGGTTTCTTGTGCATAATTTTTTCCCCTATCCGTTTTGAGTATGTACATCTGTATTTTCAATTTAAATAAATAAAAAGTTTTTGAGTGTTTTGAGTGGTTTTGAGTGTTTGTAGCCTTTTTCTCATAACGGTTTCGTATTCTCGACGCCCTTGAGCTTACAAGCATTTCCGAGTCTTAGATAACTCATATCTTAGGCTCGAGCGTACCGACTCGGTTAATTCGGGAATGTGTCACCTGATCGCGCCTCTTCGATTTTTTTTGAATCCGCTTTTATTTCCAAGGGCGCTAGCCCGCAGTGTGAATATTGTGTTATCGGACATCTATTTTTATTAATTATTTATATATTTCTTCTTGTTTTATCATAATAATGATATAATAATATTAAATATAATGATATGAGGTGGTTCAAATGCCAATTATTCGTCCAATCTCTGATTTAAGAAATAACTTTAATTTAATTTCTGAAACATGTCACAAGGAAGGTGAACCTGTTTTTATAACTAAGAATGGTCAAAGTGATCTTGTTGTAATGAGTCATGCTCTTTATGAAAAACAACAAGCTTTAATTGAACTATACCAAAAACTTGCTGTAGCTGAACAAGAAAGTGCCAATAATATGGAACGAATTACGCATGAAAGTCTAATGGGTAAATTGAGGGCTAAAGTAAATGGAAAAGATATATCAAATTAAATACTTACCAATAGCTCAACAAGATTTAACTGAATTAATAGAATATATACAATTAGATAATCCTGATGCTGCTTTATCATTTCTTGATAAGATAGATGTTACAATTTCTCGATTGGCTTACTTTCCATATTCAGGATCAATACCTAGAGATAATCGTCTTAAAGCTCTTAATTATCTCATGTTAGTGTTCGATAACTATTTGGTTTTTTATGTTGTAATAGACGATGTTGTTGAGATTAGAAGAATATTACATGGTAAAAGAAAATATAATTTCCTTTTTTAGCACATTTTCTTTGGTGTCCGATAACGGTCTCGTATTCGCGACGCCCTTGAACTTACAGGCGTTTCCAAGCTTTAGATAGCTCTTATCTCGAGCTCGGGAATGCTGTCTCGGTTAATTCCGAATGTGTCGCCTGATTGCACCTCTTCGATTTTTTTTTTGAATCCGCTTCTATTTGTTTTTACTTCTTATCGGCCCCTTATCCTGTTTATGACTAACCCACTGATGTAAGTGTATTAAAAATCGCAAAAGAAAAAATAAGTAATAAAGTTAATATTCCATAAATGACTGTCCCTACTATACTACAGACTTTTCCTGCGATTGCTAATCCTCTACCATTTTCATTTGAATTTTCAATTTCCTTTATACTTTTATTGGCGTAAATTATACCAATAATACCAATTATTAATCCAAGATATGGAATTACTATTGACAATATCCCTATAACTAATGAGATAATCGCTTTGCTATTTGTTTGCCTTGCTTCATGCGTCATATCCAATCCTCCTCCCATTTTTATTTTGTATCTTAAAGAATTATATTGGTAACAAAATTATGCTGCTACACTTTTAAAACTATCTTATGTGCACTAATACTCCAAAATTCCCGCTTTTAAAAAAACCGCTTCATGGACGGCGCAGCCAATCGTCCAGTTACAGCTAACAGTCATTATTCACGACGCCCTTGAACTTACAGGTGCAGACTGAGCTTAGAAATGCTTTTCTTGGCGAAGGCAAGCCGACTAGGTTAGCGAAAGGGTGTGTCGCTGATTACGCTTATTCGAAAGTGAATCACTTCTTGGTCGCTACTTCATAATCTCCCGAGACCAAGGCGTTAGCCCGCTGTGTGAATGCTTTGTTATAGGATGTGACTCTCTCCATAGTTTCTAAGAGTATTTAAATATTTCATTTCTCTTTCAATATGTATCTTTCTATATAAATCTCGGTATAACCAAAGTTATTTTTTTTATCAAAAATATTTCCACTTTCATCATATATATTTCCTTTAAGAAATACATTTGCATATTTGATTCCAAACACTCCTCTTACTTTCACTATAGTGAATAACTTTCCGGTTCTCTTGTCTATTTGAACTGATTCAACCTTAAGGTTATTCACAAAAAATATTCTTTCAAGAGGATTATCTAAAGAGAATCTGGATAAATTTATCGCTTCAATGCCATAATCTTTTAATTCTAAAGGCAAATCATTAATACCATCACTCATAATGTATTTCGGAATTAAGGTTCCCATAATAATAACAAAAATTAGAAAAAGAAAATTAAATATTTTCATAAAATTACTCCATAGCTCATAATAAGTTTTAATAATTGACTATGATAATGATAGTTAATTAAAACTCCTGTAACCAAGCCGCTTTTTCGCAGTGTGAATGCATTGTTATGTGATGATCCCATTTTTTCAAAGTTACAGGTATAGTCTATTTTATCGTAGTGATATCATATGTTTGTAATTCGAAATCTTCAATCTTAATTTTATATACAGATTCACCTATAACATTATTAAAATCACCATTTTTTAAAACAAGGCAAGCATTATCATCAATACCCCATCCAATTTCAGTTTTTGTTTTTATCATCCCTTCAACTAGATTAGATGAATCATTCCATTTTGAAAGATGAACACTCACTAGCATATTATTGAATAAACCTAAACCCTCTTCAATTCTCATAAAACCATCATCTGTATCATTTGGAGAAACTAAACATATTTTAGGCATAATTAATGCACCTGCTGAGTTGCCAGCAATTGGTACACCATTGTTATATCTTTCATGAATAATATTACGAATTGGTTCTGATGAATAGTACGCATTATATAGTAATGTATTTCCACCACCAATAAATATACCAGTAGCTTTCCTTAACTTATTAATTACACTTTCATTGTCCAATCTACCTATTTGATCAGGCATAATTACATAATATTTTTTTATATTTCTTTTTATCCACGGATCTACATATCTAGGTAGATACTCTTCCCATCCCTCTCGATATAATAATAGAAGCGCAATAATAGCATTTGACCCACCGGCTCTTGAAATAAATTGTTCTGCAACTTCGTCTATAGACGGGTTACCACCTATTAAAAAAAGAAATTTATCTGTGTTAACATTCATAAATATTCCTCCATCTTGCATGTAATTACAAGGGATTGTCACATAACGATCGGTTATTCACGACATTCCCGAATGTTACAGGTATGTTCGAGTCTTAGATAGCTCTTATCTCAGACTCAGGCGTGCCGACTCGGTTAATTCGGGAATGTGTCGCCTGATTATGCTTCTTCGATTCTTTTTGAATCTACTTCTATTTGTATTTTCTTCTCATTGCTTCTTGTGACCAAGGGCGTTAGCCCGCAGTGTGAATATTTTGTTAAGTGAAGGCCCTCTTAGAACTTACTTTTCAATTGTTCATTTATTGCTTAAACAAAAATGTAGTAATTGTTAAAAATATATATTATTTACCCTTTCACCTTAAATCTAGAAATACTCAAATAATTTTAGGTGATTTAAATCTACTGATTAATTACATCCATTCCTAACCATATTACTAATATAGTAAATGGTACAATAAGCAACCAAGATAGCCACAAAACTCTGCGATGTAAAAAATATGCTGAAGCGAATTGAAATAAAGGTAAGATAACCATAAAATATTTAAATCTTGGCGTACCACTTAAATATATTGATATAGGAAATGTTAGAATAGAGCCAATAATAACTAAACGTACTTTTTTAGTAATAATCCCTATAATTGATAATAATAACGACGTAATCATTCCAACCCAACCAACAAATAATTGAACTATAAAAGGAACCAACATATCACTCCCTTATTTAAGTAGTAAACCTCAAATGATTAATATAATACCTTATGAAAAATAGATTTATGGATTTGAGTCAATATATTGGACACAAAAAAGTTAACTCTTATGCTGAATGTTTCAATTGATCTTCGATGGCTTGAGGAGTCAAATAACCTAAAGCACTATGTATTCTTCTTCGGTTGTACCAGCCCTCAATATATTGAAAAATTGCTATCTTAGCAGAATAGTAATCTAGATATTGCACGTGATTTACTTCTTCTTTTTTCAATATAGCATGAAATGATTCAATACAAGCATTATCATAGGGATTAC
>NZ_MIJF01000042.1 GCF_001730235.1 Vulcanibacillus modesticaldus | reverse complement strand
CGAAGAGAATTCTTACCAAGCAATGCCCCCATCAAATAAACAATGATTTTATTTTGAACCTCAATGTATAGTAGCAACAAAGAAATAACTTTAGACATCAAGTTTGCCGCCTCCTTTGTTTGAGTAATTTTTTGAATGGTCAACTAAAAATTACCCTTAAATTGAGGGGGTGGCAATACCTTAATATAAATTTTTCAATAACAACAAGGTTTTTGACACAATAATCTATAAAACTTTTGACAATACGACAGCTTGTACGAGGGGAGAAAAAATGAAAAAATTATCAAGATATTTTGGATTAGTTATGATATTACTAGTCCTTGCAATCTATTTTGGATTCAATGCTCAAATAATAAATGCGGGTTCTGCTCCAATAAAGATCAAAGTTAATGGTAAAGATTTTAATCAAAATGAAGACACAGTTATAATTGATGGTAGGACTTTTATTCCTGTTCGTAAGTTTACCGAGTTACTAGGTTCTCAGGTTTCTTGGGATAGCAAAACTCGTGAAGTAATGGTTATAAAAGGCAATACGATGATTAAATTCCTAATTGACAGTAAAATGGTGTATTATAATTCAGAAAAGTTATATATGGATGCTAAGGCCCAGATAATTGATGGTCGTACTTATGCACCTGTTAGATTTGTTGCAGAAGCTTTTCGTCACAAGGTTGGTTGGGACAAGGAGACACGTACTGTATTGATAGACGAAGTTCCTGGATATGTCGTCAAGGAAGGAGATACATTACAATTAATTAGTGAAACATTTGGGGTTAGTATTGATGATTTAAAAAAATGGAATCAATTATCCAGTGATGTTATTTCAGTTGATACCAAAATTTTCTTTGAGCCTATTAGTTTTAATTCAGTAGATAAATTGAGGACAAAGGCTGTCGTTGAATATAGTGATGATGAATTAGAGTGGTTGGCAAAGATTATTTACGCTGAAGCTCGTGATGAGCCATATGAAGGACTAGTTGCGGTCGGAGCAGTAGTAATAAATAGGGTTAAAAATCCTTGGTTTCCAAATACCATATATGATGTTATATTTCAACAATCGCAATTTACTCCAGCAAAAACAGGACTTATATACAACATCAAACCTGATGAGGCTTCTTACCGTGCGGCAGAAGAAGCTCTGCTTGGTGTTGACCCTGTAGATGGAGCCTTGTTTTTCAATAACCCTAAAATTTCCACTAGTTCCTTCTTCAAAAATAAGAAACCATTAATTAAAATTGGTAATCATAATTTCTACCGTTAATTTGAAATACAGAAAAACTTGGCATGATTAGCCAAGTTTTTTCAATACTTTTAACTTAATCTAGTGAACACATGTTATAATAGTCTTAAAAAGTACGGTTATGTTTTATCAGTTTTGAATGGTTTAATATATTGTATTGGTAAGAAAGGAATGGATTAAATGAAAAGGGTTTCAGGAATATTAAAAGTATTACTGATTTTTCCGCTCTTATTAATGCTTAGTTCAAATGTTCTAGCGAATTCAAATTCTTTAGAGAAAATTAATATTATTGAAGACGCTTACCAATACTTCACTGATGAAGAGATTGAATTTATTAAAGAAGAGATTGAAAAATTGCCTGAAAATTATAAGTTCATTATCTTAAGTAGCATTACTGGTGATATAAAGGAAATAAGTAAGGCGTTATTTAATAATCGCAATTTTTCTCAAGATACAATTCTTATTTTAATTTTAAAAGACGACCGTAAAATATATATAACTACTGGTGATGTATTAGAAAAAAAGGGGTTAGATCAGGAATTTTTTAATCGGGAAATCGAAAGTTATTTTTTACCAAAAGTTGACGAGGGAAATGTGGCTTATGCATTGGTGAATTTAGCAAGGGGAATCAGTAATGATATTCCAAAGCAATTAGTCAAGGAAAAAAATTCCCCTAAAATACCTACTCCACCTAAAAATACTGAATCATCCAACAGTAAAAATACTTTTTTTGGTTATTCTAATCAGTTTCTTTGGACCAGTGGTATTATAATTTTAGTTTTAATTTTGTGGTTTTTCTCAGTCAAAGGTTTTAAGATAAAGAAATAGTCCAGAATTGGGCTTTTTTTTATTAGAAAATGAATTTCAGGTATGGTTAAATCTCTATTATTGTCGGATAGTGATTTGGTATAATAATAAATGTTCTGATGAAAATGATCATAGGAGGTTTTTTTCTTTTGTTATTAGAAAAGTATTTGTGGTCTGTTGCAAATAGATTGGTAAAAGAAAATGGGTTTTCTTTAATACACATACAAGAAACTAATAAGGGCGGCCAGCAAAGTGGGGTAAATTTAATTAAAAACACAAAAAGTGATTATACTTTTGTTCGTTTGATACCTGTTGAATTTATCTGGCCAAATCATATGATTCAAGAAATAGAGAATACTAAGATTGTGGCTGAAAAGATTCTTAAACATGTAAAAGGCAGAAAAATGAAGTTCTTAAACCTTTATGTATTTCAATCTAGTCCTAGTCAGGATATACATGACGCAATTTCTAGATTATCTAGAGAAGAACAAAAAAGAATTGAGTATTACTTTGGTTATGTTGATCTAGAGAGGGAACGAATTGGGATATTAGACAAAACATTTGAGAAAATTGGTATTCCAATGGAGCCTTTTGTGCATTATTTATCACATCCATCTCAAGAAGAGCCAGCAGAGATATTTGAGGAGATAAAAGATATTGAAAAAAAGAGGATAGAGGAGATTAACAGTATTTTTAATTATGGAAAGCCGTTATTAACCTATGGCATTATTTTTTTTAATGCATTAATGTTTTTATTAATGACTTTCAGTGGTGGAAGTACTGATCCCCTAGTTTTGATTAATTATGGTGCTAAAGAATCTTTTTTTATTACTAATGGTGAATATTGGCGTTTGATTACTCCAATATTTTTACATATAGGATTTATACATTTGGCACTTAATAGTATAGCTATATATTATTTAGGGCAAGCAACTGAAAAAATATATGGATCTTTACGTTTTTTTATCATTTACATTATTGCTGGAATTATTGGTAATTTAGGTAGTCTTTTTTTCGCCCCTTCATCTTTAGGAGCAGGTGCATCTGGAGCGATTTATGGTTTATTCGGAGCATTCCTTTATTTTGGCTATATATATCCTAATCTATTTTTTAGAACAATTGGAACTGATATTTTAACCGTTTTAGGAATTAACTTGGTCTTTAGTCTTTTTGCACCTAATGTGGATATTTATGCTCATCTTGGGGGTTTAATCGGTGGATTTATTGTGGCTGCAATTGTTCAGATACCGACTCAAAAGGGTAAACAATGGCGAATAAAAATTACTTCAATATTGATACTTTTATTAATAATCGGGGTAAGTTGGTGGGGAATTACTTCATTTGATTTTAAAGGAAGTCAAGCCATTTACCTAAAAGGGGAAGAAGCTTTAAATAAAGGTGATCTTCAGTTAGCTTATCGTATATTTGATCATTTAGTTAAAGAATACCCTAATCAACCGTTTTATCATTTTTATTTTGCTAATACTGTTTTGCAACAAGGAAAACCCGAGTTAGCAGAAAAATATTATCAACAGGCGCTAAAAATTGAACCAGATTTTCCACAAGTCCATTATAACCTGGCTTTGATTTCGATATTTAAAGATGATCAACAAAGTGCGATATTTCATTTAGAGAAAGCACTTGAAATCGACCCGTATTTTCAAGAAGCTAAAAAATTATTAGACGAATTAAAAAGTTGATATTTGAGCCTTCAAAATGGAAAATTATGAACATAGAGAGGCGAATATGATGCAACAATTGTTGAATACATTGGTTGAACGGAATAAAAGATGGACCAAAGAAGGAAAAGTGGCAACTTATATACCGGAGTTAGGGAAAGGAGATCCATCTGTATTAGGGATATCTATAATCGATTTGAATGGTAATCTATATAATGCTGGAGATTATAAATATAAATTCACCTTACAAAGTATCACAAAAGTGGTTACCTTAATGCTAGCTTTAATAGAAAATGGTAAGGAGAAAGTATTTCAATATGTAGGAATGGAACCAACTGGTGATCCCTTCAACTCAATAATCAAATTAGAGACCATCAAACCATCTAAACCTTTGAATCCGATGATAAATGCTGGTGCTATTACTACAGTTTCTTTGATATCTGGTGAATCACCTGAAGAACGACTACATAAGATATTGACATTGATTCATAAAATGACAGGTAATTACGGAATTACGTATAACGAGAAAGTTTTTCAGTCGGAATACCAAACTGGTGATTTAAACAAAGCTCTCGCATACTTTTTGAGAACCCATAATGTGATTACAGGAGATATTGAGGAACACTTAGAAGTATATTTTAAGCAGAGTTCTATTGAAGTAACCACTGAAGATGTGGCAAAAATAGGTGCAGTAATAGCCAATGATGGCAAAGATATCTACAATAATCAAGAAATCATCCCTTATGAAGTTGTAAGAATAGCCAAAACTTTCATGGTTACTTGTGGGATGTATAATGCTTCTGGAGAATTTGCGATTAATGTTGGTATTCCAGCTAAAAGTGGTGTTGGTGGTGGCATTCTTGCAACTGTGCCCCGAAGGTTTGGAATTGGAGTCGTTGGTCCGGCATTAGATGAAAAGGGAAATAGTATTGGAGGCGTGAAGTTATTAGAAGACTTATCCCAAAAATTAGATCTCAGTATCTTTTAGTTAGGAGCTTCAAGTGAATACCAAAAATCACGACAAAGGTCATTATATCAAAAATTTCTATCAAAAATAATCCTTGTTATCTTTATCTTAAGAAGATATAATGAAAGACAACAATTATATAGCGAATAATAAATAGGTTTTTCAGTCTATTTAGGCTGAAAGTTAAAAGGGAAGTTCGGTGAAAATCCGACGCGGTCCCGCCACTGTGATTTGGAAGTATTTCCACGTTAGACCACTGTTCTGCTAATTAAGTAGAATGGGAAGGTGTGGAAATGCGTTGCCATAAGCCAGGAGACCTGCCTATTTATTTGGAAGCTAGTTCTTCGAGGAAAGAAGTGGCATCTGGTTGATTTATGGTGTTTTATACACTATAAGTATACTGATAAAGCCTTTTTATCCTCGGGATAAAAAGGCTTTTTTTTCCTCGAGAATCCTATCATTTAATAATTTCAGAGGGAGAGTTGGAGATGTTTAAAAAAGGTTTTGTTTTAATTACTGTATTAGTACTGGTATTGGGGATTCTATCGGGATGTGCAACTGTGGAAGATACTTCTTCAGATGTAAATGAAGGAGTTGATCAAGAACAAACTAATAATGTGACTGAAACTAATTATCCATTGACTATTAAAGATGATTCTAGTAAAGAAATAACCATTAATGCTGAACCTAAAAGAATCATTTCACTAATTCCAAGCAACACGGAAATATTGTATGCACTTGGGCTAGATGGAAGGGTAGTTGCGGTAACAATCTTTGACAACTATCCAGTTGATGTTCAAGAACGAGTTGAATACGTCTTTGAAGATGGTTTAAATCCTAACATAGAACAAATTGTAGCATTAAATCCTGATTTAGTGATTCTTGGTGCTCACAGTGAGCAACTTTTAAACAGTATTAGAGCCCTAAATATTTCTGTCGTTCAATTTAATCCACAAAGTATTAACGCTGTTTACGAAACTATTGAAAAAATCGGTTTAATTACTAACACTAATGAAAAAGCTCAACAGGTAATTGCAGAGATGAAAGAAAAAGAACAATCAATTGTGGAAAAAATAGCTAACATCGCTGAGACAGACAAAGTCCGTGTTTGGGTAGAAGTTTCTAGTGATTTATGGACTTCTGGTAAGGGAACTTTTATTGATGAGCTAATCACAAAAGCAGGTGGAATTAATATTGTTGAAGAAAATGGCTGGGTTCAATATAGTGAGGAAAAGGTTATTGAAGCTAATCCACAGGTAATTTTCACGACATATGGATATTATACACCGAATGCTGTTGAGCAAGTTCTATCACGTGAAGGTTGGCAGCAAGTTGATGCTATTGTAAATAAACGGGTTATTAATGTGGATAATGATCTTGTTAGTCGTCCAGGACCTCGTATCATTGATGGACTTGGTGAAATTGCTAAAATATTATATCCAGATCAATTTTAAGAAAGGTTTAAGCTATGAATAATAAAAGGTTTTTCTGGACAGGAGGGCTCTTCCTCCTGCTCCTTTTTTCAATTATCTTGACAATTATGATTGGTGCAGTAAAGGTGCCTATTGAAACTACAGTAAGAATCTTGTTAGGTCATATTCCTTTTTTAGATATTGATCAAAACTGGACATCATCCCAAGACTCAATTATTTGGAATCTAAGATTACCAAGAACTTTCTTAGCTATTCTGATTGGAGCGATGTTATCCCTCTCAGGTGTTGCTTTTCAAGGAATTTTACATAATCCTTTAGCTGAACCGTATATTCTTGGGGTTTCTTCTGGTGCCGCTCTTGGTGCTGCAACTACAATTATTTTTTTGAATCAAAATTTATTTATTGGACAGCTAACTCTTCCGTTTTTTGCACTTATTGGCTCACTTATTACACTTGGTTTGGTGCTGTTGCTATCGAATGTAAAAAAGCAAAGGGGCAATGAGACATTAATTTTAGCTGGAGTAGTGATTCAATCATTATCTGGAGCTATCTTAACATTTTTAATTGCTATTTCTGGAGAGCAAATGCAATCGATCATCTTTTGGATGATGGGAAGTTTGGCAAATAAGGATTGGATAGATATTTTTATTATTTTGCCGATTTTTATTATTGGAATGATATACTTATTCACTCAATCTAGGGTTTTAAATGTTATGGCTTTAGGTGAGCGTGCTGCAATTCATCTAGGGGTAAATGTGGCTAGAAAGAAATTGATCATCTTAATCGTTGCTTCAATGCTTGCCGCTTCAGCTGTATCAATAGTTGGGATTATTGGTTTTGTAGGTTTGGTAATACCACATTTAATTAGGTTACTGATTGGACCAGATCACCGAATTTTACTACCTGTATCAACATTAGCGGGAGCGATATTTTTATTATGGACAGATACTTTGGCACGAATAGTAATTGATTCTAGAGAAGTACCAATCGGAGTATTGACTGCTTTTATAGGTGCACCAGTATTTGCGTATTTTCTTAGGAAGGGGTTAAAGGAGGGAAGTTGATGGACTTGATTCGAGTTAATAACCTGTCATTTAAATATGGTGAAAAAAAAGTAATTAACAATATTTCTTTTAATGTTAATGATGGAGAAAGTTTTGGTATTATCGGTCCCAACGGAAGTGGTAAAACCACTTTGTTGCGTCTTATGACAGGTCTTCTTAATTCAAGCGATGGTGAGATTCAATTTAATGGGAATCCCATATCCAATTATGGAAAAAAAGAATTGGCTAGGTTATTCGCTGTTGTTGAACAAGAAGGAACTCCCCCTCTTGCTTTTTCTGTGGAAGAAGTGGTGGCAATGGGACGTTATCCGTGGCTAAAACCATTTGCAAATTTGACTAAATTAGACCATCAAATAATTCATAAGGCACTTACAACATTTGAATTATTGGGGATAAGAAATCAGCCTGTTAATACTCTATCTGGTGGCCAAAGACAATTGGTATCTTTGGCTCGGGCGATGGTTCAACAACCAAAAGTACTTTTTTTGGATGAACCAACGACCTATCTGGATATTGGTAATCAGCAGTCCCTCATGAGACATATACGCAAATGGCAAGAAGAGAAGGGGTTGACAACAATCATGGTACTACATGACTTAAACCTTGCTGCACAATATTGTGATCGTTTGGTATTATTGGACCAAGGTTCAATTAAGGCTATTGGTAAAGTTGAAGAGGTAATTAGGGAACAAGAAATCGAAAAGGTATATAAAATAAAGCCTATACTAGTAAAACACCCACTGACCAAGGTTCCACAGATATTGCTAAACTGATGTTTAAGGAGTAACTTAATAGTTACTCCGCAGACTGAAGACTAACCTCATGCTAAATTACCTAGTATGAGGTTATTTTTGTCAAAAATGCTTAAAATCTTGGATGAAATAAAAAATTGAGAGCGATTCGGACGTCTCTTCCACGTCCAATTCGCTAGCTTTTTCAAATTCATGGCAGCAAAAACTAACATCGCCTGCATCGAGACTTTTTTCAAACCTCTTAACGTAGTCCAACGCAAACCATGTTTCTCTTTCATATCTGCAAATACTCTTTCTATT
>NZ_MIJF01000041.1 GCF_001730235.1 Vulcanibacillus modesticaldus | reverse complement strand
ACGAAGAGAATTCTTACCAAGCAATGCCCCCATCAAATAAACAATGATTTTATTTTGAACCTCAATGTATAGTAGCAACAAAGAAATAACTTTAGACATCAAGTTTGCCGCCTCCTTTGTTTGAGTAATTTTTTGAATGGTCAACTAAAAATTACCCTTAAATTGAGGGGGTGGCAATACCTTAATATAAATTTTTCAATAACAACAAGGTTTTTGACACAATAATCTATAAAACTTTTGACAATACGAAACTTAATAAGGGAGGCCTATTATGACAGGAATAGAAACAGGTAAAGAGTTAAAATTTGAAAACCTTATTTCTCTGAGGAGAAAAATGACACAGCAACAATTACAAGAAGAATTAATGAAACTAGGAAAATTTTTAAAGGAAAATAATATTAATAAGGTGGGTCCATTAATAAGTGCAACCTTTTCAGTGGAAAATGTAAATGGGGAACAACTGATTGATTCAGAATTTTTAGTTCCCGTTGATAAAAAAGTAAGTTTGCCAAATGGGTATAAATTCAAAGAAAAATTTCACTTAGTCAACGTTGTTTATAAAAGATATATTGGCAATCCAATGTATATTCAAGAAGCTTACAATGAATTGCTCCAATTTATTCAGCAAAATGGCTTACAGCAAATAACAGCTGCATACAACGTCAATGTTAATGAAGAAGAAGTGGCAGAAGGCGCTGAACCTATTATTGATATTTATTTTGAAATTAATTCATCAATGTTATAGAAAAGGTGTTGATAGAAGAAATCAAAAGAATGGAGTGTTCGCTTCAGAGTTTAATAGACAGCTATACTCCTGAATTTTTATTTAATAAATGTGTTTTTTACTATCTTAAATTTTATTTTTGCTAGAAAGGAGGTGAAATTAATGACAATTGCTATGTACGAACTTAATGAAAGAGAATTGTTGGAGACTAACGGTGGAGGAGTATTTCTCGTTGCTGTAGCTGCAGTTACTGCTGCAATTGTGTTGTTTAATGCTGCTGAAGCTGCTGGTGAAAGTATTGGTAGAGCAATCTATTATGCAACTCACTAAATCTACTATTTTAATTACCCAACGAAAGGAGGAATATTTTATGGGCACAGCGGTTGTTGAACTTAATGAAAGAGAATTAAGAGATATTAACGGAGGAATCGCACCTATAGTTATTTATCTCATAGTTGGTGGTATTGCTCTTGCAGGTTTAGGGGTAGGTATTTATAATGGCTATAAAAAAGCAGAAAGTGAAAATAATCGCTAATACTTAACAAATGTGGTAGGCATTAGGAGTGTTAAAGATGGAAACACAAAACTATTTTGAGCTTTTTATTAATTTTATATTAAAGTATCCATTTATTAAGGTTACCTTAATAACAATAATATTATTGTTTATATTTGTATCTGCTGAAAAAGTTGGAGAAAGTATAGGAACAATGTTTTATTTCATAACTCACAAATAAGTTGATAGCCTCTTATTAAAGGCTATCAACTTGTGGACCAAACCTTAATTTAGACATATCTATAAGCTATTTTATTTTTATATCAATAAATGGACAAGTATTAATGGGATTGGGTACATGTTAAAAAGTAAAGATTAATAGATTGATAATGTCCAAAGGTACTTTAGGCTCTAATAATTAAGAAAATTCAGTAAAAAAACCCGTGGGATAGAATGTGAGTGGATTAATCATGGAAATAACAGCAGGGTTAGTTTTTAAAGTTGCCTCAATTCTTGCGTTGATAGTGTCCATTATGTTATTAATCTTTAAACAAAAGTCAGTAATTGAGATCGATCTCCATTTGATTATAATATTCATCTTTGGAAGTTTAACATCAACTTTTATGGCTTTCAGCAAGTGATTATCTTATTGAAAGTAATATACTTGCCCAGAATCTCTTTTTTAATTATTCTATAGCAAGAGATTTTGGGTGTTTTTTGTTAACATCTGGAAAAGTTAGTTTAAATTGAGGCTTAACCTCTCATATAGTGCTATTTTTTATAGCACTTTTATTAAATAAGGTGCTATAAAAAATACCACTTACCAACTATTAGGGATTATAGTAACATGATGTTAACGAGTAATAATTAGTAATATTATCCAAGCGAAAATTTTCTAATGGTGTCGATTCGAATTGTCTTTTTACAAAACAAATATCATACATATTTGGTTTACTGATAAAGAAGGAGCATTTATTTGTGTTACAATTTATTATTTTACTTACAATTATTGGATGATAGTGGTTATACTTTTATTTTTAGGTTTAAAGATCAGTACGAAAAAAGTTTTCTTTGTAGATTCAAAGTGGATGTTTTCCTTTGCTATACTTGGATTTACCCCCATGATGATAAATAGTATTTTTGAATTGATAAAAAATAAATCATTTGAGGAGAATTGGATGTCTATCATAACTATTTTGATGTTTTTAATATTATTATTTGTTTTTAAAAAGTCATTTGGTAGATTAACAATATTTAATGTAACTGAAGATATTTTGTATGAAAGCTTAATAGAAGTATTTTCTAAAAGGGGATATACCTGCGAAGAAAAGCGTTCCCAGATACTTTTGAAGGAAGTAGACGCTACTATCAAAATATCTATTAATTCGTTGGTAAATACTGCGACTCTTAATATAATAAATCATCATAATATTCAGGATATAAAAAGTGTTTATAGAGATCTTCAAGTTTCACTTTCTCAGAAAATTTTCAAGGGACGAGCTTTTGTAGGTATTGTATATATCCTAATAGGGATTCTGTTGCTAGTAATGCTTATAGGGTTATTGGTGATGTATATAAAAGGTAAATAAATAGTAAGTCATTTCTTATTTTTATTGGAAGTATGGACATAAGATCTAATATTAAACAAGGTACAGATCCAATAGTTTGGTGATAGAATGGTAAACATTTTTATTTTATTTCTTAACTTAAGTATAATTTGGATTTTATCTTTTTTTTATTATAAAGAATACAAGTTGGGAAAAAGTATAAAAAAACATAGTGATTTTTTTAAAGTCTATATAATAAGTATATTTGATAAACAGGTTATTAAATTTAATATTTTTGTTATATTTATTGTTCTAATTTATAGTATATTGTCCATTTTAGAAATTCTTTCAATAGTCCAACTATATTCCGATTTATGGTTTAGAGCTGGAGCATTAGTTGCTTTATTTGTATTGTTTCCTACAAAAAGAGTAAATTTTTTGGTTGGAAAAGAAGGCGTTGTTTTAAATCAGTTTCTTTTTAGTTGGGATAACATAGATTATTGTGAAGTTAAAGAAATAAATGAACATAATGAATTCTCACATTTTTTAGAAATGGAAATAAATAAAAAAAAGATTACAGGGTATATTTCAATAAATGAATCGCTTGATATTTTAAAATTATTGGAAAAATATTGTTCGGAATACAAACTATATCAAGAAACATAAAATTTTTGGGATATTGATTAGGAAGTGTCGACAAATATGGAACTAAAATTATTTAATAAATACCACTGTGTCAAACAACACGATATCAAGGATTGCGGTCCAGCGTGTTTGGCCACTGTATCAAAACAGTATGGACTTAAGATCCCGATTTCAAAAATAAGGGAAGTGGCAGGAACAGATAAACAAGGTACAAATGCCTATGGATTGATCCAAGCGGCTGAAAAACTTGGTTTTACTGCCAAAGGTGTCAAAACAATGAATAAAGAGGCAATATTTGAAGAATTACCTTTGCCAGCTATCGCTCATGTAATTGTTGATGGTACGCTGCTTCATTATATGGTTATCCATAAGATTACAAGGAAAGAAATAATTGTTGCAGATCCGGCCAAAGGCATTGTTAAATATACACCTGAAGAATTTTTTAAGATTTGGACTGGTATTCTTATTTTGCTGGTTCCTACTCCTAAATTCAAAAAAGGAGACCAGACCAAGGGGCTTTTTACTCGTTTCTTTCATTTGCTACTTCCACAAAAGAAACTACTGATACATATCTTTTTTGCGTCTATTTTGTTTACCATTTTTGGTATTTTGGGAGCTTTTTATTTTAAGTTTTTAATCGATGATATATTAACTTACCAACTTAGTAAGACTCTTCATATACTATCTATTGGTGTAATAGTTTTATATCTATTTAAGATATTATTAAGTGCTTTTAGAACTCAACTGTTATTGTATTTAAGTCAAAAGTTGGATATTAGTTTAATTCTTGGGTATTACCACCATGTATTAAATCTACCAATGAATTTCTTTGGAACAAGAAAAGTTGGAGAAATTATTTCAAGATTAATGGATGCGTCAAAGGTGCGTGAGGCTATATCTGGTGCTACATTAACTATTATGATTGATGTTTTAATGGTGATTATTGGAGGGGCAATTCTCTACTCTCAAAATTCTTTCCTTTTCGGAGTAACTTTATTATTAGTACCGCTTTATATACTAATTGTTTGGGTCTTCTTAAAACCAAATGATAGAATTAACCGTCAAGAGATGGAAAATAATGCTCAATTAACTTCATATATTGTTGAATCATTAAATGGCATTGAAACGGTTAAAGCATATAATGCTGAAAGGCAAGCTAATTTTGAAACAGAAAAGAAATTCGTATCCTTTTTAAAAACTGTCTTTAAACATGGTTTTTTAAATAATGTCCAAGCATCATTAAGAGGTTTTGTTGAGCTAGTAGGTGGAGTGATTATTCTTTGGGTTGGAGCCTATCAAGTGATTAAAGGGAATCTGAGCGTTGGACAACTCATCACATATAATGCTCTATTGGCTTATTTCTTAGAACCGATTAAGAATCTGATTAATCTACAGCCTATGATGCAAACTGCTATTGTAGCAGCAGACCGTTTAGGGGAAATATTAGATTTAGAACTAGAAAAAGATGAAAACGAAGAAAAAAAGATTAATCCTGCTTCATTAAAAGGAAGAATAACAATAAAAAACTTAGACTTTCGTTATGGTACAAGGCAACTAGTATTAAAAAATATCAATCTATCAATCGAACCCGGAGAAAAAATCGCTTTGGTAGGAGAAAGTGGTTCTGGGAAAACAACTTTAGTAAAGTTATTAATGAACTTCTATCAAGCTGAAAAAGGTGAAATTTTAATCAACGATTACAATATACAGGATATCAATCTTGATGTTCTTCGAGGAAAAATTGCCTATATACCTCAAGATACTTTTTTCTTTAGTGGAACGATCCGGGAAAATCTACAATTAGGGTTAGCAGAAGATGTGGAATTAGATAAGATTATTGAGGTATGTAAAGTAGCAAAAGCTCACGATTTTATAAATAACTTACCATTGAGATATAACACGTTGTTGGAAGAGAATGCATCTAACTTATCTGGTGGTCAAAGACAAAGGTTAGCGATTGCTAGAGCTTTATTAAAAGAACCAGATATTTTAATAATGGATGAAGCGACTAGTAACTTAGATTCAATTACTGAAAAAGCCATCTCCGAGACAATTAATCAAGTAGCCCAAGGTATAACAACAATTATTATTGCACATCGTCTTAGTACGATTATGAGTGCAGATAAAATCGTGGTAATGGATAAGGGAGAAATTAAAGAAATAGGTACCCATGACAGTTTAATGGAGCGAAAGGGAATGTATTATCGATTTTGGAAAGATCAATTACCTGATGGATACGAAAAAATGAAGTCTGAAATAGCTACCGGATTAGAAGGCTAGGAGGAAAAAGTATGAAACCAATCATTAAAGATATTAATGATCTTTCAGATAGCCAAGAGATGCTAGCAGCAAAACCTAACCCCTTCGTACCTATTTTTATTTATATTCTATTAGCAATTATTATTACATCGTTAACGTGGACTTATTTTGGAGAGATCGACCAAGTAGTTAAAGCAGATGGAGTTGTAAGACCTAATGAAAAAGTAAGTTCGATCATGTCAAAAGTTGTTGGAAAAGTTGATAAGGTCTATTACAAAGCAGGCCAAATGGTGAAGCGTGGGGATGTTTTATTTACGCTTGACCGAAGTGATTTAATATTACAAAAAGAAGCATTACTTGACGAGATTAATAGGGCAAAACGCGAATATACATTATTAAAGAAGTTTAAGCAAAGTGTGTTAGATAATAAAAACTACTTTTCTTTGGGGAGTGAACATGAAGATTACTATTATAATCAATTTGCAAAATACCAACTGGATTATCAAAAATTAAAAATTGATTTAGCTAGGGCAGAAAAAGATAGTGAATATAATCATCTATTGTTTGGTAATAAACTTGCTGAAACAAAAGAAATGATTAATAATCTAACATTGCTCGAACAGTCAATTATTGATGGAGTAAATTATTTTGTAAATGATAATTACAATCCTGAATTTGTAAATCGATACAATGAATACAAAATAAAATTGCAACAGTACCAACAGGTTATTGAACAACGTAAGAAGGAATACGATATCTCAAATAGTTTAGGCAACAATGTCATACCTAAGATAGATATAGAGAATGATAAACAACAGTATGAGTTAGCTCTACTAGATTTAGAAAATTACAAAAATAATTATTTGCTTAATATTCGTTCAAATATTGAAGAGCTGAAAAAACAGGTGGCAGAATTGGAAGTTAACTACAAAAAAGCAAGTCAAGTGGTTAAAATCAACGATGATGGTGAAGAAGTTGTCGATAACTCAAAGTATACAGAAATATTGCTAGAAAAATTTCAGACGGACAAAATAGTTTTCATAAATGAACAACTTAAGGCTCTAGATGAAAAAATAAGAAATATTGAAAAACAAATAGAGAGTATTGAAATAGGTATCAATGATCGGATCATAACTGCTCCCATTGGTGGGTATGTTAACGTTTCGATCGATTTGAACGAAGGAGATCTTGTTACAGCCGGAACAGAAATATTAAAGATTATACCGGAGAGCGATTCTGAATATAAAGTAATTATTTCAGTGTTAAACAAAGATATATCTAAGATTAAAGTAGGAGATGAAATCAATTATCACTTTCTAGCCTTACCGTATAAGGAATATGGTGAAATCAAAGGAAAGATTAAAAAAATCAGTGTTGATTCCATTGTAAATACACAAAATGGATTAAGTTATTACATCGTTGAAGCTACAATTGATAGTAAGCCATTATATAGTTATAAAGGACAGGAAGCTCAAATTAAGGTAGGGATGGTAAGCGAGGCTTATATCATAACAGATTCCAAAAAAATCTTGTATTACTTGTTGGAGAAAATAGATTTACGAGATTAATTAAAAATAATAGATTTGTATTTATCTGATGTTTGTTCAGAGAGCAACAGGTGATACAATTCCAGGGCACACAGCGACTTTCCTTAGCAATAGTGAAAAATTAGGCGGTCTAGGTATTGATTATTAACGCCTCAAACCATATCACAATATCTGGTTGCTAGCGCCAGATATTTGATTTTTTTCGGTTTTTCAAATGATTACGGAGGAGAATAAAATGAAATTTATTGTTGGTAAGCCGCCAAATATTAATTTCAATCCACAAAATGAGGGATGGAAATCAGAGAAAGAATCTGGATTAATAAAGCTACAAATTCTAGTTATACCTATTGCCTTAGTTTTGGCACTTATAATAGATTCAATTTACTATATTCTAAATATAAATATATTTGATTCATATGTTTCTATAATTTATATTGCATTAATAATTATTCCATTACATGAATTAAGCCATGCCCTCTTATTTCCTAAAGGTATCTTTTCCGAAGATGTATTGTTTGGTTTTTATCCAAAAGCACTTATTTTCTATGCCCATTATGAAGGAGAAATTAAAAGAAAGAGGTTTTTATTAGTTCTTCTTGCACCTTTTATAATTATATCTATATTACCGTTGATTTATATTATTGTTAGTGGTAGTAAAAATGTTTTTTTGGCTGAAGTAATCTTTATTAATGCAATGGCTTCAAGTATAGATTTATTAACGATAACACAAACAATGAAAAAAATTCCGAAGAATGCTCTCATACGTTATAAAGGCTTTAAAAGTTTCTGGAAAGAATTTTAAATCAATTTATAGTTTCTATATACTGGATTTGAGTCAATATATTGGACACAAAAAAGTTAACTCTTATGCTGAATGTTTCAATTGATCTTCGATGGCTTGAGGAGTCAAATAACCTAAAGCACTATGTATTCTTCTTCGGTTGTACCAGCCCTCAATATATTGAAAAATTGCTATCTTAGCAGAATAGTAATCTAGATATTGCACGTGATTTACTTCTTCTTTTTTCAATATAGCATGAAATGATTCAATACAAGCATTATCATAGGGAT
>NZ_MIJF01000040.1 GCF_001730235.1 Vulcanibacillus modesticaldus | reverse complement strand
ATCTAAAGAATAGGTATCTTTAACCAAATCGTATATAAAGCTAAAGTCAATTGCTTGATCTATTTTCCTAACCAAATGATCCTCTGGTACCAGATCCTCTATTGATACTAATTCAACTTGAGTTCTCACATCTTCCTTACGCTTTGTTAACATATTTCTCCCCTCACAAGATATTTATTACAATATCTATTATACAAAAAAAGCTTGTAGATTTGTCTAAATAAAGACTTTGTCTACAAGCTGAAAGGTGGGAATAATCCCACCTTTTTGATTATCAACTTATTTGACAGCGCTTTCTAAAATGATTGTAACTGGACCATCATTTGTAAACTCAACGTCCATCATTTCACCAAAAATTCCAGTTTCAACATGAATTCCTTTTTCTTTTATCACTTCATTGAGACGCTGATACCATTTATTAGCCACCTCTGGCTTCGCCGCATTCATAAAATTAGGTCTTCTTCCCTTTCTGGCATCACCATATAAAGTGAATTGAGAAACTGAAAGTACACTACCTTTAACATCAAGTAGTGAAAGATTCATCTTTCCTTGCTCATCTTCAAATATCCTCAAATTGACTATTTTATCAGCAATATATTGTATGTCCTTTTCGTCGTCATCGTGGGTAACACCTACCAAAATCATCACGCCATAATCAATAGCTCCAACAACTTGATTATCAACATATACTTTGGCATTTTTTGCCCTTTGCAACACTACTCTCAATTGAAATTCCCCTTTTTAACCAGAATATATTACTGCATAATCCTTCTTACAGAATAAACATCTTTAACTCGTTTAATTCTTTCAACTACTGCATGTAAATGTTCAGTGTTATTAATTAGAACCGTCATCAGAATAGTAGCCATTTTATTCTTATCTGACCTTCCTGAAACAGCAGTCATATTTGTCTTAGTTTCAGATACAGCCTGAAGAACTTCGTTTAATAATCCTCTTCTATCCACACCTTTAACCTCAATATCAGCTGTATATGATTGATCTAACGCGGCATCATCCCATTCAACTACAATAAGTCTTTCCTTATAATCTGCAACTTTAACATTTGGACAATCTGCACGATGGATAGAAACCCCTCTTCCTCTTGTTATAAAACCAATAATTTCATCACCTGGAACAGGGTTACAACATCTTGAAAACCTCACTAACAGATTATCCACCCCTTTAACTTTGACACCAGTTGCCATCTTCTTTTTCTTGTTAGATAAGGGTTGACGATAATCATGTTCTTGTATTGAAATTTTTTCAATTTCTCTTTTAGCTTTTTCTGTTAATCGAGTAACGATTTGTGCAGCAGTAATTCCACCATAACCAATTGCCGCCATCATATCTTCTTCATCATTAAAATTAAATTTAGCTGCAATTTCTTTCAAAAGCTCAGGTGTCATAAATTCTGAAGGTTCAAAACCTTGTTTCTGGAGTTCTCTCTCAATACTTTCCCTACCCTTTCCTACATTTTCACTTCTTTTTTCCTTTTTAAACCACTGTTTAATCTTGGATCGAGCATGGGAAGATTGGGCGATTTTCAACCAATCTTGACTAGGACCATAGCTATGTTTAGAGGTAAGGATTTCCACGATATCTCCTGTTTTCAATTCGTAGTCCAACGGAACGATTTTTCCATTTACTTTGGCTCCAACACAGTGGTTCCCTATTTCTGTATGGATACGGTAAGCAAAATCTAACGGAACCGAACCGTATGGTAATTCAATAACGTCTCCCTTAGGCGTGAAAACAAAGACAATATCAGAAAATAAATCCATCTTAAGAGATTCCATGAACTCTCTAGCATCACGATAGTCATCTTGCCATTCTAGAATTTCTCTAAACCACGAAAGTTTTTCTTCAAATGACCCTTCTAGCTGAGCTTTACCTTCTTTATATGCCCAATGAGCAGCAATCCCATATTCTGCCGTGTGATGCATTTCAAAAGTACGAATTTGAACCTCTAACGGTTCTCCCTTTGGACCAATCACTGTAGTGTGTAAAGATTGATACATATTGGCCTTCGGCATAGCAATATAGTCTTTAAACCTTCCAGGCATCGGTTTCCAAAGAGTATGAATCGTTCCTAAGACTGCATAACAATCTTTTATAGAATCTACTATCACCCTAACAGCTAAGAGATCATAAATTTCATTAAATTCCTTGTTTTGTCCAATCATTTTACGATATATGCTGTAAATATGTTTTGGACGCCCCGAAATCTCAGAATTAATCCCTAATTCTTCCAATCGATCTCGGATCATTTCGATTACTTTATTCAAATATTCTTCACGTTCGGCTCTCTTCTTTTTCATCAAATTGGCAATGCGATAATATTGTTGGGGATTAATATATCTGAGTGCTATGTCTTCTAATTCCCATTTGATTGTGGAAATACCAAGTCGATGGGCCAAAGGTGCAAAAATTTCCAAGGTTTCTTGGGCTGTACGACGTTGCTTTTCTTCGGGAACGTGCTTTAGCGTCCTCATATTATGCAAACGGTCTGCCAATTTAATCAAGATGACTCTAATATCCTTAGCCATTGCCACGAGCATCTTACGGTGATTCTCCGCTTGTTGCTCTTCTTTCGATTTATATTTAATCCTTCTTAACTTCGTAACACCATCAACTAATCTCGAAACTTCTGGCCCAAATTTTTCCTCTATCTCCTCTAAAGTGACTTCAGTATCTTCAACTACATCATGTAACAGACCTGAAACCACTGTAACCACATCTAATTGTAAACCTACCAATATCTCTGTTACTTTAATAGGATGAATAATGTAAGGTTCGCCGGAACGTCTGATTTGACCTTCATGAGCATTCTTTGCAAATTGATATGCTTTTCTAATCAAATCAACATCGTCTTTTGACATGTATTCACTTGCTTTATTAATTACTTCTACTATCTCATTTTCCATATGCTCACCTTTACATTCTAGTAATTTTAATTATTTCTATTTATTATCTTCTATTTGTAGCATCTTGTAAAGTTGATAAGAAAAAACCCAACATTTGTTTGCTGGGTTTACTGCTTCCAATAATTTCAAACAACCAACGTCGAATTAGTATTTAACTAATGAAAAAACATCAATATCTTTTAACTTATCTCGACCTTTTAGATAACTTAATTCAATTAAGAATGCAGCACCGACAATCTCCCCGCCTAATTTTTTTACCAATTCTACCGTTGTTTGTATAGTACCGCCAGTAGCTAAAAGATCATCAGCAATCAACACTTTCTGTCCCGGTTTGATAGCATCTTTATGCATAGCCAAGGCGTCCTTGCCATATTCTAAATCGTAACTTGCTTCTATGGTTTCTGCAGGTAATTTACCTTTTTTGCGAATTGGCACAAATCCGACTCCTAAGGCATATGAAAGTGGAGCTCCAACTACAAACCCCCTTGCTTCTGGCCCTGCTATTAGGTCAATATCTTTATTCTTAGCAAATTCAGCTAATTCATCAATTGCACTTTTATACGCTTGACCATCTTTAAGTAAAGTTGTTATGTCCTTAAATGAGATTCCAGGCTGAGGGAAATCTGGAATTACCCTTATTAAACTTTTATAATCCATAATTACATCCTCCTAAGACTATGTTTACTTACTATAATATTGGTTAATAAACCATGTTTTAAGCTTATAATGATTAGAATACAAAAATAATTGCCTTACTTCTTCCTGTTCTATATAGCGTCGATATAACGAAGAATGAATTAAATCTTTTTTCTTCGGATTAGGATTAACAGTAATTCGTTTTTCGTTTACCGTTATAAAACCTAATTCCTCAAATATATTAAGCACAAATTCAATAACATTTGAATCAATCTCAAATTTATTAAAATAATGTTCGATATTAGTTTTAGTTATCAATGAAGAGTTCTCTTTTAATGCCAAATATACTTGTTTAAATAAATTCCGATTTACTTTCATTGGAAATGATAATTTGTCATCAGAATTGAAAATATAATAAATTCTTTCTAATTCCGGGATTGCCTTTAAGGTTTTTATCATTACATCAACCGAAGGTGGTAAATCTACAAAAACAACTGATCTTAAGTTATACTCTTTAAGTTTATGCCAATCATCATAAGGAAACGTTAAATAATCACCAGTTTGTTCTGTAAAACCCTTCAATTTATTACTATATATTAGAGCTGTATCTGTAAATGAGATATCTTTTATACGTTTCATGAGATCACTTTTACGCCAATCAAAAATCTGTAGATATGGAATTTGTAAATCTCTAACGATTATTTGGGGTTTAACTTGTCCCTTCCAGTTATTTAGGGTTAATTCTCCTAAAAGTTGAACCTTGGAAAGTGGAGCAATATCTTTTATTAAATCACTTTTTTTAAAAAATAATGCCTCCATATATTTATTCTTATCTTTTACATTTATTTTTAAATGTTGTTTTTCATTCCCTAATACTGTCAAATCACTTATTTCTGCTTGATTAATTAGTATTCTTGGACTTGGATTCCCCATACCAAATGGTTCCATTTGCTCGATTTGCTTGATCAATTCTAAACTAATATCCTGCAAACTACATACAGCATCTACTTTTTCAATTGGGGTAAAATCTTCATCACTTAGCCATTCATCAGCCAGTTTATTTAATCTGGAACGTAAATCCGGAATATTTATTTCGTTAATACTAAGCCCAGCAGCTGCTGGATGTCCACCGTAATGTGGTAAAAGATCCTTGGCAGCCGTTAAAGCCTGGTATATATCATAACCTTCAATACTCCTAGCTGACCCCTTAGCGATCTTGGTTTCTGGATCAATACTTAGGATAATCGTGGGTTTATAGTACTTTTCTAAAATTCGCGAAGCTACAATCCCAATAACGCCAACATTCCAATTTTCTTTAGCAACGATTATAACTTTATCCCGATCCAATCCAATTGTATTTATAATTTGCAATGCCTCGTCAGTAATCTGATCCACAAGAGATTGTCGTTCTTGATTTATCTGATCCAACAGCTTTGCTATCTCTTTAGCTTCCGCCTCATCTTCAGTTATGAATAGCCGAACAGCATGACCAGCTGTATCTAATCTTCCACTGGCATTTATTCTTGGAGCAATGATATAGCCGATATGTCCAGCCGTCACCTTTTTATTTGCTAATCCATTTTCTCTTAACAACGCCTTAATTCCAAGATGAGCAGTTTGTTCAAGCTGTTTTAAACCAAGACTTGCGATAATCCGATTTTCATCAACCAGAGGAACTAGATCGGCTATAGTACCGATTGCAACTATATCCAATAATTCAATGGGCATCCTACCTAACAGGGCGTGAGCCAATTTAAAGGCAACACCAACACCAGCAAGCTCTTTGAAAGGATACCCATCACCCGGCCTTTTAGGATTAATTACTGCGAAAGCATCAGGTAAAACAGCAGGAGGTTGATGATGATCAGTAATTATTAGTGTTATACCTAAGTCTTTAGCTAATTCAGCCTCTTTTACTGCGCTTATTCCAGTGTCTACTGTTATTATAACTTTAATTCCATTCCTATAAGCTTCCTCAATTGCATCATGGTTTAGTCCATATCCTTCAGTGAAACGATTAGGAATATAATAGGAAAAATCAGCATCCAAAATTGACAAAACTTTAAGTAGTAACGTAGTACTCGTGACACCATCAGCATCGTAATCTCCGTAAATCAATATCTTTTCATTTTTCAGGATCGCTTGATGGATTCTTTCAACAGCCTTTTTCATATCCGCCATTAGGAAAGGATCATACATTAGTGAAGCATCTACTCCAAAATATCGAGAAATAACTTCCTTTTCCTTAAGCCCTCTTTTTGCTAATATCTGAGCAATTAATGGATGGACACCATTATCTCTTACGATTTTTTCAATTTCGTCGGCATCGGTTTCTTGAATATGCCATCGCTTTTTTGCTTTAAGCATTAGTTTCATCCCTTCTACACCGACTTCCATTATAATTTAAAAGTAAGAGGGTGGCAAACTGAATTTAAGATTCTATTTGTGGTTTAAATTTCTTCTTATCCAAATCTTTACCCTTCCATAAAGCCCAAATTGGAGCAGCTATAAAGATAGAAGAGTAAGCACCACTTATTAAACCAAGAACGAGTGCAAGGGAAAAGTTCTTAATTCCCTCTCCACCTAGAATGAAAAGTGCAAGAGCCGTAAAAAGGACTGTCAAAGAAGTATTGATTGAACGAGCCAAGGTTTGATTTAAACTAATGTTGACGATATTTTCAATATCCCTAGCACGTTTTACTTTATTCAGTTTCATATTTTCTCGTATCCGATCAAAAATAACGATAGTGTCATTGATGGAATAACCTACTATGGTTAGAATCGCAGCAATAAATGTTAGATCAACCTCTAACCTTAATAGCGAAAAGATCGCTATTACAAAGAAAGCATCGTGAAAGAGGGCGATAATTGCCGTTACACCAAACCGAAATTCAAAGCGAATTGAAACATAAATAATGATGCCTAATGAAGCCCAAAGGACTGCATAAAAGGCTTTTCTCGCTAATTCTCTCCCGATTGTTGGATCAACCTTACTTTCAATCAGATCAACTTGTTCACCATATTTTGAACGGAACACTTCCTTAATCACTGGTAAAACATCAGAATTAATCGTTTGATCGAATCTTACTACAGCAATTCCATTTTTATTTCCAGCTTGTCTAACTATTGATGGGGTTAGATCAACGTCCTTAATCCCTTGCTCCTTGGCAGCAGTTTCTGCATCTTTTAACAAGCTTCTTATATCCTTCTCAACAAAATTCTGTTCAATGTTAATTTCAATTCGAGTTCCGCTTTTAAAATCTACACCTAAGTTTAATCCGAAAATTAGAAGGGAAACAATCCCTAATAACATTATTACTCCTGAGATAATAAAGTAAATTTTTCGATATTTATAAAAATCAAATTTATAGTTCACTAATCTCTTCCTCCTTTACTCCATATGCTCGTGGATTCGTAACAAGATTCGACTTCACGAAGAGATTAAGCAATAATTTCGAACCATATACTGCTGTAATTAAACTTACGATAATACTAACGATTAAGGTTATTGCAAATCCACGTATCAAACTGGTACCGAAGATATATAATACGATGGCAGCTAAAATTGTGGTAATGTTAGCATCGATAATGGTAGATAAAGATCTTCTTGAACCAGCACGTACCGAAGATAATAAACTCTTTCCACTTTTTAATTCTTCTTTTATTCTCTCATAAGTAATGATATTAGCATCTATCGCCATTCCAACCCCTAATACTAACGCAGCAATTCCTGGTAAGGTAAGAGTAACATGTAATAACCAGAATAGAACTAAAATAAGATAAACATACACAACTAGTGCATAGCTAGCAATAATTCCTGGAACACGATAGTAAAAAATCATAAATAGAAGCACGAAGATTGCACCAATAATTCCTGCTTTGATAGTTAATTCTAAGGCTTTCATTCCCAATGTAGCTCCAACACTTTGGGATTGAAGCTCTTTTAAGTCTAGAGGTAATGCACCAGCATTTAATAAATCAGCAAGCTCTTGCGCTTCTTCAACTGTTTCCTGTCCGGTTATAATGGCATCACCAGTAGAAATTACTTGATTAACAACAGGGTTTGTTATTAATTCCTCGTCTAAATAAATACCAATAGATTGTCCTATGTATTTAGCAGTAATGTCCCTAAATTTATCTGCATCTTTTAGTTTTAAGACAACTACAGGACGTCCTATTTTATCAAGGTCTACACTTGCTCCACCTTCCACCAAGTCAGAACCATCCAATAAGATCTCATTATTCACATTTCTGAAAGTTAGTTTAGCAGGTTTTCCTAGTAACTCTCTAGCAGCATCTTGATCTGGCACACCAGCTAATTGTATTCTAATCCGATCTGTTCCTTCAATTTCAATTCTTGGTTCAGTAACACCAAGAACGTCAATTCTTCTATCAATGGCAGCAGCTGTCTCTTTCAATGCCTGGGTTGTTATCTCTTGACCATCTGTAGGTATTGCTTGATACAACACTTCAAAGCCACCTTGTAAGTCTAAACCTAAAGTTATATTATTCAAAACTGGTTTAATTGTAGCGATCATTAATACAGTTAAAACTACAATGATTGCTATAAATCCTAATAATCGATTTAGACGAATCATTTACCTTTGTCCTCCTTTTTCATTCAATAAAGCTAATAGTGGAGTTATAACTTATTTTTGCCTCCAATTAATATCTTACCATATTTGAGTTAAACAATTATAACCATTTGATAAATTGAAAGGTATTTTTATTTCAATTTCTAATTTCTGATAGGAAAAAGACCTCACATAAAAGTAAGGTCTCAGCTTGTAGACAAAGTCTTTATTTAGACAAATCTACAAGCTTTTTTTGTATAATAAGTATGTAATAAATATCTTGTGAGGGGAGAAACATGTTAACAAAACGTAAGGAAGATGTAAGAACTCAAGTTGAATTAGTATCAATAGAAGATTTAGTACCAGAGGATCATCTAGTGAGGAAAATAGATCAAGCAATTGACTTTAGCTTTATATACGATTTGGTTAAAGATACCTATTCTTTAGATAACG
>NZ_MIJF01000039.1 GCF_001730235.1 Vulcanibacillus modesticaldus | reverse complement strand
GGTCTAAACTTATTGAGTTGTCACAGGAATTTATTTTAGAGCAACAGTCTGCTTAATCTAACAGTATTAATTAGGCTCTGTTTTAAGAGTCTGCTTCAGTATGCTCTTTTTTGTCACTGTTTAAATGAAGTCATGCTTTTGCTATACTTGTTTAACCCTTTGTGAAGTTCTTTGTTCCCCAATTTTGTCATTCTTAATTTCTTTTTCACCAAACGTTTAATTTTTCATAGAACTTTTGACACTACCTTCTAAGTATGGATTAATCATTTATTATAATACCTCATTCAAGTATTAAAAACCAGTGATGTAATTTTAGTAACTTATTTACCTAAAATCACTGTCGTATATGGGGTAATTTGAAGCTCTATCTTTGCTTTGTTGTTGTTAATTTTTACTAAATTTCCGGTACTAAATAAAATATTCTTAAATTCACTTTCCTGGTCCGTTAGAATGATTGACTTTTGTTCTCCTGTCAAATTGTGTATGACCAACAATGAATCTTGATCAAGAGTTCGCTTAAAGGCAATAATACCAGATATGGTTAATATATTCACCACACTACCCTAAAGTCACCTAGAGTCTAATATTTAATAAATATTGTAATAGCTTGTTACATCATATCTATTATACTTGAAGATGAGTTAATCGACATCGGTGTACAAAAATTCATAATTAAACAAAAAACATATTTACTTTTTAAATTATCAGAAATATAATTCTATTTGGTAAGGTATTTTTATACATGGCAGGGGGTGTGTTGTCTATATTTTTGAAAACGTTTGCACAAAAATATTTATAATATTGAGGTGAAAAAATGCTAAAAAAAATTTCAAAAATATTATTGCTTTTAATTTTTTTGATGGGAATCGTCCTTAATTCTCTACCTATCAATACAGAAATTGCTAAAGCAAGTGTTTCAGCTAACCTTAAAGGGGATGTTATATACCAAGTTATTATTGATCGTTTCTACGATGGAGATCCCCTAAATAATGATCCAGCCAAAAGTTATGGACTTTATGACCCATCTCAATCGAAATGGAAAATGTATTGGGGTGGAGACTTAGAAGGTGTTCGGCAAAAAATACCATATTTGAAGCAATTAGGTATTACTACTATCTGGTTATCACCTATTCTTGATAATCTAGACACATTTGCTAGTACCGAAAATACTGGCTACCATGGTTATTGGACTAGAGACTTCAAAGTTATCGAAGAGCATTTTGGGGACTGGACAACATTTGATAATCTAATAAACGATGCCCATGCTAATGGCATGAAAGTCATTGTGGATTTTGTACCGAATCATACAACACCCATTAAAGAGTCTGATCCTACATTTGCTGAAGGTGGAGCTCTATATGATAACGGAAAATATTTAGGAAATTATTTTGATGATTCAAATAAAGGTTATTTCCACCATAATGGAGACATTCAAAATTGGGATGATCGTTTTGAAGCTCAATGGAAGAATTTTACTGACCCTGCAGGGTTTTCTTTAGCCGATTTATCCCAAGAAAATGAAACGATTGCAAAATATCTTATCGACGCAGCGAGTCAAATACTTGCTCATGGAGCAGACGGGCTTCGTATCGATGCCGTTAAACATTTTAATGCAGGCTTTTCTAAAACATTTGCTGATAAGATGTATCAACAGAAAGATATTTTTCTAGTTGGTGAATGGTACGGGGATGATCCAGGCACATCTAACCATCTTGAAAAAGTGCGTTATGCAAATAATAGTGGTATTAATGTATTAGATTTTGATTTAAATACTGTAATTAGAAATGTTTTTGGTAACTTTACCCAAAATATGTATGATCTTCATAACATGGTCACTTTGACAAATAACGAATACGTTTATGAGTCCAATTTGATCACTTTTATTGATAACCATGACATGTCAAGATTTTTGGATATGAACTCTAATATAACAAATTTTCACCAAGCACTTGCATTCATTTTAACTTCTCGAGGAACTCCTTCGATTTATTACGGAACCGAACAATATCTCTCAGGTGGCAATGATCCATATAATCGTGCTATGATGCCTAGTTTTGATACTACAACCACAGCTTTTCAACTAATCTCTTCCCTAGCTAATTTGCGTAAGAACAATTCAGCAATCCAATTTGGTACAACCAGAGAGCGTTGGATCAATAATGATGTTTATATTTATGAATACCAATTTTATAATGATATTGTGTTAGTAGCTATTAATCGAAATACAAATTCTCCTTATAATATCTCTGGATTATATACCTCACTTCCTAATGGTGTATACTCAGATTATTTGAATGGAATGCTTAACGGTAATAGTATAAGTGTGACTTCTGGAAGAGTATCCGATTTTACTTTGGGTGCTGGTTCTGTTGCCGTTTGGCAATACAATTCTTCTGCTAATTATCCACAAATCGGATCGGTTGCTCCAAATATTGGTGTAGAAGGTAATGTTGTAACAATTGATGGAAAAGGGTTTGGTTCTACTGTTGGGCAGGTCACATTTGGGTCTACACCAGCTACAATCAAATCTTGGTCTCCAAATCAGATTGAAGTTTATGTACCAAACTCCAATCCAGGGACAACGAACATTAAGGTGACAGCTGGGGGTGTAGATAGCAATACTTACTTGTTCAATAAGTTAAGTAATAATCAAACATCCGTTGTATTTACGGTTTTAAACGCACCAACTACTAATTTAGGTGATAAAATTTATCTTACCGGAAACATCCCAGAATTAGGTAATTGGAGTACCAATACAGATGGTGGAATTAATAATGCACAAGGCCCTCTTTTAGCTCCTAATTACCCAGACTGGTTCTACGTTTTTAGTGTTCCTGCTGGTCAGACAATTGAGTTTAAATTCTTCATAAAACGCGCTGATGGTACTATTCAATGGGAAAATGGTAATAACCATGTCGTTACAACACCTACCGGCGTTACCGGAAATATAACTGTAAACTGGCAATATTAAATATTGTCATTCTATTATTAATAATTTCTTTGCTTTTTAAAAAAAATATTCAAAAACTTGAGAAGGAGTTTCTAGACTATGATAACTATCAAGTTATAATAGATTAGAAAACTGAAATTAATTTAGGCGACTTAGGTCGCCTATTTAATTTTAGCTCCCCCCATCAAACATTATATGAAGTTTTCCCTTATATGGCTTACGCAAATAAGAAAAAGAACAAAACGCAGTAGCAGTTTTGTTCGTGTTTAATCGCTATAATGTTCTTGCTATAATGTTCTTATTGAGTAATTCCAAAATCTATCCTTTAGTTCCACCAGTTGTTAAACCTGACACTAAATATTTTTGTGCAAAAAAGAATAGTACTAAAACTGGAATTGTTACTATTATTGCACCAGCAGACATATAATGCCAGTCTGTATTAAATTGATTAACAAATTGTTGTAAACCGATCGGTAACGTGTACATTTCCTCGTTATTCATAAAAGTTAAAGCTATCATAAATTCATTCCAAGCAGTAATGAATGAGAAAAACGCCGTTACAGATAAACCTGGTAATGATAAAGGTAAGACTATTCTCCAAAAAGTACCAAATTGTGATAATCCATCAACCCTGGCTGCCTCTTCTAATTCATACGGGATAGTATCAAAAAAACCTTTTAACATCCATACACTAAATGGAACTGCCACTGTGCTGTATGCCAATATTAGACCCCAGTATGTATTTAATAAACTAAAGGAATTCATAAGATTATATAAAGGTATCAATAACAACGCCCCTGGGAACATTTGTGTTACTAAAAACATATACATAATAGGTTTATGGCCGATAAATTTAAAACGGGATAAAGCATATGCAGCTGTAGTTGATAAAAATACCCCAAAAATCGTTGTTGCAATAGCAACAATTGCACTATTTTTTATCCATTTAAAAAAGATATAATTTCCTTTGGTAAAAACATAGATGTAATTTTCAATAGTAAAATTATCTGGTATAAAATTTACTGTTGTGCTAAAAACCTCTTCATATGGTTTAAATGATGTTGATAAAATCCACAACACAGGAAATACCGCTATAAAACTTGCTAAAATTAATATTGCATGAATTGGGATGCTTTTCAAACTTCTTAACTTTATCATTTTTAATAATAAACCTCCTCATTATCTTTTTTCTTTAATAAACGTGCATAGATCGTACTGAAAATAATGAGGAAACTTAAAATAATAACACCATAAGTTGAAGCCATACCGAAATTCCAATTCATAAATGCTTCACGATATGCATATGTAACTAGTATTTCAGTCGAACGAACAGGCCCGCCACCAGTAACTAAATAAATAACATTAAACATATTGAAAGTCCAAATAACTCCCAATAGGGTAGCTGTAAAAGCTACAGGTTTTAATAATGGAAGAGTAATATTCCAAAATTGACTGAATCTACTTGCTCCATCAACCCTTGCCGCTTCATATAAACTTGTTGGAATACTTTGTAAACCACCCAATAAGGTGACCATCATAAATGGTACACCTAACCAAACATTAGTTAATATTACCGCTACCATTGACCAAAATGGGTCTCCTAACCACGGAATTGGCGAGAAGCCTAATTTCACTAATACCAAGTTTATAATTCCAAAACTACCATTGAACATCCAACGCCAAGAAAAGGCACTGATAAAACTGGGAACTGCCCAAGGTACAAGTAATAAAAGGCGATAAGTACTCCGAAATTTAATACTTCTATTTAGTAAAAGTGCTAAACCTAAGCCAATCATAAAATGGAAAAACACATTAACAAATGTCCAAATAAACGTTTGTTTCAGGATGCTACCAAAAATTGAATCTTTGGTAAACATATCACCAAGTAGTTTTTTATAATTAGCTAACCCAATAAATTTATAACTTGGTTCAATAAACTTGTTTCCCATATTGTATTGATTTATATCCGTAAAACTGTATCCTATTCCTTTAAATAAAGGATAGAAAACTAGAACCGACATTACGATTATTACTGGAGCTAAAAAAACATATGCCACCCAGGTATTATTTTTTACCGATTTCATTCTTTTGGGCACTTTCTTGTTCAGTTTCATTGTTGCAAACCTCTTTCCAAATTACACTAATTTAATCAATTCAATATCTTAAATGTGGGAGAAAAGAGAAACCAAAAAATTGGTTTCTCTTGATTGTAAAAAATTTCTTAACTTATTTCCCTAACAATTCTGCCCAAGCTTTAGCAACAGCATCTAATGCCTCTTGAGGTGACTTTTTGCCTTGGAAAACAGCCTGAATTTCTGGAGTGAAATCTGTATAGATTTGTCCACCTTCAGGAATGACAGGACGATTTGTTGCTCTTTCAATTACCAACTTATAATCAGAAATAATTCGGTTGTTTTTAACTTCATCAAGCTCATAAGCAGATTTTCGAGTTGGTAATAAACCATTGTTCACAGCAAATTTAGCTTGATTTTCTTTACTGCTTAAAAATTCAATAAATTTATAAGAGGCGTCAGCGTTTTTAGTACCGGCATATATAACGTAACCATGACCCCCAACAGGTGAACCCGTTAGGCCTTCAGGACCTTTTGGTATAGGTGCGATACCTAAATTATTAGGATCTTCAAATGCTGAACCAGATAAGATGTCTGATGTTGACCATGGTCCATTAAGTATCATAGCAACGTCACCTGCTTTAAAGGTTTCCATCGCATTTGTATAATCATTTGAAAAATCTTTGTCATTTTTAAATACTTTATATTCATCTCTAAGTTTTAATATAAATTCTAATGCTTTTACTGAACCAGGGTCATTAATATGAATTTCTAAATCATCTTCATCAATCAATCCACCACCAAAAGACCACATAAATGGTTGGAACCAATATGCATCACTTTGACGATAATAGAAACCATACTTACCACCTTTTGTTAAGTCTTGCGCAACTTTTACGAATTCATCCCATGTTTCTGGAGCTTTATCATAACCCGCATCAGCTAACATTTTCTTATTATAAAGTAAGGCTAGTGCATCTGTAACTTGCGGTACACTCCATGTTTTACCGTTCCATTTACTATAGTTTAATGGTGCAGCTAAGAAATCATCCTGGTCTTTAAAATAATTATCTAGTGGCATTAAGTATCCTAATGCAGCAAATTCTGGAGTCCATGCAAT
This sequence comes from Vulcanibacillus modesticaldus, assembly GCF_001730235.1. Lineage (GTDB taxonomy): Bacteria > Bacillota > Bacilli > Tepidibacillales > Tepidibacillaceae > Vulcanibacillus > Vulcanibacillus modesticaldus. The sequence goes on along the minus strand of NZ_MIJF01000039.1, from coordinate 2,700 downwards.
TTCAGAACGGAATACGTCAGGAGCATTCCCTGCTTGAGCAGCGGTTTTAAATTTGTTTTGAGCTTCACTAAAAGGAACATTCTCCATATTCACTTTAATATTAGGATTTGCATTCTCAAATTCCTCAACAATAGCTTCTAATGTTTTGGTCTCTTCATCGTTCATAGTATGCCAAAAAGAAATGGTGACTTGTTCGTCTATCACTTCCTGTTTAGGTTCTTCTGAAGTTTCACTACTACATGCTGATAATAAAAATACAAGAGCAAAGATCGAAAAAATAAATAGCAACTTCTTCATTAGATTAACCCCACCTTTTTAAAAAATTTAAATTGTGTAATTATAAAATAAATTATAATTACCAAAACCTAATGAAAACGATTGCATTTTAAGCTATAAAAGAAATGAATTATTTGAGCAAACGTTTTCATTATTTAAACTCATTATACGCTATATTATAAAAATTGAAAAGATTTATTTATAAATTTTTTTAATTGTTTTACTTGATTGTCTGACTACTAACTTACTAGGCACCTCGATACCAATTGGATCCAATGAAGAATCTTTAATTAAATCAAATAAACGCTTTGCACTTTGGTAACCTAATTGAAAAATTGAAATGTCAACTGAAGATAGAGATGGGCTAGATAGTTCAGCCATTGTAAAATTATTAAAACTAACTACTGCTACATCATTTGGAATCTTATAACCTTTTTCTTGAATAGCTGTTAACACCCCAAATCCAATCATATCATCAGTTACTAAGATTGCAGTTGGGGGTTTTTTATTTTCAAATAACTGGTTTATAGCTTGATAACCAGCTTCTTTACGAAAATCAACATATGAGGTTATTGATTGATCAAAATCAATATTTGCTTCCTCTAATGCTTGCTTATAACCTTCTAATCGATGTTTAGTAACCACTAAATCTTTCAAACCACCAATAAAAGCAACTCTTTTATGTCCCTTTTCAATTAAATGCAATGTTGCCTTCTTTGCAGCAGCTATATTATCATTATCAACGTAATTAACCTTATCTATCTTTTCTGCTGGACTTCCAATCAATACAAATGGAAAATTCCACTCCAGCAACATTGAAATAAACGGGTCATTAATGATTGAACTTAGTAATACTATTCCATCTACCCTTTTACCCTGAACCATTTTGGAAACTGCTTCCATCTGCTCATCCTTGGTGCTACCTGTTGTCATCAATATCATATAATCCTTTTCGTGGGCAGCTACACTTATTCCTCTGATCACTTCCGGGAAAAAAGGATGAGAAAATGCTTCATCTGACGCTCTGGGCATAACAATCCCTATTGTAGAGGTAGAGTTTGCCACCAAACTGCGAGCATTAAAATTAGGATGGTACCCCAATTCTTTCATAGCTTCTCTAACCTTTTTTTTGGTTTTTTGACTAATTCGCGGATTATCGGCGATAACCCTAGAAACAGTACTTGGAGAAACACCACAAACCTTCGCAATATCTTTTATAGTTACTGACATAAGCTTCCGTTACCAAATACCTATAAAAACTTATAAATAAGCTGAAATTTATAAGTTTTATGCTTTGTTCCTTGTTCATTGAGTCCGATTTCATAGTCAAAGCTGACTATTACTTTCGCTTGATATAACTCTCCGAAGGCTTAAATTCCCCATTAACGAATGGGTACATATCAGTAGTATCTTTTAAGTGATTAAGCTACTGAGTGTTTATGCTTTATAGGATAATCTTTAAGGTTAATACTTGCATTAAGGTCTCTGTCAAGCTCTAATCCGCAGCTGTCACATTGATATTTCCGATTAGAAAGTTTTAAATCCAATTTTATATGTTCGCAATTAGAACATATTTTACTTGAAGGAAAATATCTATCAGTTATGATTAAATTAATATCATTCCATTTACATTTGTACTCTAATTTTCTTCTAAATCCTCTTAGAGATTGTTCAAATATTGCTCTTGCGAATTTCTTATTTTTTAGCATTCCACTTACGTTTAAATCCTCGATCACGATATACTTTGGTTTGGCTTTCACCAAAGATGTTGTAATCTGATGGATATAGTCATCTCTGATACCTTTTATTCTCCTATAAAGTCTTTTTAATTTCTTTTCAGCTTTTACTATATTTTTTGTTTTGTGGTATTTGTAACGGTTTTCCCTCCCTTCAATTTCAGTTTTATTCATATCGTATTTTCTTGAAATTTGTTTTTGTAATCTTTTATGCTTTTTCATTAATTTCTTCATTTTGGGTGATTTATTAATGTTTTTAAACTTCTCACCATTACTTATTACTGCTAATTCTTTTACACCTAGGTCAATACCTATACCTTCAGTCTGGTATGAAGTATTATTTTCTTTTTCTTCTTTAACACCAATGCTGATCCACCAATTAAGTCCATCATACGTTATTCTTGGATTAATATACTTAATATTTTTTCCCGTTGGTATCCTGCCTTTTTCAGCTAGTTTGATCCAATTAAACTTCTGCTTATTTCTTTTTCTACTTGTAGTCAATTTTTCTAACTTAACATGGGTTTTAGTAATTTTAATTTTTTCTGTGTCTTGATAAAAACTGTGCCTAGATTTCTTCTTGGACTTGAATTTAGGGAAATTGCTATAACCATTGAAAAACTTTGTGAAGCTATCGCAAGCGTCTTTAATAGCTTGCTTAGTTACATTATTTGAATAATTATTTAAC
>NZ_MIJF01000038.1 GCF_001730235.1 Vulcanibacillus modesticaldus | reverse complement strand
CCACAATGAGGGCAAGTAAACTTAGCTCCTCGTTTAAAATTTAAATAAATATGAAGTTGTTCTTGTTCTTTATTAAATTCTTTATAACTAACAAACCATGGATCCTTTATATCTAATGCTTCTTGAAACATATCTAAATCTTCTTGAGTGTGTAACATTGACCATACCTCCAGTATTATTTTCATAGATTATTACCAGTATGGTCTATTAGATTTTTTTTAATCCAATATTATTTAGCGAGGAAGCTTTTCTTTCCAATAACTAATTCTAGCAATTTGTTAGCTAGTCTTTTGTTATCACCAAAACTCCAAACTTTAAAATCATGATTAGAAGGTTCGAAACCTTGCAAAACATCTTGGATATATTTATCAAATATTTCTCCATTTAAATTATTTAAGTTAATGGAATTTATCTCTTGAATAGGAATCCATTTAATATTATTTTTCTTTTCATCCACCTCGACTTCTGGATATAAAATAACAAATGCTCTATTTTCTGAAGAACCTAAAATTGTCGTGATGTATTTTTCCTTAATCCCATCAAAGGAATAATACTTATCATTTAAGTAAAATTGAATCTCGGATAGGTCTAGATAAGGATTAAAATTCGTTAAACCATTTTGAATTGAAGGTGAAACCGCTATGCTATGTTCAGCATTTAATAAAATAATCTTTTTCATATTTTCGCTCCTTTTCTTGCGATATGTCGTATAACGATTAGTTACTTGCAATATTTTTCGTAATATTCAGTTTATTACTTTTATAGTGTCGGTTTATTGTTTAAGCAATCATATTAAAATTGAAGTATTAGTCCAATAACCACATTTTCTTTGCCTCACTCTGTGGTATGTTTAGATTTTTTACAATGAATCTATGTAATGATTGGGTATTTTTAATATTTATCCAGGATTTATAAAACTCTAATAACCTTTTTACGTCTCCATTAAAAAATATTTCTACCAATCTTCGAACTACATTCGTACTTCTCCAATAATCATACAGTATACTTGCATAATTATTTTTAGACGCAGACTTTCCAAATTCACTAAGTACATAATTACCAAATTTACTATTGTACAGTTTAATTAATTCATTCTCAACGCTCATAATTTTTTCGAATTTATTCTCAGACATCATAATTTTCCTTGGCAGGTAAAAACACATACCTTCTTCAAACCACTTATTATCTTCATCTATTTTGTCAAAATCATCATGAAAGATCTCAGAATGATGAGTTAATTCATGAGCAGCGATGGTCGCAACATCTATAATATCTAATTTCTTAAAATATTTTTGAGCTTCACTTGTATTCTTATCATTAGTTACAGACAAGAAGATTTCCCTCCACACTTTTGGTAGAGGTGTAATGTGTATTAGTTCCCTAGAAGTATATGCAGGTAGAGGAATTGATGAAAAAACTTGAGTAGCAGATTCAAAATCATGAAAAACTATCCCCTTTGGAAACTTGATTTCCATTAAATTATTTAAGGAAGCGGAATAATTTTTTATAAGTTGTAATAACTTTAATCCCTCACGTTCCATTTCACTCATATTGTCTATATTAGTTACTGAAAATGCATATTTCATATTCGTTATCTCCCCATTTTATCCCATGTGCTTTTGGATAATTCAAGATTTAATTGTATACGAAGGTCGACATAATAATTGAATATTTCTCATGAAGTCGAGTTATTTACGAAATCCTCGAGATTATAGGCATGTACTAATAACCAAAGGTATTAGCCAGAAGTGTGAACATTTTGCTATATGGAGTTAAATGCCATTTATAAGTTTTATAAATCTTTCTTTTGACATCCTCAGTAGAAATATATCTTTTTCCGATTCATCGCGCTCAAATCCAAAATTTAATAATAATTGTTGACCTCTTTTATTTTCTAATAATACTGGATCAATCATTATTTCCCCACCAAATTCAAAGAAAAAATAATTTAATATTAATTGTAAGGCTTCTTTGGAATAACCATTCCCCCTATGTTTACCTTCTATTTTTATGTTTAATTCAGCAGTCTTTGTTTTAGAATTATAACGGTGAAAACTTACCTCACCCACTGGTTCATTATTATAATTGAATATTAAACAGTAAAAATTTTTTCCATCGGTAGGATTAACCATCTTTGGATACCAAGTCTTTGCTTTTTCCTCAGTTAATGAAAATGGTCCTCCTAATTCACTTGTTGTTTCCTCATCAGACCATAATTTATTAATATAACTAATCCCATCATATTTAGGACGACGAATATATACTTTTTTACCTTTGAATAATTTATAAAATTCCTCTTCTATCAATTAACCCCCCCCTAAAAATCTAATAGAAAAAGAAGTACAAAGTTATGCAACAAAAAAGTATAAAGCCTGAAAAAAAGATTGTTAGATGGAACTTATGCGATTGCCACCTTATTTTGCCATCTCCTGATATCTATTTACTTAAATTCATCAACAAAATCTACGATTTTTGAAAGAATTTTTTGAGACACGTTTATAGATTCAAATATGTTATTACCGATTTCTAAACTATGGTTTGCTCCTTCAATTATTAATGATCCAACATTCTTTTTTTCTAGAATTTTTTTCAAGTTACCGCTTTTATATGCTGGGTCTTCGGTGCCCAATATTAGTAATGAACGATTATTAATTCTTAATATTTTTTCAGCTAATTCCTCATAGTTCAATAAAGGAGTTAACCATATAACCTCTGCTTCTATTAAATCCTTTATAGAGATTAATATTTCTCCAAGCGCTAAAGTTCCAATTGATTTTCCTACTAAAATTATTCTTTTATATTTTTGTTTAGAAAGCTTTAGCATTAAATGACTTGCTGTGTAATATAAAATTGGTGAATCATTTGTATAAGCAAAACCTGGAAGTAATATAGCCAGTTGATCGCTACTAAAATCGATATACGTATTTGGCACCTTTTCATTGTTATAACCAACAATATCTAATCTTTTAACAGATGGCATAAATTATTTATCTCCGAAATAGCATTTATAATCTTCCCGATTTTTATTATTATCTTTTAACCCTTTAAATTTGCTTTCCTGAGCAAGATTCACTAATAGAAAAGCACCTATAATATAGAACAACATACTCAAAAAAGATACTTTCACAAATACAGCATTTTTATTTTCTTACCATCCTTTAAAGTATGTTTGGACCTATAATTCAACAAGAGGTGGGCATTTCCCTCTTGTTACTGTTAAATATTTTAATTTTTGTATTTATCTCACGATAAAAGATTGAATTTTCTGATTATTTATATATAATAAAAACATGGATGAATATCTGATTTATAGAAATACTTTAAATATATGGAAATGTTAAGAGCCGAACTAATTAAGTAAGGGTCTAACTCTTATAATATCAATTGGTTATCACAAATATTTTATTGGATTAAAAGTACACTACTTAATCGAAAGAAAATAAGAATTGAGGGAACTCTTGGTTATCACTAGGGAGGAAAAAATGAAGAAATTTACTGCTATTAATGAATCGTTTATTTGCGAGAATTGTGGAAAATTAGTTGCCCCATTATCAAATGGAAGTTATCGGAACCACTGTCCATTCTGTTTTTATTCTAAACATTTAGATAACTATCCAGGTGATAGAATGAACAACTGCCATGGTCTTATGTCTCCCCATGATTTCATCCAAAAAAATGGAGTGTTAAAAGTTATACATAAATGTACTATCTGTGGTGAAAAGAAAGTTAATAAACTTGCACTGGACGATTATAATCAACCTGATGATTATGATTTAATATTATACTTAATGAAAAATAAAACATTGAATGGAAGAATATCTTAATGAGCCGTTAAAAATGATAAATAGCTCCCGATTGATAAACTCAGTGTGAATATTGTGTTAAGTGAAGCGCCCTATTTTCCTCCATCTCCAGTACGTTTTATCACAATAGCTTCATAACCTTTTAATCGAAATAAATCAGCAATATAATGCTCGAAATCAGTTGGATTCATTTGCTTTAATTTCTCCATATTCGAAGCTCTCTGAATCCTTTTTTTCCTTTCCCTTTCTTTCCTTACAGCATCATATTTCCTTTTTTCTTTTATAAGAAATATTATTAAAAAAGTAATTAGAATTGAAATAGTCCAATGTAATATTGTTGCATTGGCTATAAAATGCTCAATCAAAGCTAAGAACTGATATATTAAATAAAAACCTAAAGCAACTGCATATAGGAAGATATAAATAGTTATTTCACCTTTAATAACAGATTTTCTATATCGCCTTCTAGCCATAAAAAAACACCTCCTATTTTTTCCATATTATCCCTCATGGATTGGTTTAATATGTGCTCGGAGGTGTAATTATGCTGAATCGATATAGATTTTCATCCTCTTGTAACTGCTAGACTAAAGTAGACAGTTTCCGCTAGATAAGATTGAACACTTATTTACCAAATATCATCCATCATTTATGCTAGATTCATAAATAAATAGCGTATGGTGGAGGAGATGAAAGGTGGATAAGTGGCAAGTGTATATGGATATTCAACAGCTACACAAAAAAAGGTTTTAAAATCAGAAAAATAGCAAAGAAGCTAGGGATTTCAAGAACAACCGTTTATAAATATTTAGATAAGGACTTTGATGAAATATCAATATGGATTGCATCCACTCGGGAAAGAAAAAAGAAACTAGATTCATATAAGGATTTAATTCTATCCTGGTTAAAAGAGCATCCTGACCTTTCAGCAGCTCAAATATATGACTGGTTAATGGAAGGGTATCCAGGCTTAAAAGTTGGTGAAAGCACTGTACGCAGTTATGTTCGAGTATTAAGAGACGAATACCAGATTCTTAAAACTGAAACAAAGCGTACATATCAAGCGATTCCAGATCCACCAATGGGACAGCAAGCACAAGTAGATTTTGGACAAACCATTCAAAAAACAAGTGAAGGAAATGAAATTAAATTGTACTTCATCGCCTTTGTACTTTCCCACTCCCGTCACAAATACATGGAATGGTTAGATAGACATTTTACAACAAGGGATGTCATTAGAGCTCATGAAAATGCATTTGAATACTTTGAAGGCATTCCTCACGAATTGGTTTATGATCAAGATTCTCTGCTTGTTGTTAGTGAGAATGCAGGTGACATTATCTATACAGCGGAATTTCAGTCATATCGAGAACAAAGGGGTTTACATGTTCATCTTTGTCGTAGGGCTGATCCAGAGAGTAAAGGCAAAATAGAAAATGTCGTTGGCTTTATTAAGAAAAACTTTGCAAAGCATCGAATATTCTATAACCTTGAAAAGTGGAACGAACAAAGTCTAAAGTGGCTTGAACGAACTGGTAATGGTAAGGTCCACAATACAACGAAAAAAAGACCAGTCGAAGTGTTCTCCCTCGAAAAGAAACATTTACGACCAGTCCTCAGCAAAATAAACATATTACCACTTGTTTCAAGTATACCAAGAACTGTTCGTAAGGACAATACTATTATGTACTCATCTAATCGTTATTCTGTTCCTTTAGGAACGTATGAAAAAGGCAAAAAAGTTTATATGACAATAACGGATGATGAGCGTTTAATTCTTCGAGAAAGTATAGATGGTCCAATCATTGCAGATCATCAAATTCATCACGGAAAAGGTCAATTAATTCAAGCTACTCAACATACACGAGATCGTTCAAAAGGAGTTGATGCTTATATAAATACTATTGCAAAACATTTCGAAGATGTAGATTTGGCTTATACTTTCTTACAAGAAATACGTAAAGCGTACCCTCGTTATATAAGGGACCAACTCCAAATCATATCTAAAGCCATAAAAGATATAGATTCAAAAACATTGGATCAAGCCTTACATGAAAGTATGAAAAGAAAATTATTTAGTGCAACCGAATTTAGCGATGTCGTTTCTTACGTCAAACGACAACGACAAGTGAACACCAACAGTCATTTAAACCAAAGATTAAGCCGCTTTACAATGTGGGATCTGTTATATGTGCAAAACCAGAAATTCGTGATGTTACTGAATATGTGTCCATATTGGAAGGAGGATCCGTATGAGCCAATCTATTGAACAACTTCAACACCAACTACGTTCTTTACGATTAGTAGAAGTTGCAAACCATTTACCCAATATTATTCAAGAAGCAGAATCGAAGGACTGGACTTACCGCAAGTTTCTGAATAATTTGATGAATTATGAACAAAGACGTAGAGAAGAAAAACAATTTGAAAAACAATTTGAAAAACGATTTAAATGGGCAACCTTTCCTTTTAACAAAACACTAGAAACATTTAATCTTAAAGAGCAGCAATCATTAAGCAAAAAACAATTAAACCAGCTAAGAGAGTTTACATGGATTGATCAGTTATTTAATCTTATCTTACTCGGTCCGCCAGGTGTTGGTAAAACACATCTGGCAACAGGATTAGGAATAGAAGCACTTAATAAAGGATACAAAGTTTCTTTTGTCTCAATGGGCGAACTTATTAATCTATTAAAAACAGAAGAAATTACTCGTAAATCCCAAGCAAGAATGAAACGAATAAGAAATGCTAATTTAGTCATCATTGACGATCTAATGTTTATGGCAATGGATCAAAATGAAGCAAATCTATTTTTTCATTTAATCAATGACCTATACAATAACGCATCCATCATTCTAACATCAAATAAAAGTCCTAATGAATGGGGTGAATTATTGGGTGATCCAGCTATTACAACGGCTATTTTAGATCGAATCGTCCATAGAGCTGAGGTGATTCATCTAAACGGTGATAGCTACAGAATGAGACACAGGATTACCATTTTTGGACAAGAAAGTGTTCAAAATTAATGAGCAAAAAGTGTTCAATTTTACTTGACGGTTACACCTCTCGAGAAAAATGAGATTCATATAAGGATTTAATTCTATTCTAAGTTAAAAAAGTATCCTGATCTTTCATAAGCTCAAATATATGACTGGTTAATGGAAAGATATCCAAGTTTAAAAGTTGGTGAAAGCACTAAAAAGTGGAACAAATAAAGTTTAGAGTTGCTTGATTGAAATAGTAATGGTAAGATCCACAATACTACAAAAAAAGACCAGCCGAACCCTCGAAAAGAAACACTTACGACCAGTCTTTAACAAAATAAACATATTACCATTTGCTTCAAGTATACCAAGAACAGTTCGTAATGATAATACTTCAATGGTACCTATCTATAAACAATTTAATCGCAATTTTTCCAACATTGTAGTAGTATATTGACTACTTCTATATAGGTCGAATTTCTGATATATCAAACAATCTATTTTCTTTACCATCGTCAGATATGTTTTTCCAACCATAACCGTGATACAAAATTTTAGAAAAATGCCCTATTGTTCTAGAAATACTACTTTTAGATTGACCCCCAGTTACTTCATATTCCAAAATGATATAGTTCTCATCTTGATTAAATTTTTTAGTTTGAATACTTCTAGAATATTTAGGTTTTTTAACACTATTGAATTCGTAAATTGCTTCTTCAAAAGAACTTCTAAAATTATTAAAATCTGAAAATCCCAAAACTGCACCAGCTTCTTTCCATGAATTAACTTTAGGTTTAGATAAAACAAGCCTTAGTTCCCAAATTTTTACTCCTGATGTAATTTTATTATTTTTCACAAAAATCCCCTCCAAACATTAAATCTTTTCATTTGTTGTATTTCCGAGACGATTATCATTCATATAGAATCCTTCTGAATCCAAATAGTTAATAAATCATGTAGTATTCCCCATTTTTCAGTTTGTTTAATATTATCATCTAGATTATATGTGTTGAGTACATTTTCTAACCATTTATTTAGTTTTATAGGTTTTTCCATTAAGATCTCTCCCTTCAAATCAAATTAAATCAACTTGCTTTAAATTCTCAATTCTGTTTTCAATTATTTTTTTTAAATCTGAAAATTTTTCATTAAGTTTATCTAGCTCATTAATATCTTGAGTATTCACTATATAATTGGCTAAAGTCTTAATAAAATTATCTATATCACCTATTTTATCTATTTCAGCATTTATTCCTCCATTCATATCATCCATACTCTTCACCCAATATGCTTTATAATAATAATATTTTTTACCTTCTATAATCAGTGAATCTATTTCATTGACTGGTACAAGTTGCAATTGATTCTCAACATGCTCAAAAATTAAATTATTAACAATCTCTACAAATTCTTCAATATTATTTACCGTAATAATGTATTTTCCCCCAGCGTTCTCAAACCCCCTCTCATTTAATCTTTTTTCCAATTCCCTATATAGACCAGAATATTTTGATGTTCTGCTACCACGATATTCACTAACTAATAATTCATCTTTACTGTTCTGACTGATATAGCAAATACGGTTAATCCCATCTAAATATCTTGCTTTTTTTGAATACACATGAACATTCCTATACTCACCATCTGTTGTTCCTAGACTAAAATAACCGTTAATTTTTTTTAGCTTCTTTTTAAAGGTATCACTAATACTTTTTGATTTTTCTATTATAGAAGAAGGTCCAGCATAACTCATTGAACTTATCAAACTAGTTGATTCATAAACAACTACATTATTTTCATTTAATTCATCTCTTGATAAAAACCCCTTTCTCCTAAATTTAATTGTTACATTGTTTTTCAAATTCCTCACCTCAGCACTTTAATTCCCATTTTAAATAATTGTTAAATTGCTACTAACTCCATTTTCACTACAATTTAGAACATTATAAATTCCAATCTTACTACAATATATGAAAATTGTCGGAGCATTATGACACGTTGTTTATCGTTATTGATGATTTTACTTTTTTTATATGGAAAATAGATACTTTTTCACTCATTCTTACTACAATATCTGAAATTCCTAGATAATTTTAACCAATTTTTACGTTGAACTACATTAGGAAGTTTGAAAAATTCTCGATGCGGGCACTACTAGTTTTTTTTGCCATGAATTTGAAAAAGTTAGCGAATTGACCATGGAAGTGACCTTCGAATCACTCTCAATTTTTTATTTCATCTAAGATTTTAAACATTTTTGACAAAAATAACCTCATACTAGGTAATTTAGCATGAGGTTAGTCTTCAGTATGTATTTGTTTCTTTATAAACATACTAATATAATATGCCTATTACTATAACCATTATAGGACCAATAAAATAGAATAAAATACCATTTTCATATATTTTGTATGTTGTTTCTTTATCTTTCTTCTCAATCTTTTTAAGTAGCGTAGAAACATCTCTGTTATCATTGTAAAATCTAAATACATCAACTATATGTCGTTTTATTAATATCCTTTTGTAATATTCTGCATTTAATTCACTTTTTATATATATTTTTGCACCGATTAAAGAAAACAAGACAAATGGTATTATTAATTTATCAAAAATAGCTGCTGCTATGAAAAAAAAGATTAGCAAATAACTAAAATACATCACCATTTTTGAAATTTTAAAATCTATAGCGTGCCCCACTTCATGGGCTGCAACTAGAATTGAATTAAAATCCTCTGATGCATCTTTCTTATTAAGATATATTATGGGGACACCCTTCTTAAACCGATACCTTGATCCTTTTTTCTCTAATATTTTAATCTCAAATTTCTCAAAACCTTCTTTCTGAAGCCCAACCTTCGTTCATGATCTTCGTTTCAATTTGTGGCCAAAAATATAACATTTCTTCCCGTAACATTGTCATAATATCTCTTTGCCAATCTTCTAATACTTTGCTATATTCTTCTATAAAAAGTACAAGATCCTTTTCAGGAGATGGAGGGAATTTCTTCTCCTCTTTTTTTACTATCGACGTTTCATTAGTTTGATCTATAATCCAAAGATCATCATAGTCTGATTTAATCTTTTTATTTGAATCTGATTTTTCGGAGTTTTTGTTGTCTCTTATGTTAAATAGACTTGGATCAATATGCTCTTGTATGGCCAGTACTGCATCAATAAATTCTTCAACTTCTTTTTTTCCAAACTTTAACTCATAATTTCTTATACGTTCAGCTGTTCTTGCCATACTTTCTACCATATCTTTTGAGGTATTAGCAAAGCGAGCGTTATTTTTGAAAAAATCTGTATGTGCTAAGACGTGGGCAACAATTAATTTATTTTGAGTTAAACTATTTCCTTCTAATAAAAAAGCATAACTTGGATTATTGTTAATAACTAACTCATAAATTTTACTTAAACCCAAATCATATTGTAACTTCATCCTTTGAAATGCTTTGCCAAAAGACCAATGGGAAAATCTGGTTGGCATTCCATAAGCCCCAAAAGTATAAATAATATTTGGTGGACAAATCTCATATCTTAATGGATAAGGGTCCAATCCAAAACCAATGGCGATATCCGTTATTTCAGCAATAGCTTTTTTCAAGCTTTTTATATCATCCATAATGTAAGAAGACCTCCTAACCTGTAGAAGTCTCTTTATTAGAAAAAAACGTTTTTAGTGCTTGATATACATGTGATTTATCACGTAATATTGCATACTGAAATTTTTCATCTTTTATTCTCTTATATACAGTCATTAAGGTACTTTGCCTGTTATATTGGTTTATTTCACCATAACCAAACATATTTGATCTCTTCATCAATTCCATCACATAGTGTACACTACGTTCATTATCTGATGTGAGATTGTCTCCATCAGAGAAATGAAAGGGATAAATATTATATTTATCTGGTGAATATCTCTTATCTATTATTTCAATTGCTTTTCGATATGCTGATGAACAAATCGTACCTCCACTTTCTCCTCTTGTGAAAAATTCTTCTTCGGTTACTTCTTTTGCCTCAGTATGATGAGCTATAAAAACTATTTCAACGTGTTCATACTTCGTTCTTAGGAAACGAACCATCCAAAAAAAGAATGTTCTAGCAATATACTTCTCAAAAATCCCCATCGAACCACTAGTATCCATCATAGCAATTACTACTGCTTGTGAATGGGGGATAATGATTTCTTCCCATGTCTTAAAGCGCAAATCATCTATTGAAATTTGATATATACCCGGTTTCCCATTTAAACTATTCCTTTTTATATTTTCTAAAATAGTTCTTTTCTTATCGATATTTCCTAATAACCCTTTTTTACGAATATCATTAAATCGGATATCCTTTGTGACCATTTCTTGATTCGGTTTATTTTTCAAATTAGGTAATTCTAAATCAGCAAATAACATTTCTTCTATTTCTTCAACTGTTACCTCAGCTTCATATATATCTTGACCCGGTTGATCACCGGCACCTTGCCCCTTACCACTACCAGGTTGCCCTCTTGAATCTCTTCCTATCACATCTCCTACCTTTGAATCTCCTTTTCCTTGACCTCCTAATTTTTGCTTATGATAGTTATATCTAAAACGATATTCATCAAGGGATCTGATGGGAATTTTAACGATATTTTTTCCATTTGATAAGATAATACTTTCCTCGCTCATTAAATCAGCGAGATTTTTCTTTATTGCTTCACGCACCTTCTCCTGGTGGCGCATTTGATCTTCATGACCTTTGCGGTGAAGCGACCAATCCTCCTTAGAAACGATGAAAAGAGGTTCATCCATATAAAATCCTCCTTTCTATCGATTTAATAGACTTCCTACATACTTTAACAATTCATTAGCACAAATTGAACAATATCCATGCTCCTCAATCAATCTTTCACTAACTTGATTTATCTTTTTTAATTGGACTTCATCAGGAGTTTTCACTGACGTGGTAATCTTAACAACATCTTTTAGATCAGCAAAAAGTTTTTTCTGAATCGCTTCCCTTAAACGATTATGACTCTTATAATCAAATTTTTTACCCTTTCTTGCGTAAGCTGAAATTCTTATTAAAATTTCCTCACGGAATGATTTTTTAGCATTTTCAGAAACACCAATCTGCTCTTCAATGGATCTCATTAATCTTTCATCAGGATTTAATTCTTCATCAGTTATAGGATCCTTAATCTTAGTACCATTACAATAAGCTTCAACGTTATCTAGATAATTGTCCATCAGGGTCTTTGCTGACTCTTCAAAGGAATATACAAAAGCCTTTTGGACCTCTGTTTTAGCCATTTCGTCATATTCTTTTCTCGCTACTGAGATATAATTTAAATACTTTTCCCGTTCTTCTTTAGTTATCGATGGATGCTGGTCCAATCCCTCTTTTAGGTTTCTTAAAAGATCTAGGGCGTTAATACATTTTCTGTCATTTTTAATTAATGCACTAGAGATGCGGTTGATTACATATCTTGGATCAATCCCAGACATTCCTTCATCTGGATGTTCATTGTGTAATTCTTCCAAATCTATTTCATTAAAACCTTCAACATCTTGACCATTATAAAGTCTTAACTTCTTCAATATATCCATACCTTGTTTTTTGGATTCTTTTAAACGTGTCAATATGGTAAAAATAGCGGCAGTTTGTAATGCGTGTGGAGCAATGTGTACATTCTTAATATCACTTTCATTGATCAATTTTTGATAAATTTTTTCTTCTTCGGAAACCTTAAGGTTATATGGAATTGGCATAACTATTATCCTTGATTGTAACGCTTCATTTTTCGGATTGTTTATAAATGATTTATACTCTGCCTCATTGGTGTGGGCTATAATCAGCTCATCAGCACTGATTAGAGCGAATCTTCCAGCCTTAAAATTACCCTCTTGTGTTAAGGACAATAAATTCCATAAAAATTTTTCATCAGCTTTAAGCATCTCTTGGAATTCCATTAGACCACGATTCGCCTTATTTAATTCACCATCAAAGCGATACGCCCTCGGGTCAGATTCTGAACCGTACTCTGCAATAGTAGAGAAATCGATACTACCTGTTAAATCAGCAATATCTTGTGATTTTGGATCAGAAGGAGAGAAAGTTCCAATTCCTATCCTTTTATCCTCCGAAAATAAAACCCTTTCGACTTTAACATCTTTAATATTTCCGTTATATTCAGTTTCTAAATTTAACTGGCAAACCGGGCAAAGATTCCCTTCAACTTTCACCGCAAATTCTTTTTCAAATTCTGGGCGTAAATCGTGAGGAATCAAGTGGAGTGGATCTTCATGCATTGGGCATCCTTTGATTCCATATAAAGCTCCTCCGTCTGTTCTTGTATATTTTTCTAGTCCTCTTTTTAACATCGTTACTATTGTAGATTTTCCACCACTTACGGGGCCCATCAATAATAAAATCCTCTTTCTGACATCCAACCTTTTGGCTGCTGAATGAAAATATTCCTCAACTAAACGCTCAATCGCTCGATCTAAACCAAATAATTCATTACTAAAAAATTCGTATTGAATATTACCATCAACCTCTTTTTTTCCTTCACTAATTATCATGTTATAAACTCTTGAATGAGCTGTTTGGGCTACTTGAGGACGTTCTTTTACTATTTGTAAATAATCAACAAAAGTACCTTCCCACGCCAACTTCTCTTCCCTCTCACGATATTCAGCAATTTTGCCTAATATATCCATGGAGTGCCTCCTTCCTATTATAGAAGCATTGAAGTTTTTAATACTGTTTATATAGATAATTAATCCTATACATAATAATAAAGCTATATTGACTTGTTTATTCTAATCTATGCTATTTATTTAATTTGTTTCACTTGATTTTTAAAAATAATAAAACATTGAAAAATTATATTTATACATTTTTTTGAATTTAATATAATGAGACGACCTAAGTAATTATGTATAAATAAAGCATATAGAAAAGGTGACCTAGAAGAAATTTAAATTCCTTCTAGGTCACCCTCTTTCTTTGTTAAAAATAAAATATTTCTGCCTTAATTTTATCTCCTAAAGTAATTTCTCCGTAAGAATATTTTGGACTTCTTCGTTTATCTGTTGGAGACCCGGGGTTAAAATACAGCACACCATCTTCCCACTTATTATAAGCTTGATGACTATGACCAAAAATCACAATATCTACCCTATCATTGGCAAATGCTTGTTTTACTCTTTGAATGGTTGTACTATGAATACCCTCTCCATGAATTATTCCAATACGATAACCGTTCATCTCTACTATTTTCTTAGTTCCTAAATGTAAAATAATCTCATACCCATCGTTATTACCAGCAACTGCTTCTACATGAGTTAATGCTTCTAAGTAATATAATAAGTTTGGTGAAGTAAAATCACCTGCATGAATTAGGGCGTCAGTTCGTTCAATAGATTTTATCACTCTTGTAGGTAAAGTTTTTGCTTTTCTAGGCATGTGGGTATCAGAAATAACTGTAATTTTCATAACTCTTCACCGTTCACCTATATTATTTTTCTTTAAGTAGTGTATCTTTTCTTAAATCGAGACAGTGACATTCATCTTGGTGTTCGTCAATTTCATACATCGCATCTAATAATATGTTCCCGATAGTATATGATTCTTTATAGAAAATATCACTTAAATCTTTATGTTCCCAATCTTTAATAATTCCTTCGGCATAATTTACTACCATATAAATTCCAGCATAGCATGCCCCGATTTCCCTAGCTAAATACACTTCTGGTGTGATACTTTGTCCTACGACATCTGCAAACCAAGTTCTAAACATTTGAACTTCAGCACGTGACTCAAAATGTCTTCCATCTGTATTAACATAGACTCCTCTATTAAAAACGTGTCTTCCCAATGGTTCCACATATTTTTTAGCAATCTTGGTTAATGCCGCAGACTGAGTTGGACAAATTGGGTCTCTCATAGTTAGAAGGTATGGTCCACCTAAACCGACGTCTTGTCTCATAGAGTGATCTATATAATCATCGACTATCACTAGGTCGCGTAATTCCAATAATCGATTAATACTGCCAACTCCACCCTCTGCAAATATTTTCTTTACTCCAGCTTCCTTAAGCACCCAAAATAATTGTTGCGAGGCTCTTCCTCTTTTAATGCCTTCTTTTGGTCTCCAACCATGCATTTTCACTGTCAAAACTTGCTTATCCCCTACTTGGATTAGCTTAAATTTTGGACTGTTACCAAAAGGGGTTTCAAATTCTATGTCTCTTTCTAAAACTTTCACATCATCTCTTTTTAGATCTTCTGGAAAGTTAATAGAAAATGTACTGGACCCACCAATAATCGCATAATTTACATGTGGAATTTTTTTCATTTATTCCTCTCCCCTTAACTCAGTATTTTGAATTCTAATTGCCTGAGAGCTTCATAAAGAACTATAGCGGCTGAATTAGATAGATTTAGTGATCTCACTGCATCTCCCATCGGAATAGTAATAGTTTGTTCCCAATTCTTATTTAATATTTCAATCGGTATACCAGCAGTTTCTTTACCAAAGACAATAAAATCCTCATCTTGATAAGTCACATCGGTATATAAACGATCAGTTTTTGTGGTCGCATAAAAAAAGCGCCCATTTGG
This sequence comes from Vulcanibacillus modesticaldus, assembly GCF_001730235.1. Lineage (GTDB taxonomy): Bacteria > Bacillota > Bacilli > Tepidibacillales > Tepidibacillaceae > Vulcanibacillus > Vulcanibacillus modesticaldus. The sequence continues at coordinate 1,752 of NZ_MIJF01000038.1, read as the reverse complement.
ATACGTGTCATATAATTCCTGAATAGAGTCATAATATTTTATTTCAACAGCATGCCAATAATCTAATCCTGCTCTTTTTAACATTTTGTCATCAGTAGAAAATCCTAAAGGTCTAATTAAATGTAATCTTGTCCCAGTGGCCGCACATGTTCTTGCAATATTACCAGTGTTCGCGGGTATTTCGGGTTCGTGTAAGACGATATTTAATGCCACTTTTCTCACCTCTAATAGCTGTTCATTATTATCAATAATTTACATTATACAACAAAAAAAAATAGGCTTCTATAATAAGCCAAATAACAGGTTAAAAATCAAAATTTAAAAGAATCCGAGATGTGAAAAAACTTATACTGTATATTGGGAGTCCAAGCACTTGAATCTTGATACGACCAATATCTTTTCTTTGAATTAATTGAATGGGCATTTACTAGAGGCATTCCTGATGAATCAATTGCCGTTACAATCGTATTATGTTGCCACTTTCCATCTCCATCAAAGTCATAGCAGATTACATCACCTATAGTCAGTTGGCCTGCTGAAGATACGACTGTTGCGGTTAGGCCTCTTTTATTGACTTCTAAAAACCAACGTAAATTATGGGCAACAGTCCAACTAAAACTCCAACTATCCGATTTACTGCCATTTCCTTTATACCACCATCCAGACCTATTTGCAGCATATGTCATTGGAGCCCCACCAGCAAAAAGACATTGTGAAACATAATTAGTACAATCATCTTCAAAATGACGAAAACGAGGATTATAACTATTCCACCATTTATCGGCATAATAAACCACCTTTTCTCGATCATAAGCCCCCATCTTCCTCTCCCCCTTTCACAATAATTCTATTTTGCCTTAGAAAGGTTATGTATAAAAAAAGATGAGGGTAGACCCTAAAAGGAAATTTTAATGTCCTAGGTGTCACCCTCAAAACTATTTAATACTAATTGTTTTCTCCTAGTTTATACCCTTCTAACTCAAGTAAAATCTTTTTAATTTCTATTCCACCACCATACCCGACTAGATTCCCATTAGATCCAATTACACGATGACAAGGGACAATAATCGGTACTGGGTTATTGTGATTAGCCCCTCCAATAGCCCTAACAGATTGAGGAGAATTAATCTGTATAGCTATATCTTTATATGTTCTTACCTCTCCATAAGGTATCATTAACAAGCTCTCCCAAACTAACTTTTGAAAAGGAGTACCATACAAATCTACGTCTAAATCAAACTCTTTTCTATCACGATTAAAATACTCATGTAATTGCCTTTTTACATCATCTAATTCATTTTGAGCAAATACTACTTGTTCAGTATTTATCCATCTTTTTGCCCATCTTTGTAAATAGTATAATGTATCTTCTATTTTCCCAAAATCGATCCAACAAACGCCTTTATTTGTGGCAGCAATAGTTAATGGTCCAATTTTAGAATCCATCTCAGTGTAATAAACTACTCTTGACGATTCTTTCATAGTATCCCTCCCAAGAGGTCCGTCGTATTGTCAAAAGTTTTATAGATTATTGTGTCAAAAACCTTGTTGTTATTGAAAAATTTATATTAAGGTATTGCCACCCCCTCAATTTAAGGGTAATTTTTAGTTGACCATTCAAAAAATTACTCAAACAAAGGAGGCGGCAAACTTGATGTCTAAAGTTATTTCTTTGTTGCTACTATACATTGAGGTTCAAAATAAAATCATTGTTTATTTGATGGGGGCATTGCTTGGTAAGAATTCTCTTCG
>NZ_MIJF01000037.1 GCF_001730235.1 Vulcanibacillus modesticaldus | reverse complement strand
AGGATCTATGCTTGGTCTGCCGTTATCTAAAGAATAGGTATCTTTAACCAAATCGTATATAAAGCTAAAGTCAATTGCTTGATCTATTTTCCTAACCAAATGATCCTCTGGTACCAGATCCTCTATTGATACTAATTCAACTTGAGTTCTCACATCTTCCTTACGCTTTGTTAACATATTTCTCCCCTCACAAGATATTTATTACAATATCTATTATACAAAAAAAGCTTGTAGATTTGTCTAAATAAAAGGAGTAACTTAATAGTTACTCCGTTTTCTTTAAAAGATCTAAAATAAATGGTTTTAGATCTTCCATTCTTAAATATTTCGGTTTTTGGTTTGTTCCCGTTATGATTAAGGGAACTAAAGAATCTACTTCATGCAGAGAACCGTGCGATCCTCCACCGATATGGGTTGGTGAGGCATCTCCAACTAATTCATAGCCTGGTCTTACAGTAATCACAATAAATTTACCTTTGTGGGAGTATAATGCTCCTGATAACCTGCTTAAAGCATTTGGATATTTGCCATATGACAAAGAATTTTCTTCTTTATTGACATTGATGTCTAACACCTCAGTATCTCCTGTTATTTGCCATTGTTGTTGATAAGGATCGATAAATCCTTTCCCTTTTTTAAATCTCATCTCTTTATTTGTTCCGCCTTGTAATACGTGATTCCAACCATTTTCCTTCCATGCAATAATATCTATTTTGGATTCTTTTTTTAAGACATTAACAACATCTGTTGTCCTAAGATAAGGCTGCAACAGATAAATATATGCCATTCGTTCATTGACTGCAAGTACTATCTCGTTTTCATCAGTTATTTTTTCAGCAGATGGTAGAACGTTGAATTTTTCTAAGATTTTATATAAAGGAACAATAGGATCGTTCCATCTGGAAAACACTTTAGACTGTCCACTGTCACCGATAATAATGAATATTGTATTATCTATTGCTTTTTCCCAACTTCCAAAGCTATCTAGCAATGATTGAAGTTGTTTATCTACCTCTTTTATGCTATTCGTATCATTTGGCCCTTTTTTATGAATTTGTTGGTCCATATCAGGAAGATATATGTAGGTAAAATCAGGTAAACGATTATTTTTTATTAAATATTTAAGTGTTTCTACAGCATAATCATTATTAAAACCTTTACGTTTAGTTAGGCTATCTTCTAGTTTTTTCATATTGTCAAGAGGATTAGAAAAAGCACCAAGGCTTAAAAAATCTGGCCCATATACTTTTATCTTTTTTGGCAAGCTTGTTAATCCATATATCCATGGTGGTAAAGTTATTGAATGAGGTATTTTTCCACGATATATCAATCCATTGACCGAACCAGATGTTAAATTTAAGTTGGCCAAATCCTCATAAACAGTTGATACTTTTTTATTAAGATGTAACTGATTAAGGTTTACTATGGAATCGGTCAAGACTTGATTGATTCCATCATATAAGATTTCTTTACTACCGGTACCATAGTTGATAATTCTATTTTCCTCTGAAGAAAACCAGATCAATCCTGGTATGTGATGTTTAGCTGGAGTTGTTCCAGTGAGTAAGGTACTATCTATAGTTACAGACATTGTTGGAAATGAACTTACTAAATTGCGATGGAATTGCCCTTTATTAATCAGAAATTGAAAGGCAGGTAACTCCTTATCTTTTATCCCTTGCTCGATGTTTTTTGACATTAAGGAATCAATCATAATCATAATTACTTTTTTATTTTTTTGCTTGCTAGATAATGTTTTTACTCTTGATAGATCTGCTTCATTTTGCTCGGGTGTTAACCACCCTATACCAATAATCAGAATGGAAAAGAATATAAGAGATATTAAAAACCAACGCCAATACTTGATCATTTTCAACATTCCTTTTCATTTGATCATTATTAACATTTTTTTTAGAAGATAATTTCTGGTTTATTTTTTGTTCTAAAAGGAAAATTTATTATAGATAAAAATATGGTCATTCTTTTTAACTTTCTGATAGAATTAATAAGGTAAAGTTCAGTTAAGGAGTGTGGATTAAAATGGCAATTGTAGAAGTTACTATTACTCCACTAGGCACAGCTACAACTAGTGTTAGTCATTATGTGGCTGAAGTACATAAAGTATTGGAAAAGGAAAATCTTAAATACCAACTAACACCAATGAGCACCATCATTGAAGGTGATTTAGATGATATATTGGCTGTAGTAAGGAAAATGCATGAGGTTCCATTTGAGAGGGGGGCTTTACGTGTATCAACGTCAATTAGGATTGACGATAGAAGAGATAAAAAAGCCTCAATGGAACAAAAATTAAAATCTGTAAGAGCAAAATTAATTAAAGAATAAATATTATAAAAAAATGGGATAAACATTTTTGCAGTTATCCAATTAAATATGGTATAGTTATTGCCGATAGACAAAGATTTGAATTAATAATTATTTTTAAGGAGTTAGCTGTTATGTTGCTTAAATACTTTGCTCCAGATTTATATGTTAAATCGATCTATGATATTGATTTACAAGCACTGAAAAAACAAGGAGTTACAACTATAATCACTGATCTTGATAATACTTTGGTTGAAGCAGATTCACCTGACTATACACCAAAGTTAATCAAATGGTTAGATGATTTACAGGAACTTGGATTTAAAGTAATAATCGTTTCCAATAATAATAAGACTAGGGTAGCGGAATTTGCTGAACCATTAACTGTTCCATATATACATCGGGCAAAAAAGCCTACTAAGGCTGCCTTTAAAAAAGCCTTGCAAATATTAAAATCGTCTGCAAGTGAAACCGTAGTTATTGGTGACCAGCTTTTGACCGATGTTTTTGGTGGAAATCGTATGGGGTTATATACGATATTAGTTATCCCGATATCTGAAAAAGAAGGATTAGGTACTAAGATTAACAGGAGCATTGAACGAATAATTTTACCTTGGATGAAAAAACGCGGATTGATAACTTGGGAGGATTAACTATGAACGAGATCAAATACTGTGAAGGATGTGGAGTTGAATTACAAACTGAATTTCCTAAGAAAATCGGATATATTCCTCCATCTGCTTTAGATAAGGAACAACACATCTGCCAAAGATGTTTTCGCATTAAGCACTACAATGAAGTAATACCAATTGAAATGGATGAAGATGATTTTTTACAGATCCTTAATAATATTAGTATGTCGGATAGTATAGTTATTCATCTTGTAGATTTATTTGACATAGATGGTACTTTTATTACGGGATTACATCGTTTTATAGGTGATAATCCTTTTATAATGGTAGCCAATAAAATTGATCTTTTTCCAAAATCGACTAACAAGATCAAAGTGAAACAATGGTTAGCTAATTACGCAAAGGAACATGGTCTTTTCCCAGAAGAGATATTTTTGATCAGTGCCGAAAAAAACATCGGTTTGATGGATGTGGCGCAATATATAGAAGCTAACAGGAAAGGTAAAGATGTATTGGTTGTAGGAGCAACAAATGTAGGTAAATCAACCTTCATCAATCGTTTAATTCCTATTATTCATCAGGATACTGAAATTGAGCTTACAACATCTCGATATCCCGGAACAACTTTAAACATCGTTCGTATTCCATTATCAGATGGGAATTATATAATCGATACTCCCGGAGTTATTCATAAAGAGCGTCTAAGCGAATGGGTTTCTCCAGAAACTCTAAAGGCCATTTCCCCTAGAAAAACAATTAAGCCTAAGGTATATCAGCTAATTGGCGAGCAAAGTTTATTTTGGGGAGGATTGGCGAGAATTGACCAAGTGAGAAAAACACGCAATTCATTTGTTTGTTATTTATCCAATGATATACCAATTCATAGAACGAGAATAAATAAAGCTGATGAAATATATGATAAGCATCTTGGCGAACTATTAAGCCCTCCATCTAAAGAAGAGGCAGAATTATTACCGCGATTCCAAAAACATTCATTCAAAATTTCCGGCAAAGGTAAAACAGATGTAGTTATTTCAGGATTAGGTTGGGTAACCATTGATGGTGAGGTAACAAATGTTGACGTCTATGTTCCTAAGGGGATAGGAGTACACGTAAGAAAAGCATTGATTTAATAAAATATTATATTTTTTTGGGTAAGCCTTAGATGGGGGAGTATATATGATCAATAGTGAAACCCAATTGATTGCTTTAATCGGTCATCCAGTTATTCATTCCAAATCACCACAAATGCATAATGTGATGTTTGAGAAATTAGGTTTAAATTATCGGTATATAGCTTTTGATGTTAAAAAAGAGCAATTAGAGCAGGCGATTACTGGGATTAAAGCACTAAATATTAGAGGGCTAAATGTGACAATACCTCATAAGGTAAATGTTATGAGGTACTTAGACGAAATTTCTAGTGAAGCTAAGGAAATAGGGGCAGTAAATACCATAGTTAATCAAAATGGTATCCTAATCGGGTATAATACTGATGGGGAAGGTTATGTTCGTTCCTTAATTGAAGAAACTGGTGTTAAGTTAGCTGGGAAAATGGTATTACTTTTAGGTGCCGGAGGTGCAGCTAGGGCTATCGGTGTTACGTTATCTAAACATTCATTGAAAGAAATAGTTATAGTCAACCGGGATATTGAAAAAGCAAAGGAATTACAACGTAAATTGGGTAAGAACATACCTTCATCTGTTATAACTACAAGCCAGATTAAATATTTTATCGACAAAATTGATATAATTATTAATACTACCTCCGTTGGTATGTATCCGAATACGGGGGAGAGTTTAATCAAGCAGGAATGGATTAGTTCTAATCATATTATTAGCGATATCGTTTATAATCCAATAGTGACTCAGCTAATTTTAGATGGACATCAAAAGGGAGCTAAAATTCACAGTGGATTAGGAATGTTTGTTTACCAAGGAGTTATTGCTTTTGAAAAGTGGACAGGAATTACCCCTGATCCTCGTATTATGAGAGAGACAGTATTAGACTTATTGACGATAAATTAAACGTCTTTGACTGACCAATTGAAAAATAACAAATTGAGAAAGGTAGAGATAAATGTTAACAGGAAAACAGAAAAGATATTTACGTTCATTAGCACACCATCTTGATCCGATATTTCAAGTTGGTAAAGGTGGAGTAAATGAGAATATGATAAAACAAATTAATGAAGCATTGGAAGCTAGAGAGTTGATCAAAGTATCAGTATTAAAAAACAGCTTAGAAGATACAGATGAAGTTGCAATGGCAATTGTTGAAGGTACTAAATCTGAACTCGTTCAAATTATTGGACATACCATAGTATTATATAAGGAATCAAAAGAAAATAAACAAATTGAGCTTCCGAGGTAACGAGATAACAATGAAGAAGATTGGTATTTTAGGCGGTACGTTTGACCCAATACATATTGGACATCTGATTGCGGCTGACCAAGTTTTATTTCATGCAAAATTGGATGAAATTTGGTTTATGCCTGCTTTTAAACCTCCGCATAAGCTTAACACCAATATTACCCCTATCCAACATCGTCTAGAGATGTTGAAGTTAATCCTAGGGATTGACCCTCGTTATAAAATATGCACAATTGAATTAGAGCGAAATGGACCTTCTTATACTATTGACACAATGAAGGAATTAAAAAGCAGGTATCCAGATGATTCTTTTTTCTTTATTATTGGTGGCGATATGATCAAGTACCTACCTTACTGGAAAGGTATAGATGAATTGTTGAAAATAGTTAAATTTATCGGGCTAGAAAGGCCGGGATATAGCTTAAACCAAGAGATGGGCGAAGAAGATTATCTTACCATGCAGATTGGTAAAAATGTTGAAATGGTCCCCATGCCACAACTTGATATTTCATCTTCAATGATCAGAAATAGGGTTAGGAATCATAGAGAGATTCGTTTCTTAGTTCCAAAAGATGTGGAACAATATATTAAGGAGCATGGGCTTTATGGAGAATAAAATAGCTTTATTAAAATCTGCTTTAGAAAAACAAGTAACAGAAAAACGTTTTCTTCATTCACTTGGAGTTGCTGAGACAGCAAAAGAATTAGCTGTTAGAAATGGAGCAGATGTAAAAAAAGCAGAAATAGCTGGATTATTACATGACTTCGCCAAAAATTGGCCTAAGGAAAAGATGATTGAAATAATCGTGAAATATCAAGAACTTCCTAATGATCTTTTAGAGTATAATGAAGAACTATGGCATGGCCCCGTTGCTTCAATTATTGTACGAGAAAAATTGGAAATCACCGATAACGATATAATTATGGCGATCCGTTATCATACATCTGGAAGGGAAAAAATGTCCCTGCTAGAGAAAATAGTATGTTTAGCCGACTACATAGAGCCCTTAAGGCAATATCCTGGGGTTGATGAGATAAGGAAATTGGCCAAGCTAGATCTTAATCAAGCACTACTTACTGCTTTGGATAGAACGATAACATTTTTAATTCAGAAGAAGTCCAAAATATATCCATTAACCTTTGAGGCAAGAAACTCTTTAATAGATGAAATTGGTAAACTAACAGAAGGAGGATCATAATGGGATTATCTATCAAGGAAATAGCACTATTAGCTGCAGAAACGGCAAGTAGTAAAAAAGCAAAGGACACCGTTATTTTAGATATAAAAGGATTATCATTAATTGCTGACTATTTTGTGATCTGTAGCGGTAATTCAGAAACGCAGGTACAGGCTATTACAAAAGAGATAAAAGACAAAATGGCAGAAGCAGGCATCGAAATTAAAGGTACTGAAGGGTTAGACCAAGCGAGATGGGTACTTATCGATTTGGGAGATGTAGTAGTTCATGTCTTCCATAAAGAGGAGAGGGAGTTTTATAATTTAGAGCGTTTGTGGGGAGATGCACCACGAATTGAATTTGAGGAGAATGAATAATGAAATTAGTGACAGGTAGATATCACCTACTTACTGTGGAAAGGGAGTCACCATTCGGATATTTTTTAAGTAATGGAGAAGAGGATGTTCTGCTTCATTATTCAGAAACAGATGGTAGAAAAATCAAGATTGGCGAAAAAATAAATGTCTTCCTATATAATGATCATAAGGGAAGGATTGCCGCGACCTTAGCTCAACCCAAAATACAATTAGATGAAGTGGATTTTCTAGAAGTTAAAGATTTTCAACCTAAAATGGGCTATTTTTTAGATAATCAAATTAGTAAACAAGTGTTACTTCCAATCTCTGAACTACCAGAGGATAAAAGAATTTGGCCCGAGAGTGGAGATTGGTTACTCGTAAAACTAGTTCACGATAAGCAAAAAAGACTATTAGCGGCACTTGTTAAAGATGAGGTGGAGATTAAGGAATATATCAAAAAGAAAAAGGGTCCGCGTGAAGATAATCAATTACTAGATAAAAAAACCTTCATCGAGGGAACAGTTATCCATCATCTAAGTATGGGTACTCAAATTTATTTGGAAAACAATCAAATAGGATTTCTTCATCGTTCTGAACGACTATCTGAATTGAGATTAGGCCAGAGAATCATGGTGAGGGTTTCCTATATTCGAGAAGATGGCAAGTTAAACCTTTCGATGAAGCCTTTAAAGGAAGTAAGTAGAATTGAAGATGCAGACAAAATACTAGAAATACTTGTTTCCCGCGGGGGTGCGATGCCATACTGGGATAAAACTCCACCGGATATTATCAAAGAGAAGTTTAATTTAAGTAAATCCGCTTTCAAACGGGCGTTAGGAAAATTGATGAAGGATGGATTGATATATCAAGAGGAAGGATGGACATATTTAAAAAATAAAAATGAGCTATAAAAAATTTGCTTATGTTTACGACCAGTTGATGAAAGACGCTCCTTATGATGAATGGATTAAATTCACCAAGGAAATAATTAGTAAATACAAGATTAACCCCAAAATTATAGTTGATCTTGGCTGTGGGACAGGGAGTATAGCGATTCCTTTAAGTAAAGAAGGATTCCAAGTTATCGGTGTTGATTTATCGACGGATATGTTATCAATAGCTTATGAAAAAATGATGTTAAATAATACTTCCTTCCCTTTATTAGAACAAGATATGAAGGATTTTAATCTAAATACTACCGTTGATCTAATTATAAGTTATTGTGATTCATTAAATTATTTAGAGGGAATAGATGCTTTAAGACAGACATTTGTCCAAGTTTATAAGCATCTAAAATCAGATGGGTATTTTATCTTTGATATGCATTCGCCCCATAAGATTACCAATGTCTTCAATCAAACTTTTGCCTGGAATGAGGAAGATATTTCTGTAATCTGGTTAACAGATGTAGATGAAGTACAATTATCCGTTGAACACGACCTTACCCTCTTCGTTGCCAATTTAGATGGAGCTTATGAAAAAATTCATGAGGTTCATCAGCAAAGAACTTATTCCGTTGATACTGTAGTTAAGTTGTTAGAGGAAGTAGGATTTAAACCACTTGATGTATTTGGAGATTTTAGTTTGGGCCCTGTTACTGAAGATACGGAACGGATCTTTTATGTAGCAAGGAAATAGTTGAATATACTTTTCCAAAAAGATTTTATTATCGGACTTGAATTTACGCCTAACGATGTATTCGTTGGGCTTTTTTTAATGTTGCGCAAATTCATTGCAAAAAGGTCGGATTATCGAAGGTATGATATACCTATTTTCCCAATTTACAGCAATAAGATTATTTAATATAATTTACTGTGAAGAGGATATATGTGGTAAAAACTCCATTTTACAGTACTATTAATTGGGGCGATTCTTATCTTAAAGAAATTGTACTTAGCAACTTTACAGAACCAGTGGAACAACCTCTGCTTTTGATAAGTCCTATAAGCTTGAAGATATTAGAAAAATCTCTTTTAAAATAAAATGGACGGGAATGAATATTTAGAAACTATCTATACAGATATTGATTTTGATTTTAGTAATATGCATTCAATTAAATAACAATAATTACGATACTAATTATTCAGATAGGACAGAGAGGAATAATGGGACAAAAGGAGGCGAGTGTTAATATTGAATAAGTACATATTTATATTTATTTTAATATTAATGATATTTTTTTCGGGCTGTTCTTCAAAAAGTAACTCAGAAATAGCAAGTGAATATCTTAAACATAAAGGATACACTGTTATTTCATATGAAGGAAATATTGAAACTTACCAGTTAACTAAAGAAACATTAATACAGCCTCGTTATTTACTTTTATGGAGTGTACAGAAGACTAATCCGTTAGATTATATTGGTAAAAAAGTGTATGTAGAAAAGTTTATAGTAAAAAATCATCCCCTTGATGTATGGGAATCTGGCTTATTAAAAAGTTCAGGCAAAACTGAAGTTCATTTATTTATAATTGATAATAAAGTTATAGGAGGTATATCTGCACCTGTTATAAAAGGAGATAACTCTAAAATTACGAGTAATATTTGGTCTTTAGAAGGAAAAACCATATCCGAAATTCATTCTATGAATTTCAATACATGGAAGAAACAGTTATTAAGAAGATTGGAAAAATACAACTAATTACAACTAACTACCAACTAGTTATAGTTGAAACTTCTAGTAGAATCCCCTTAAACTTTTTCAGAGTACAAGAAGTACTTCAGACGTAATGGATGGTCTTCCTTAATATCCCTAGTGCAAAAGGACATTATTTATTATGGTTCTACTGAAAAGTTCAATTAGTTAATAAATAAACTTGAAATAATAGTATATGACGACTGAATTTGTACGTTTCAAAAAAGATGTATAATAAATCGCAAATCTGAGTTATAAAACGTGGATCATTTTCCCACTCAAATAATAGGCTGAGAATTTATCAAAAAATTTTTAATATTCATAAAAAATCCTTGACGAACATTAGTGAACTGAATAGTATGTATTTAGATATATTTCCATCGTATGTATTTATAGGTATATATGCTAATATTAAGAAATAAAATGCAAGGAGAAAAAAGAATGGAGAATATTTCTGTTGAGAAAAAAACTAATATTAACTACAAATTAAACTTCTTACTGATATTTTTAGGTAGAGCAGTTTCTGTTTTGGGAAGTGCAATATTTAGTTTTGCGTTAAGTTTATATGTATTAGATTTAACCGGTTCTGCAGCAATATTTTCGTTGTTAATAAGTTTGAATATATTGCCATCAATATTTGTCAGTTTTTTTGGCTCGGTTTTTGTAGACAGATTTGATAGAAAAAAAATTATCGTCTTTTCTGATTTATTAAGTGGGATTGCAGTTTTAATTTTTGCAATAATATTTAGCTATTACCCTCAAAGCGTATCAATTTTTATGGGTTATGTAATAATTATAGGTGTAATTCAAGGTTTTTTTCTCCTTGCAGTAAATGCATCAATTCCTAATATTGTTAACGAAGAAAGAGTTGCTTCAGTAAATTCTTCAATACAATCTTTACAAGCAGTAGTAAGTATAATAGGTCCAATACTTGGAGCAACCTTGTATAATTTGTTTAATATGGAGCTGATCTTAATAATAAATGGAATATCATTTTTATTATCAGGAATATCTGAAATATTTATTGTTTTCAAAAGAACTATCGAAGTAAAGCAAGACAAATTAACGATTAAAAGTTATTTTAATAGTCTTAAAGAAGCTATTGAATACTTGAAAGTTCAAAAAACAATAAAATTCTTACTTATATTTGTAGTGATAATAAACTTTATTTATCAACCTCTGATAATTATGGTGATTACATTTGTTACCTACCAAGTATTGAAAGTGACAGGTTTTCAATTAGCTTTGATAGAAGGGGCGTCATCCTTAGGAGTGATCCTAGGTGCAATCATTGTATCTTCATATAAGTCAACGAATTCACTGATAATGAAATTTTTTAAATTACTATTTATTCAATCAGCATTAATAGTTTTATGGGCTTTTCCCAAATTACCGGTATTTACAAATGCATCTAACTGGGTTATTACGGTGATATTCATTTTTATCTTGATGTTACTGGCGATGATTAATCTTATTCAGTTCATTCCCGCTATTTCATACTTTCAATTACAAATTCCCGAAAATTTAAGAGGGCGTGTACAAGGAATTGCTAATACTGCTGTGATGACGTCTGCACCTTTGGGGATTTGGGCATATGGACTTCTACTCCATAATGTGAATTGGGTATACCTACCTATAATTTCCGGCATTATCTTGGGTATAGTAGCTTACATCGGTAGTAGACATAGACATTTTAAAGATTTTGTGAATACTCTGGGATTAGAAAGTGGACTTTCGCGGACTGAATTACAAAGTAAAGCTTGATATAACTAGGTAAACTTGTAGGGTAGTAACCCAATCCAATTCATTGTTTCAGAAATTCCATTAATTTGAACCTTTATATTTATCTAGTTTGTCAAGAATAATTATTAACTGGTATTTGATCTTAATGGATCAATGCTTTTCAGTGGAAAATTCTCTGCGAAAGTTGAGTTATAATAATTTTGAGGTGTTTATGCTACGGAAAAAATTTTTGCTATTGGTAGTAGTTTTATTATTTATATCTAATATATATTTGATTGACTTAAATTTAAAAAATAAGCAGAGTGAACAAAAGTCTTTTTATACTAAAATAAAGGAAACAATTGAAAAAAATTTTAATCTAAAAGAAATATTATATATACAAGTTTTTGAAAACGATATACTAGTTTTACTTGAAGACAACTGGATTTGAGTCAATATATTGGACACAAAAAAGTTAACTCTTATGCTGAATGTTTCAATTGATCTTCGATGGCTTGAGGAGTCAAATAACCTAAAGCACTATGTATTCTTCTTCGGTTGTACCAGCCCTCAATATATTGAAAAATTGCTATCTTAGCAGAATAGTAATCTAGATATTGCACGTGATTTACTTCTTCTTTTTTCAATATAGCATGAAATGATTCAATACAAGCATTATCATAGGGATT
>NZ_MIJF01000036.1 GCF_001730235.1 Vulcanibacillus modesticaldus | reverse complement strand
GCCGTTATCTAAAGAATAGGTATCTTTAACCAAATCGTATATAAAGCTAAAGTCAATTGCTTGATCTATTTTCCTCACTAGATGATCCTCTGGTACTAAATCTTCTATTGATACTAATTCAACTTGAGTTCTCACATCTTCCTTACGCTTTGTTAACATATTTCTCCCCTCACAAGATATTTATTACATACCTATTATACAAAAAAAGCTTGTAGATTTGTCTAAATAAAGACTTTGTCTACAAGCTGAAGCTACCGTGATCGGTAGCTTTTTTCTTTGGGAAGCTACAGTTTTTTTGTTTTTGGAGATTAATCAAAAGTTATATATTGTAATGTGCTTTAAGATTTTTATTCAAGCTATAAAAAGGATTTTTAGTTGTTTTGGTCGAATAGAAGTTAAGAAATCATTGTTTTCTTAGTAAGCAGATTATTTAGCATAAAAGGAGTAAAGTGTATGGCACCAATTGTAAGCTTGACATCTTCTGACCAAGATTATCAACAATTTATACATAATGTGAAGAGGAAAATTGGAATAGATTTATCTTTGTATAAAGAAAATCAGATGAAGAGAAGGTTAACTTCATTTAGGGAAAAGCGTGGGTTTAATGATTTTCAATCATTTTTTAAAGCTATCGAAAAAGATGAGCAGTTACTGAATGAATTTGTTGATCGAATTACGATTAATGTTACAGAGTTTTTTCGAAATAGCAATCGTTGGCAAGTATTAGCAAAAAAAATAATTCCCAATTTGCCTAATAAGAGTAAGATAAGATGTTGGAGTGCTGCTTGTTCCACTGGGGAAGAGCCCTATACACTGTCGATAATATTAAGTCATTATTTCCCTGAGTTACAATTTGAAATACTGGCGACAGACATTGATGAAATAGCATTAAAAAAAGCTAATGAAGGTATCTTTACTGAACGTTCTCTTAAAGAAGTACCAAAAGAAATTATTCAAAAATATTTCAGACGTGAGAATGGTCTCTATTACCTAATACCAGAAGTGAAAAAAAATATTAAGTTCAAAAAACATGATTTATTAGTCGATGACTTTGAGAAGGATTTTGACCTTATAGTTTGTCGAAATGTAATGATATATTTCACAGAGGAAGCTAAACATGATCTCTATTACAAGTTTAGCGATGCTCTAAAAGAAAAAGGTGTTCTTTTTGTAGGAAGTACTGAGCAGATTTTTAACCCTGCTCAATATAAATTTAAAGTTGTTGACAATTTTTTTTATCAAAAAGCTAGTGAATCCCCATCCCTCTCAGCTATTTAATTGTAAAAAATGTATATTAATAGAGTTTTTTTCCCATAATTATCTTATAAGAGGATACTTGTTGGGGGGATGTTATGGAAAAGGCAGTGATCATCGACGCCTATTTTAAAGGATTGTTGTCTAAAGAGGAATGTACGAAGATACTAGGAATCGATCCAAATGTCCTGTTAGAAGACGAACGACAATGGGGTCAGGCTTGAATCGGCTTATCAGCGAGATGTTGGAGAGATGTGTCCTCGAAGTCTGGGTTAGTTGATGCTAATTCAGACTTTTTTAAATTTTAAAATATTTTAACGATATGGTATTATATAAATGTTTTTTATAAAGGAGGTATTTTCGTGAGATTTTTAACTGCTGGGGAATCACATGGTCCACAACTTACTGCTATTATTGAGGGTGTGCCAAGTGGTTTTGATATTTCAATAGACAAAATCAATCAAGCATTAAGGGATAGACAGAAAGGTTATGGTAGAGGGAAGAGAATGAATATAGAAAAAGATCAGGTCAGGATTCTAAGTGGGGTCAGATTTGGAAAGACTACTGGTTCGCCTATTACTTTAACCATAGAAAATAAAGACTATAAAAATTGGGAAAATATTATGAGTGTTGAAAAAATGGATTTAGAACAATTTGAAGAGGTAAAATCTAAAATGATTACAAGACCTCGACCTGGTCACGCCGATTTGAATGGTGGTATTAAATATAATCACCATGATTTAAGGAATGTCTTAGAAAGATCGAGTGCTCGAGAAACGGCAATTCGAGTTGCAGTAGGGGCTTTGGTCAAACAATTATTAACACCATTTGGAATAACTTTTATTAGTCATGTAATTAATATTGGTGGTATTCGAGCGTTGTCTTATGAGGAAATTGATAATTTATCTATAGATGATATAACAAATAGAATAGAACTTTCTGAGGTTAGATGTATAGATTTAGAGATATCGAAGTCAATGAAACAAGAAATTGATAAGGCAAAAAAATCTGGAGATACCCTAGGTGGAATTGTCGAAGTTGTTGTATTAGGCCTACCTATCGGTCTAGGTAGTCATGTTCATTGGGATCGGAAACTTGATGGGAAATTAGGACAAGCAATTCTTAGCATCCAAGCTTTTAAAGGAGTAGAGATCGGGATTGGGTTTGAGTCTGCCAATCTCCCGGGCTCAATGGTACATGATGAAATCATATGGGATGATGAGTACGGTTTCCGTCGTAGTACTAACCGTGCCGGAGGTTTGGAAGGGGGTATGACTACTGGAGAAGCGATAATCGTTAAGGGTGTGATGAAGCCAATTCCTACTTTATATAAACCTCTTAAAAGTGTAGATATAGACTGTAAAGAAAGTTTTGATGCAGCAATTGAACGTTCTGATACCTGTGCTGTACCTGCGGCAAGTGTTGTAGCTGAACATGCAGTTGCCTGGGAAATAGCCGATTCTTTTTTCAATAAGTTCTCAGGGGATTCTCTCTTTGAAGTAACTAATCAATATCAAAATTATATTAAACAAGTAAGGGATTTTTAAATGAAAGAGATGATAATTCAGGTTAGTCAAGAAAAATATCCAATAGTTATTGGTTCAAATATTTATGATCAGTTACCAAACTATTTAACTAAAGTTGGAATTACCGAAAAAAGCAAAATTTTAATAATTACCGATAATAATGTTGCTGATTTTCACCTACATAAAATAATGAATATTTTGGATGAGTATGATACTTATTCATATATCGTTCCAGCAGGTGAATATTCGAAATCTATGAAGCAAGTAGAGAAGATAATAGAGTATGCCCTTTTAAAAGGTTTGGACCGTTTCTCAACAATAATCGCTTTAGGAGGCGGTGTAGTAGGTGATTTAGCAGGATTTATCGCCGCAATATATATGAGAGGGATATCATTTATCCAATGTCCAACAACGATCTTAGCTCATGATAGTAGTGTAGGCGGGAAGGTGGGGATTAATCACCCTTTGGGGAAAAATCTTATTGGAGCTTTCTATCAGCCTAAGTTGGTTTTCTATGATACATCTTTTTTACATACATTACCGAGGCGACAAGTACTTTCAGGTTTTGCTGAAGTTATCAAACATGGGCTAATAGCAAATGCTGAATTTACTAATTGGTTGGGTACTAATGTCAATTCTTTGTTAGCTTTGGAACATGATTATGTAATTGAAGCACTTTATAAAGGAATAGGAGTCAAAGCAGCTATCGTTAGAAAAGATGAAAAAGAACTAGGTGTTAGAGCCTTTCTAAACTATGGTCATACTTTAGCTCATGCGATTGAGACTATATCTGATTACCAGTACCTTCATGGGGAAGCAGTGGCAATAGGAATGGTATTTGCTAGTAAATTAGCGTATGAAATCGGTATCGCATCTAATGAGGTTGTGAAATTAACGGAAAATCTTATTCATAGTTTTTCTTTACCGATAAGAGTTAAGGAAAAGTATGATCCTAATCGACTTGTTGAAATAATGATGCGAGATAAAAAATTCAAAAACAATCAGATAAGAATGATTTTACCAACAGCGATAGGGAATGTAGTGATTAAAGAAAATATTGATAGAAGGCAAATTGTTGATTTACTTCAAGAATTTATTAAGTAAAGGATATTTGGAGGTAACTATGAATCAAACTATTCAAGCAATCTCGTCTGTCAGTGGAACTATTTCTGTTCCAGGGGACAAATCAATTTCACATAGAGCGATCATGTTAGGGTCAATTGCAAATGGAAAAACTTACGTTGAAGGTTTTTTAAATAGTGACGATTGTCTTAGTACAATTAGAGTTTTTAGACAGTTGGGTGTAGAAATAGAAAAAGTTAAGGAAACTTCTTATACAATTAGAGGGAAAGGTTTAAATAGCTTAAAAGAACCCCAAGAAATCCTTAACGTTGGTAATTCTGGCACAACTATTCGCCTAACTTCTGGAATATTATCAGGTCAGTCATTTCATAGTGTTTTAACCGGAGATGATTCAATAGCAAGACGTCCTATGGGAAGAATAGTCGAACCATTAAGGATTATGGGGGCACAGATTGATGGTCGGGAAAATGGAAAATATGCACCATTATCTATCAGAGGAAATAGGTTGAAAGGAATTACTTATAAAACGCCGGTTGCTAGTGCTCAGATTAAATCTGCGATTTTATTTGCTGGATTATACGCTGATAAAGAAACGACAGTAATCGAACCATACTTATCTAGGGATCATAGTGAGAAAATGTTGAAGCAGTTTGGAGCGAAGTTAAATATTAATAAGAATACGATAACGATACAGCCTGAACCTGAGTTAGAAGGGCAAAAAATTATCGTTCCCGGAGATTTTTCTTCAGCTGCCTTTTTCATTGCTGCGGCACTTATCGTTCCTAATAGTCTTTTAAGGATCAAAAACGTTGGAATAAATTCTACTAGAGTAGGATTTTTAGAGGCGGTTAAAGCTATGAATGGTAGTGTAGAAATAGAAGATATACGTTATTATGGTGTAGAGCCGATGGCTGATTTGGTAATTAAAACGAGTTCACTACATGGAATAACTATTTCAGGAGAGTGGATTCCAAAGATAATTGATGAGTTGCCTTTATTAGCCGTTATCGCAAGTCAAGCTGAAGGTACAACCATAGTTAGAGATGCTATCGAGTTACGTGTAAAAGAAACTGATCGTATTAAAACGATAGTTAGTGAAATGAGAAAAATAGGGGTGAAGATAGAAGAATTAAAAGATGGATTTATAATTGAAGGCAAACAATATATTGAAGGTGGCAGGGTATCTACTCATGGTGACCATCGTATCGGGATGGCAATGGCGATTGCAGGATTAGTGTCTAAAAAGCCAATAATAATTGAAAATACAGGGGTAATTAGTATTTCTTATCCGGGTTTTTTGGATGATTTAGCTAAAATATCTAAAAGTTAAAAAAATTCTGAAAATAACTTGACTTTTTATTTTGAGCCTACTATACTTTAGATATGAATTAGTTCTCTCCGCCCCTATCCTAGATCCTATGTCGGTATACCCGGCGCCACATCGCTTTGATGTGGTCTTTTTTGTTTTTTTAAAGCACAGATTAATATTATTGTGTAAAATTATTAAATCTTTTGTAAATAGTATTGACTTGTCCGATAAATAAAAGATATTCTTAGATTAGAATAAAACATATTTTTATATCATAATATATAGAGTTTAATTCTTATATAAGTTTGAGGTTTGTCTATCTGGTGTCGAAAAGGGGGGTAATGGATGGATGATTCTCAGCTAATACGTGAGATAAAAGAGGGACGTATTGAGCTTTATGCAGAATTAATTAAAAAATATGAAAAAAAGATTTTTAATTTTATCCAGCATATGCTAAGAGGATATCAAATGGAGGCATATGCAGAAGATATTTGCCAAGAGACGTTCTATAAAGCTTTTAAAAGTTTAAATACTTTTAGAGATAAAGAAGCTACTTTTTCCACTTGGCTTTATACCATAGCACGAAACACTACTCTTAGTGAGATACGTAAGTTAAAACATATTGAAGTGTCTTTGGAAGATAACGTTACGACTCCTCAAACTTCATCATTATTATTACCTGAACAAGAATTATTAAAAACCGAACGAGTTAATAAGGTACGGGATGCAATTAATAGCCTTCCCGAAAAGCAGAGATCAGCACTTATCTTAAGAGAGTACGAACAGCTAGATTACAAAGAAATTGCCGTAATCTTAGGGGCAACAGTGAGTTCGGTTAAATCATTACTCTTTAGAGCACGTTCAGGTATAAAAACTCAATTGGAATCATACATAGTTGAAAATCGTTTTAAAGATATTGAAGGGATGAAAGGGTAGAAATGAGTAGGGATTATATGAATAAGACTGTAGATACTTCTAAAATCGTAATGGACAGGATAATGAATGAAAATCGTTGGGCACTACCTGTTCATCAGCATGAAAATAAGATTTCAAAGCGTTTAAGAATAATAAGTTCGATTATTATAATATTTATATTACTTGGTATATCTATTAGTTTTATTTTTATAAAACCTACTTCTACCGATAAAAACACCAGTTCATCCCAGACAGAAATTGTTGAGACAATGATCAAAGGAACTGATTTTGCGAAAATATTTTCTAACTTAGATTTTATGGTTATCCAAAAGGGGACTGTAGCAAAGATTGGAGAACCTATAATTTATCACCCGGAAGAAAAGAGGAAAAATGAAGTTCAAAACTTTTGGATCCTAACAATACTAAGTATATCAATAATTACTTTGTTCATGAGTTGGTTATCAAGAGAAGAAAATGATAGTTAGGCCACACTTGTATAGTGTGGTTATTTATTTTATACTTGTATGAAATTACATTGGTTAGGAGTGCTAAGAATGCAAGATGTTTTTTCGAAAAATTTGTCAGATATTATATCAGAATTTGAAGCTGGAAAGTATGAACAAGCTTTACAAGCGTTAAAAAAACTAAATGAAAATTCATATTTGCTAGAAGAAAAAATGGAGATTGCTCATATATTTACAGCCCTGGGTCTTGTGGATGATGCAAAACAAATATTAAATAATATCTCTGGCCAAGCTAATCATATAGATATTTTAAGGCTGAAAGCTGAAATAAGTTATAAAGAGGGAGATTTTGATACTGCATTAGAAATTATGCATCGTGTCATCGATGAACAGGCTAATGCAGAAGATTATTCATTCATTTCACAAATATATTATGATGATGGTCTGCCGGAAGTATCGTATAGATATATAAATAAAGCGATTGAAGAAAGTAAAAATAATGCATATTACTTTTATCAAAGGGGAGTTTATGCTTATGAGTTCGGCAAAATTGAAGAGGCAATTGAGAGTTTTAAACGAGCTATCGAAATAGATGGAAATGAATTGATATATCTTTTGGCTTTAGGAGAGGCATTTTATAGTATAGGACAATTTGAAGATGCGTTATATTATTTTGATCAAGTTCTTAAAGCTGATTCAGAGAATGAAAGTGCATTATATTTAAAAGGAATGTTACTGCTTCATTTGGAAGAAGTTTCAGAAGGGATAGAATTACTTAAAAAAGCATCAGAATTACAATCTGAAAACATAGAGATATTAGTTTCGTTATCTGATGCTTATGAAATGGAAAACAATCTTGTTGAAAGTTTAAAGATATTAGAACGTATTCAAGAGATTGATGAATATTATTTACCAGCCCTAAAAAGATTGGCTAATATTTACCTTTATCAAGAAGAGTGGGATAAAGCTAAAGAGATTATCGAAAGGGCTTCAGCGGTTGACCCTGAGGATGTTTCTGTACAACAAATGAGCAATTTAATCAATGAAAAAGCTTAAAATAAAGTTAAAGGAGATATTTATGACTATTCAAGAAGTAAGAAGCTACTTTCTGAAAAAACCTGGGGCAATCGAGGAAACACCGTTTAAAATGCCAGTACCAGTGTTTAAAGTAGGAGGTAAGATGTTTGGTTTAATCCAAAAAAATAAAACTTTATGAATTTCAAGCCTAACGAATTCAGTCGTTAGGTTTTTTTATGTGACAAAATTACTAATTAATGATGTTGTTCTTAAAGTTGTTAGTTTTTTTACTTTATTGGAATATTATTCACTATTATAGAAATAATAGTAAAAAATAGTAGTGATTCGTAGGGGATGATGGTAATGAATCTTGATGAAATGTTGATCTATGCTGATATAGATCAGATTCATAAAATAGTTGATAACTATCAATGTCAATGTGATCGTCATTCAAAGACTGATATGATTCAGTCTATCATTTATACCATTTTGCAAAAAAATAAGTTAGAGAATCAAATATCTGAATTAAATAACACTGAATATACTTTTATCCAGCTATTATACCTTGATTCAAGAAATAAATACACAATTGAAGATCTATTAGCAAAAGGAAAACAAGCAATTGGCCTTACTCAGTCCTCCATAAAAGCGAGAGATTTAGTATTAACTGCTTTAAAAAACGGCTGGATTTTTCAAGGGGTAGGAAAAAAGCATTTATTAGTCTACTTAGTACCTGAAGATTTTAAAAGCAAAGTGATAAAGATTATTAACAACCGATTACAAGAGAGGGTAATATTTTCTGATGAAGTCAATTATTATCGAGATGAAAAAGGTCTATTAATATCCGATATAATAAAATTTTTGAATTTTATTGAAAAAGAGGAGGTATTATTAACTGGAGAGGGAAATATTTATAAAAGGCAACAGCGAACACTGTTTAAGCAACTATTGGTGCCTGAAGAACCTTTAAAGAAGATGGCATGGCGCTTTGGATATGGTAGAAGATATAATGAATATCCTGATCGTTTTTCATTAATATACGATTATACATTTTATAATAAATTAATATACGAAGATGAAAAAGGACTTTTATATCTTACTTCTTTTGGAAAGAAATATATTAATAATTACGTCTTATCTAAGGAAGAAATGGCTGTTTACCAATTTTGGATTCGATTATACAAATATTCAATCCCTTTTTTACAATTGGTTGTAAGACTTATCGACCTAGTTGCCACATCGAAGTGGGTTGAGTTAGATAGTTTAGAACAAGTGGTTAACTTTTGGCTAAATGATCGTTACTATGAAAATAAGCAACAAATATTTAGAGAAAGAATTATTAAGATGTTGCTTCATCTAGGGGTAATTAAAATCGGAAATCAAGGTAATAAAATATTTATCCAAGTATCCGAAAAAGGCAATAAATTGATAAATGGTTTTGTTAGTTTTGATGTTAAAGAAATTGTTTTGAAATAAAGTAACATACAAGGTCGATAGTTATTGATAACACGTTAATATTTAAGTAAGAAGAGATCAAACTTAAAAAATAATAGGAATTTTTAGTTTTTCAAGAATATAATATTAGAAAACCAACATATTTATAAGTAAAGGTAGGTTTATAATAATGATTTCGGTTAGTGATAAGAAGGAATTTATTAAATGGTTTTTAAATACTTATACACTCGCGAAAAGAGAAGTTGCTTGGTTTATGACCTATTTGTCATCAAGTGATAAACTCTTAGAAAAGGTTCATTTTGTTAAGGATATCGTTGGCCTACCTAAAGCAATTATGATGTCGACTGAATGTGTTACTATGACACCGTTTAAATTTTACAAGAATAATCGTGTGACACCCGATGTAGAAACCGCCTTCTTAGATATTCGTTCTAATCCTGAGGAAGATGTTTATATTGGTCTATTTTTTAAAGACCGGGAAACTTCCCCGGAATACGCCGCGGTATTGGAGGTTAATCCTATGGGAAAACAAAACCTTGTTAAGGACAATTTTTTGGAACTGTTGGCGGAATTAGTATTAGATCAAGCGGTTCGTGAATTTAATAAAGAAAGATTATACGAAGCTATTGATGTAGCATTAGTTAATGGAGACAGAAAGAGGTTTATCGAGTTAACAAATCAATTGAATATGTTATTAAAAATGGAGGATAATGGTTAGTTAAACATTTCTATTTAAAAGTCACTTTAAGTGGCTTTTTGTCTTTTTGAGAAACTATGATTTTCCTAAACCTTGGATAAATAGAAGTTGTACTAGTTATAAAAGATTAATAAAATTTTTGGTAAACTGTCCCTGGATTTGTTAAAATGAGATTTAGATAAAAACAAAGGGGAAAGGAAAATTAATATGTTCAATAAGTTTTGGGAGAAGATTGAAAATTATTTGCAAAAAACTTGGTTTATAGTGCTATTAATTATTGTTAATCTGGCAGGGTCTATCTACGGTTTCTATTGGTATAAGAATCAATTACTTAAAACACCGAAAGAGTGGCTTATTTTTGTTCCCGATAGCCCTTTATCTTCAACTTTCTTCACTATTTTTCTAATATTATATCTATTTAAGAAGAAAGTTCCGTTTATCGAAGGATTGGCGTCAATATTCATGTTTAAATATGGTGTATGGGCTACTACAATAATTATTTGGGGGGCTTGGGTCGTTGAGCCATCATACATAAAAATCCTGATGGTTGAGACTATTTCTTGGGTTGATGTGATGCTTATGCTATCACATACTGCGATGGCCATAGAAGCTGTATTGTTTTTTAGAAAATATTCTTACGGATTTTTCACGATATTCGTAGTTGGTTTACTGCTATTTTTGAATGATTTTATAGATTATACCCAAAATGTTCATCCATGGTTACCTAAAAGTATAAGTTCACTAGATTTTACTGTTGGGGAATTTACCATGTACCTAAGTGGTTTAACTTTAATTCTCTTTTATTTTTTATCCATTATCAGAAGAAAGAATGAATAATGAAGTACAACCCCTAATAAGTATTTCTTAAGGGGTGAAAGCTTATGTCTAAAAAATTGCTTATAAGCTTTTTAGCTATTTTTCTAATATTTTCGTCTTACGTGACTGTGTCCAATGCAAGTACAGAGGAGAAAAAACAAAACATTGATTTACTTCAAGAGTTGACGAAGAGATTATATAAAAGCGTAAAATTGGGTGATTATGTAAAGTCAAAATTACTTATAGAGGAAATATCAAATCTTGCTCCTTCTATCAAATATAAAGATTTGACTACTGTTGAAGGTATGGAAGCAATTTCTTCAGCTATAATTCAAACAAAAAATAGCCTAGCAAGTCTACGTCCAAAGCAAAATATTATTTTAAATAATGCGACTCAGTTATATTTAGCGATTGATGCTTTAAGTCATAAGGACCAACCGTTATGGCATCGATATTATTCTGTTTTACAGCAAGACATAGAAAAAATTAGAAAAGCTGTAAAAACTGAAGATTCGAATCAAATTCAACTTGCTGTCCAGAATTTTCTATCACATTATAACTTAATAAAACCTGCTATTTTGGTTTCTAACCCACCTTATATGGTAGAAAAAATTGATTCATTAGTGACTGCGATAGTGAGACAAACTGATGCACAAAATAGAGAGAATGTCCTTAATCAATTAAAGGGAACCTTACATGAATTATTTTATGGAGATGACAAAGAAACGATTGGGATAATTGGTACTGATACTATTATCTGGAACACCTTGATTGGCATGGGTCTAATCATCTTTATAGTTTTAAGTTATGTTATTTGGCGGAAGTATCAAGGTACATATCTTTCGTAGGACCAAAATGCTTGTGCACTTTAAACGAAAAAAAGTCATGGTCAACAAAGACCATGACTTAAACTTTTGTATGACTTAATCTTTCTCAAACCCTTCTCCAAGAACATCATGTACATCATTTACGACTACAAAAGCTCGTTTGTCTATTGAATGAACTATACTCTTTAGGCGTGTAAGCTCATTTCTACTAACAACGCAATATAATACTTCTTTTTCACTCCCAGTATATCCACCTTTTCCTTTGAGCAGTGTTGCTCCACGATCCATTTCTTTCATGATTTTAGAGGCAATTTCTGGTGCGTGGTCAGAGATAATTGTAGCAGCCTTGGCGGCATATGCACCTTCTTGAACAAAATCGATCACCCTTGCCCCTACAAATACGGCTACTAACGTATACATCGCTTTTTCAATTCCAATATATATAGCAGATAAAGAAATGACAACGGCATCAAAGGAAAACATCGTCCGTCCCATACTAATACCGAAATATTTAAAAGCTAATCGAGCAATGATATCTACTCCACCAGTTGTACCGCCTGATCTAAAAATAATACCAAGACCAACACCAATCGATACCCCTGCAAAAAGAGCAGCCAATAATAAATCATTCAAAGGTAATTGGAAATCTTCAGTTAACCAAAGAAATAGCGATACTAAGAGAGTCCCATAGATGGTATAAATCATTGAATTACGACCTAATTTTATCCAACCGATAATAAAGAGTGGGATATTAAGAAGTAAAATCATTATACTTGGGGATAACCCAAATATGTAATTTAATAGGAGAGCAATACCTGTAAACCCGCCTTCTGATAGTTTATTGGCTATCGTAAAATAATTTAGACCAAAAGCAAAAATAAAAGCACCTAGAGCGATCAATACAGCGTTTTTTAGATGATTTTTCATAAGTCAACTCCTTTACAAAGCACCGTATTGTCAAAAGTTTTATAGATTATTGTGTCAAAAACCTTGTTGTTATTGAAAAATTTATATTAAGGTATTGCCACCCCCTCAATTTAAGGGTAATTTTTAGTTGACCATTCAAAAAATTACTCAAACAAAGGAGGCGGCAAACTTGATGTCTAAAGTTATTTCTTTGTTGCTACTATACATTGAGGTTCAAAATAAAATCATTGTTTATTTGATGGGGGCATTGCTTGGTAAGAATTCTCTTCG
>NZ_MIJF01000035.1 GCF_001730235.1 Vulcanibacillus modesticaldus | reverse complement strand
GCTCTTGTTGTTAATTTTTTAACGTATTTGTCTTGCTTCATTTCTTCTACTTTTTGTTGTAATTTTACAGAATTGATAGGAGCTATCCATTTACCAAATGACGAAAATAGTGTATCCTTGTCCATAAGCATGGTCCTTTATATTGGATTTGGACAGGGAGCACCTGTACTTCCATTATAAAGGATTTTTTTATGAACTAGTGATTATTAGAAGAAATATTCTGACTACATTAATGCAACGCTAGTGATTGGAAATAAAAAAAGTTCCAATGAGAGTGTTCATTTTTATTATATGTTTGTTCCATTTCCAATAGGGTTCAGTTGTTTAATATTTGAGAATCAATGAGTATATATAATAAAAATGAGTAAACTATGGTTAATGTCATTTGGAGGGATTAAAAATGACCAACAAGACAGAAAATAAACATACGATTGAGTCGATCGGTGAAAAGTTAGACCAACTTGGGGTTCAATTAGAAAGGGCACAGATAGCAGATTATGTTCAGTTATTAAATAGACCAAAAAGATTATTGCTCTTAAATTTGATGACTGGTATAGCTAGAGGAATAGGAATTGCTATTGGATTCACTATCTTTGCCACAACAATAATATATTTTCTACAAAAATTAGGTGCATTAAATATACCAATTATTGGGGATTATATAGCTGAAATAGTAAAAATTGTTCAGGCTCAATTAAATCTAGAATCAGGTATTAGGTAAGGAGTGACATTAGAAATGGATCAAGAGCAATTAGAATATTATAGAGATAAATTGCTTGAAGAAAAAAATTCTCTGTTGCATCAATTAAAGTTGAACGAAAGTTTTGGCTTAGATGAAAGTATGAATGCTTCTATAGGGGAATTGTCTGGCTACGATAACCATCCAGGGGACTTAGCGACAGAAATGTATGAAAGGGAGAAAGACATCGCTTTGGAGGAAAATGAGGTTCATTTACTCGATTTAGTTAATGAAGCTTTAGAACGGATAGAAGATGGGACATATGGATACTGTTTAAAATGTAAAAAAGAAATCCCTATTGAACGTCTAAATGCAGTTCCCTATGCTAAATATTGCATTGAACATCAACCAAATGATTCTATTTCCATTCAAAGACCGATTGAAGAACAATTTTTAATGCCCCCATTTGGTAGAACGAGCTTTGATGATAAAGACAATGAAACAGAATTTGATGGAGAAGATGCATGGCAAGCGGTGGCTAGATTTGGCACTTCAAACCCACCTGATTATTTTAGAGATGGTGATGACTATGACCATTTATACATAGAGAGTCGTGAACCTAGGGGATATGTAGAGCAAGTAGAAGGGTTTATCATTACTGATGCAGATGGCAACCCAATCGATGTTACTCGCAATGAAGCATATGATGCTTATATGGAGAATATTGAAGGAGAAGAGGGGATTTCCGAAATACATATTGATGATTTAGCTGAGTTAGAAGATGAAATAAATGACAAAAATTGAACCTACATAGAATGATTGCTAAAAATAACCTCCTGAAACGGGGTTATTTTTTATGTTTATTTTTAAAATATTCAAAAAATGTAATACATTATGTGTTATTATAATATTGCGACAACTTTGAAGTTAGGGGGTGTAACTATGGAGTATTCTTTACCAACTTTAACTTGGTTTTGGTTCTATGTACCTATGGGATTATTGATTTTATTATCTATAATTACTTATTTCACCGAAGAAAGGGGTAACTAATAATGCAAATGAGTGTACCGACATTAATAACTTTTATTCTTTATATTTTATTTATGATAGGAATTGGATTCTGGAGTTATCGAAGAACTAGTACGATTGATGATTACATATTAGGTGGCCGCTCTTTAAACGGTTGGGTTACAGCATTAAGTGCCCAAGCAAGTGATATGAGTGGCTGGTTGCTACTAGGATTACCAGGTTATGCATACGTTGCGGGATTAAGCTCAATGTGGATAGCTATTGGGTTAGCAATTGGAACATATCTTAACTGGCAATTTATTGCCAAGCGATTACGCAGATATACTGATGTAGTAAATTCAATTACCATATCTGATTATTTTGAAAATCGCTTTAAAGATAATTCACATATATTACGTGTTATATCTGCTTTATTGATTTTGATATTCTTCCTTTTCTACACTGCTTCTGGTCTTGTAGCAGGTGGTAAATTATTTGAAGGCACTTTCGGTTTGGATTACAACGTTGCATTATATGTTGGAGCTTTAGTAATCATTTCTTATACATTCTTAGGTGGTTATCTGGCAGTAAGTTGGACAGACTTTTTCCAAGGTAGTTTGATGTTCTTAGCTCTAATCTTGGTTCCACTTGTGACAATTTTTGATCTAGGAGGATTAAATGGACTTTGGAATAATTTAGGGGCTATAAATCCAGATTTATTGGATGCCACTAAGACAGTTAGTTATAAATTTAGTGAAGGTGTACTATGGGTAACATCTAATACTAGCTTTGATATTGTAGCTGTATTATCTCTTATGGCTTGGGGATTAGGATATTTTGGGCAACCACATATCTTAGTTCGTTTTATGGGAATTCGTTCTGCTAAGGAAA
The DNA here is from genome assembly GCF_001730235.1 of Vulcanibacillus modesticaldus. GTDB lineage: Bacteria > Bacillota > Bacilli > Tepidibacillales > Tepidibacillaceae > Vulcanibacillus > Vulcanibacillus modesticaldus. The sequence goes on along the minus strand of NZ_MIJF01000035.1, from coordinate 105,813 downwards.
TCAAAAAGTCACGCTTGATCGCTACCGTATGGGTCGTATTGGCTTTATGGGGAGCATTATTTGTTGGATATGTTGGTGCTGCTTTCCACAATGCAGGGATTGAAGGCTTTGAAAACGCTTTATCTGACCCAGAACAAATATTTATCCAAATGGTACAGATAATCTTTAATCCTTGGATTTCTGGATTCTTATTAGCGGCTATTTTGGCAGCAGTAATGAGCACCATCGACTCACAATTATTAGTATCTTCAAGTGCATTGGCAGAGGATTTTTATAAAGCAATCTTTCGAAAAAATGCTTCTCAAAAAGAATTGGTTTGGGTTAGTAGGGGAGCAGTTATTTTAATCTCGATCATAGCTTTAATTTTAGCTAAGAGTGGTGGAAGTGTTCTAGACCTTGTTGCTTATGCATGGGCAGGATTTGGAGCGGCCTTTGGACCTGCGATAATTTTATCTCTATTCTGGAAAAGAACTACAAGAAATGGTGTTTTATTTGGAATGATCATTGGTGGTTTAACAGTTATCGCTTGGAAAAATTACGAGGCATTTGGTCTGAGTTCATTATTACCAAATTTTGATTTTGCAGCTTGGTATGAAATAATTCCTGGTTTCATTTTATCAGCAATCACAATTTTTGTAGTAAGTTTATTTGATAAAGAACCTTCTCAAGATATTGTAGATGAGTTTGAAAGATCCAAAAAACCTTTAGTTAATGAATAAAATTTTATTTAATTTAATAGTTTAAATCAAAAAGTAGTGAAGAAGATCTTCTTTTTCACTACTTTTGTTTTCGTATAAGAAACTATATTAAAATGCTTTAGCTTTTTTATTCTTTCTCAGAAAAGTTGAGTAAGTGCTGAAAGCTATGCTAAAATATGTTAGAGAAAAGTGATAGGGGGATGGGGATTTGATCTATTATTTAGTTGCAGTTGCGGTTATATTGATCGATCAGTTTAGTAAATGGGCTATAGTAAATTACATGAAACTTTATGAAAGTATTCCTTTAATTGAAGGTTGGTTACATATTACCTCTAGTCGAAATAGAGGAGCTGCCTTTGGAATTCTTCAAAACCAACGTTGGTTTTTTATTTCACTTACTGTTATTGTAGTTGTATTCCTTGTTTATTATATTTATAGGGTACATAAAACTCAAAAACTATACGCTTTTGCTTTAGCTTTAATTTTAGGTGGTGCCATCGGTAATTTGATTGACCGGGCGTCAACTGGGCAAGTTGTAGACTTTATTGATGTGAGGATTATCAATTTTGCAATTTTTAATCTTGCTGATTCTGCAATCGTAATCGGTGTTGGATTATTACTAATCGATACACTATTTACCAAAGAGGATAAAAAAATCATATTATAGGAGCAGTCTTAATGGAACAATTCGAAAAATACGAATGGATTGTCGATGCTGAAGATCAAGGTACTAGAATAGATAAATTTCTAGCTGAACAATTTGAAGAATGGTCTAGAACGCTAATCCAACAATGGATAAAAGAGGGATACGTTAAAGTTGGAGGAAATAAAATTAAGGCTAATTACAAACTTATGGAAAATGATGAAGTGATATTAAAAGTTCCACCTCAAAAGGAACTTTCAATTGAAGCAGAACCAATATCTTTGGATGTTGTTTTTGAAGATGAAGATGTTATAGTAGTCAATAAACCTCGAGGAATGGTGGTTCACCCTGCTCCGGGGCATTATTCGGGTACATTGGTAAATGCTTTATTATATCATTGTAAAGACTTATCCGGAATAAACGGTGTATTAAGACCTGGGATAGTACATCGTATCGATAAAGATACCTCTGGTTTGTTAATGGTAGCAAAAAATGATCTAGCCCACGATTCACTAGCTAAACAGTTAAAGGATCACACTGTTAATCGTAAATATGTTGCACTAGTACATGGTAATATTCCTCACGACAAGGGTACGATTGATGCGCCAATTGGTAGAGATCCAATCGATCGTAAGAAAATGAAGGTTACTGATAAGAATAGCAAAGAAGCGATAACTCATTTTGTTGTCAAAGAAAGATTTAAAGATTACACGTTAATAGAATGTAAATTGGAAACTGGGAGAACCCACCAGATTAGGGTACATATGCAATATATCGGACATCCACTAGCAGGTGATCCTATGTATGGTCCAAAGAAAACTCTAAAGATTGAGGGGCAGGCCTTACATGCAAAAATTCTCGGTTTTTATCATCCTAGAACTGGTGTTTACCTAGAATTTGATTCCGATATTCCTGAAGATATGATGAAATTAATAAATGAGTTGAGAATGAGAAAAGAATAGAAAAATATTTAAAAGGTATTGACATCTGCTTTAAGTTACAAGATAATGTTATAGAAAACTGAATGTCCTTTAATTCAGTCCAGAGAGACTGACAAGGTGAACGGGTAGTAATGGGTTACTAATGGTAATTCAGATAATATTCCATGTCTGCAAACTTTTGTCTCTATGGGCAAAAGTTTTTTTGCTTTTAAGAACCCGACTAAGGACGGTATATTGTGGAGTTGTATTTTGTATAAGTGCGGCTTTCTGGTTAACATTTTTGTTCACTACTTGGGTAGAAAATGTACTAGAGAGTCGATACTTGACAGGGGGTGAAAACAGCTTGGAACAAAGAGTATTGTTAGATGAATCAGCAATTAATCGTGCATTAACCCGTATCGCCCATGAAATATTGGAAAAAAATAAAGGTACTGAAGATTTGGTTCTCATAGGAATTAAAACGAGGGGAATTTATCTTGCTAGGCGATTAGCAGAACGTATCAAAAAGATTGAGGGACAGGAAATACCCATTGGAGAGTTGGACATAACTCTTTATCGTGATGATCTTACAGAAAAAAGTGACCAACCACTTATCAACGGAAGTCGTATTTCTTTTGATATAACCAACAAAAAGATTGTTCTTGTTGATGATGTTCTTTATACTGGTAGAACCGTTAGAGCGGCATTAGATGCACTGATTGATCTCGGAAGACCAAGGTTAATCCAATTAGCTGTATTGATTGATCGAGGACATCGAGAACTTCCGATTAGACCAGATTACGTTGGGAAAAATATTCCAACTTCCAAAAAGGAAATGATTTCTGTTCAATTAACAGAAGTTGATCAAAAAGAACAAGTTACAATACAACAAAAAACCACCCTTTAATTCAGTCCAGAGAGGCTGGCAAGGAGTACGGTTAAAGAGAACAGAATACTCTTCTCTTTTTACCAAAAACCTCTTACTGCCAGTAAAGAGGTTTTTTGTTGTAAAAATACAGAGGAGGAATAATTATGAAAAATCAAATGATTGATGTTCATGAAGTGCCGAGTCCAATTAGATGGTTTGCGTTAAGTTTTCAACACTTATTTGCAATGTTTGGGGCGACGATCTTAGTGCCAATTTTAACAGGATTAAGTCCATCTATAGCACTGTTAAGCAGTGGTTTAGGAACTATAGCTTATCTGATCATTACTAAAGGAAAAATTCCAGCGTATCTTGGTTCATCATTTGCATTTATAGCTCCTATTATTACAATATCTAATTCTGAAGGTGTAGGGGCAGCGATGTTTGGTGCTTTATTGGCTGGAGTACTATATGGAATAGTTGCACTACTAATCTATAATTTTGGATTGGATTGGATTAATCGTCTATTACCACCAGTTGTTATCGGACCAGTAATTATCGTTATCGGCCTTGGTTTAGCAGGTGTCGCAGTTGATATGGCGATGAATATGCATATAGATGGTAACACTGTTTATTCTTTAAAAAATTTCTTAGTTGCATTAGCCACATTATCGATTGCCATTATAGCTAGTACTATCTTACGAGGTTTCTTTAATGTTATACCGATTTTACTAGGAATTGTAGGGGGTTACGTTATCGCTCTACTCGTTGGAATAGTGGATTTGACCCCGATTTATATAGCTGATACATTTGCTTTACCAACTTTCACAACACCTGTAGTTTCTTGGAAAGCTGCTTTAATCATGGTACCTGTAGCTTTAGTAACTATCACTGAACATATTGGGCATTTAATGGTACAAGGAAGTATTATGGATCGAGATTTAGTTAAAGATCCAGGCTTACATCGTTCTCTACTAGGTGATGGAGTTGCAACTGCGATTGCTTCTCTAATTGGTGGACCACCAAACACCACATATGGAGAAAATATTGGGGTAATGGCTATTACTAGGGTATATAGTGTATTCGTGATTGGAGGAGCTGCTATCTTTGCGATGGGTTTTGCATTCTTCGGTAAATTAGGAGCGCTGATTTCCACAATCCCGACTCCAGTAATGGGTGGTGTATCAATTCTATTATTCGGGATAATTGCTTCCACAGGATTGAGGATGTTAGTTGAGAATAAGATTGACTTCAGTGATAAAAGAAATTTGGTTATTTCCTCAGTGGTTTTGGTTATTGGAATTGGTGGAGCGGCATTAAAATTTGAGGGAATACATTTAGAAGTAGAAGGTATGGCATTGGCTACTATTGTGGGTATTATTTTAAATCTAGTTTTACCTTCAACTAAAGAAGAGGTGGATTCACAAAGGCAAAAAGATAAGGTAGTTGATGCTAATACTGTTGAAGCTACCGTGTAAGACAGGGGTAATAGATAATGTATACAACCTTTAAATCAGTCCTGTGAGACTGGTAAGGTGAAAGTCTTCAATCACATAAGTACCCTTACGATATACAATTTCATCATATAATTTTATCAAGCATATTTTTATCAATTGATAAATGAAAATCACATCTTTTATTAATTCTGCAATATCTAAGGGGAAATGTGGGTAATTATGAGGTCTTCTTACCAGTTTGGTAGGAAGACCTGTTTTTTTACATCGGGAAAAGTCGTTATAAGTAGATAGAGAAAAATTACAAGGGGGATGAGATATGGGAAAACATCTCTTAGGGTGTCAAGATCTATCTATTGAAGAAATAAAAAGTATTCTCAATAAGGCTCAATATTTCCTCGAAAATAATGATAACCTTTTTTCTTATAGAGAGGCTTATCGAGACAAATTTGTCGTCAATTTGTTTTTAGAGCCTAGTACGAGAACGAGATTTTCCTTTGAAGTGGCTGAAAAAAAACTTGGGATTCAAGTTTTAAATTTTGAGTCTAATATTTCAAGTTTACAAAAAGGTGAATCCTTGTATGATACATTGAAAACTTTTGAAGCTCAAGGAATGGATATTGTTGTTATCAGGTTAAGGGAGGAAGGGATCCTTCAACATTTTTCACGACGTCTAAATTTATCAATTATTAATGCAGGAGAAGGGAAAAAAGCTCACCCAACACAGGCTTTATTAGACCTTTTCACTATTAAACAGTATTTTAACGATCTTAAAGGATTAAACGTAGCAATTATTGGAGATATAGCCCATAGTAGAGTGGCACGTTCTAACTATTATCTCTTGAAAAAATTTGGAGCCAATATCTTTTTTAGTGGTCCTCCTAATTTAATGGCTCCCGACTTAGAAAATAACTATCTACCGATTGATGAAGCAATTAGACGTGCAGATGTGGTCATGATGCTAAGAATTCAAGCTGAACGCCATAGTGACAACAAAATTAAATCAAAAGAAGCAATAGTGGAGTATAATAGAAAATTTGGTTTTACAGAAGAACGTCTACAATACTTACAATCGCACGCAATTATCCTACATCCTGCACCAGTAAATCGTGGAGTAGAGATGGATGATATTGTTGTAGATCACCAACAATCAAAAATATTTGAACAGATTCATAATGGAGTTTGGGTGAGGATGGCTATCTTAGATAGGGCGTTAGGAGTGAATTAAATGGGGATAATTATTAAGCATGGTCGGATATGGTATCAAAATCAATGGTTTTTTGGTGATTTGTTAATTGAAGATGGAATCGTAATGGAAATAAAACAAGAGATTTGTTATTCATCAATCAATCATCAAATTTTTGATGTAAGAGGAAAAATAGTAATACCTGGACTAATTGATCTTCACGTTCATTTGCGTGAGCCTGGTTTTGATGAGAAAGAAACGATTGAATCAGGCAGTAAAGCAGCGGTTAGGGGTGGCTTTACAACAATTGCAGCCATGCCAAATACAAATCCAGTAATTGATCAACCAGAGTTAGTAACATATATCAAAGAAAAAAGTAAAAAAGCTGATTATGCAAAGGTATTACCGGTTGGAGCAATCACTTTTAAAGAAGAAGGTCAAAACTTACCGATTTTGTTGGGTTGAGAAAGAGTGGAGTGGTTGGTTTTTCAGATGATGGAAAAGGTATTCAAAATGCTGGGTTGATGAAAGAGGCTATGAAGAATGCCTATTCTTTAGGACTACCGATAATGGCCCATTGTGAAGATAATTCCTTAACAAATAATGGAGTTATTAATGATGGTGAACTAGCAAAACAACTACGAGTTCGAGGAATACCATCAGAGGCAGAATATATTCAATTGGCAAGGGATTTAATGTTAGCAGAAATCACTGGTGTTCATTATCACGTTTGTCATCTCAGTACAAAAGAAGCTGTTCAATTAATAAGAGAAGCTAAAGCCAAAGGAATAAATGTAACTTCGGAAGTAACACCACATCATTTACTGTTGACGGAAAAAGACATTAAAGAGCCTTACAGCATGTTCAAAATGAATCCACCACTAAGGACAGAAGAGGATCGACTTGCCTTAATAGATGGGTTGTTGGATGGAACGATCGATATTATTGCAACCGATCATGCTCCCCATACTGAAAAAGAAAAAAATCATGGAATACTAAATTCCCCATTTGGTGTTATCGGGCTAGAAACTGCATTTCCTGTTTTATATACCCATTTAGTAAAAAGAAAGATAGTTACCCTTGAGCAATTGATCGATTGGTTTACCATAAGGCCTGCTGAAATATTAGATATTAATGTTGGAAGGATAGAGCTCGGATCAGTTGCGGATATAACGGTAATCGATTTAATCAACAAAGAGATTGTTGAACCCAGTAGTTTTGACAGTAAAGGCAGAAATACTCCCTTTAAGGGTTGGGAATTATCTGGTTGGCCTGTACTAACGATAGTTGATGGCAAAGTTAAATGGATAGCTGAGAGATTTAAGGAGGGGGAAGATGAGTAAAAAAATAGCAACATTAGTTTTAGAAGATGGTTCTAGCTTTGTTGGAACAGCATTTGGGAGTGAAGGTGAATCAATAGGAGAAATTGTCTTTAACACAGGAATGACCGGGTATCAAGAAATATTGACTGACCCTTCATACTATGGGCAGCTTGTGGTAATGACCTATCCTTTAATCGGTAATTATGGGATCAATTTAGAAGATTTTGAATCGGTTAAACCGAGAGTTTTTGGTTTTGTTGTGAAAGAATATGCGGAAAGTCCCTCGCACTGGCGCAGTAAAAAATCACTCGATCAATTTTTAAAAGAACACAGGATAATTGGAATAGCTGGAATAGATACCAGAATGATAACAAGAAAAATAAGAGAAAAAGGAACAATGAAAGCAATAATAACGACAAATGAGATTAATAAAGAAGAAGCATTACAAAAACTACAATCTCCCCTTAGAAATGATCAAGTTTCCCAAGTCTCTATTAAACAACCATTTAACCTCCCGGGAAGGGGTTCGAGGGTTGTTTTAGTAGACTATGGGTATAAACAAGGGATATTGAGGGAATTGTTAGAACGTCATTGTGAAGTAACAGTAGTTCCTTATGATACTAATTTTGAAACGATAAAGAATTTAAGTCCTGATGGAGTTTTACTATCCAATGGTCCTGGTGACCCTAAAGATGTAAATGGCGCAGTGGAAACTATCAAGGAGATAATCGCTAATGAAATCCCGCTCTTTGGAATATGTTTAGGACATCAATTATTTGCATTAGCAAATGGAGCTGACACCAAAAAGATGAAATTTGGACATCGTGGGGTAAATCACCCAGTTAAAGAATTAGAAACAAATAAAATCTATATGACTTCGCAAAATCATGGTTATTCAGTATCAAATGACTCGGTAAATAATTGCCCCTTAAAAGTCACTCACATTGCGATCAATGATGGTACTATCGAAGGTTTAGCACACAGGTATGCTCCAGCATTTTCAGTACAATATCACCCCGAAGCCTCACCAGGACCTTATGATAGCACCTATCTATTTGATCAATTTATTCAATTAATGAGGAATGAAAAGGAGAGAAAAAAAGATGCCCAAACTTCATGGAATAAATAAGGTATTGGTGATAGGTTCTGGACCAATTACAATCGGTCAAGCAGCTGAATTTGACTATGCTGGAACTCAAGCCTGTCAAGCTTTAAAGGAAGAGGGGATAGAAGTCATTCTTGTAAATAGCAACCCAGCAACAATTATGACTGATACTGAAATCGCTGATAAGGTATATATGGAGCCATTAACCCTTGATTTTTTAAAGAAAATCATTCGCAAAGAGAGACCGGATGGATTATTAGCTACTTTAGGTGGGCAAACGGCTTTAAATTTGGCGGTTGAATTAGCAAAAGATAGGACAATAGCCCAATTTGCCATTAAACTGTTAGGAACTAATGTAGAAACGATTGAGAAATCTGAAGATCGTGAAAGGTTCCGAAAGATAATGGGGGAAATCGGTGAACCTGTGCCAGATAGCCGGATAATTTATCATCTTGAAGAAGCCTATTCCTTTGTAGAGAAGGTAGGTTATCCAATTATTATCCGCCCAGCTTATACCCTTGGTGGAACCGGTGGGGGGATTGCCTTCAATAAGGAGCAATTAGAGTCAATCGTTAGAAAGGGGTTAGATGCAAGTCCGATTAATCAAGTATTAATTGAGAGAAGTTTATTGGGGTACAAGGAAATAGAATATGAAGTGATTAGAGATAAAAAGGGTAATAAAATAGTCGTTTGTAATATGGAAAATTTTGATCCCGTTGGTGTTCATACTGGCGACAGTATTGTTGTTGCACCAAGTCAAACACTTTCTGATCGAGAATACCAAATATTACGTTCATCGGCGTTAAAAATCGTAGAGGCTCTTAATATTGAGGGTGGCTGTAATGTTCAATATGCTTTAGACCCTGATAGTGAACAATATTATGTCATTGAGGTAAACCCACGGGTTAGTCGTTCAAGTGCGTTGGCTTCTAAGGCTACAGGTTATCCAATTGCCAAGATTACTTCAAAGATTGCCCTTGGATATACATTAGATGAGATAAAAAACCCAATAACCAAGAACACCTATGCAAGTTATGAACCGGCTTTGGACTATGTTGTAACTAAAATCCCAAGGTGGCCATTTGATAAATTTCAATCTGCTAACCGTAAATTAGGTACACAAATGAAAGCTACTGGTGAAGTAATGGCAATAGGTAGAACTTTTGAGGAATCACTTCAAAAAGCTATTCGCTCCCTAGAAATAAATTGTTTTGGTTTGTTTAATCCTTCATTAAAACTAGCTCAATTAGATCAAAAAGAGATATGGGACAAAATTCTAACACCAAGTGATGAACGATTATGGTATATTGCCGAATGGTTTAGACGTAACGGTTCAATTGAAAAGGTTAATGAAGCGACTAAAATAGATAAATTCTTCCTAGATAAAATTCAAAAACAAGTTCAATTAGAAAAGGAGATTATTCAAAATCCATTGATAAAGGAAAATCTCCTCTATTGGAAACAACAAGGTTTTTCAGACAAACAAATTGCTATTTTAAGGAGAATAGACGAAAAAGAGATAAGTGAATTAAGGGGAAAATGGAAGATAAAGCCAGTATACAAAATGGTAGATACTTGTGCTGCCGAGTTTGAATCATATACCCCTTACTATTATTCCACATATGAGTTAGAAGATGAAGTTAAAAATAGCTCTAAACCATCAGTAATCGTACTCGGGTCAGGACCTATACGAATAGGACAGGGAATTGAGTTTGATTATTCTACGGTCCATGCTGTTTGGGCGATTCAAGAAGCTGGATATGATGCGGTAGTTATAAATAACAATCCTGAAACAGTTTCAACAGATTTTAATGTCTCCAATCGTTTATATTTTGAACCCCTAACATTTGAAGATGTAATGCATGTTATTAAAAAGGAAAATCCTTTGGGAGTCATTGTTCAATTTGGAGGACAAACTGCAATTAATTTAGCAGAGAGCTTAGCAAAGGAAGGAGTGCCGATCTTAGGAACATCTTTGGAAAATATTGATAAAGCGGAAGATCGAAAACGCTTTGAACAATTATTAAAAAAGTTAAATATTAAGCAACCACCGGGAGAAACTGCCAGATCTGTTGATGAAGCAGTTTCAGTTGGTGAATTATTAGGATATCCAGTCTTAGTACGTCCATCATATGTGCTTGGTGGTAGAGCGATGGAAATCATTTATTCAAAACAGGAATTAATAAAATACATGGAACAAGCGGTGAAGATTTCTGAGGATCATCCTGTTCTTATAGATCGCTATTTAATAGGTAAAGAAATAGAGGTAGATGCAATTTGTGATGGTGAATCAGTTCTTATACCGGGAGTTATGGAGCATATTGAAAAAGCGGGTGTGCATTCCGGAGATTCCATCGCTGTCTATCCTCCTCAATCATTAACGAAATTAGAAATTGAACAAATCGTGGAGATAACCCAAAAATTAGCTTTAGGTTTACAAATTAAAGGTTTATTAAATATTCAGTTTGTAATATTTGAAAATGAAATATATGTTCTGGAGGTAAATCCAAGATCATCAAGAACTGTGCCCTTTTTAAGTAAAGTTACTAATATCCCAATGGCAAAGATAGCAACAAAAGTAATTCTTGGCTCTACCATCGAATCATTAGGATATAAAGCTGGATACATGACTCCTGTAGCAAATATGGTTGCAATAAAAGTACCTGTCTTCTCCTTCTCAAAATTAAAAAGGGTGGATGTAACGTTGGGGCCAGAAATGAAATCTACCGGTGAAGTGATCGGAATTGATCAGTATTTTGCCAAAGCATTGTATAAAGGCTTAATTGCTTCAGGGATAAAAATTCCTGAATATGGAACAATTTTAGCAACGATTGCAGATAAGGATAAAGAGGAAGCGTTAGATTTATTAGACAGATTTAGTCAATTGGGATTTCAGATTAAAGCAACAAGTGGAACAGCTGAATATTTAAAGAAAAATGGGATACCAGTCGTAACAGTAAAAAAATTACGAGAAGGCTCACCTAATATAATTGATGAGATTCGTTCTAATAATATCCATTTCGTAATAAATACCTTAACAAAAGGAAAAGACATAGAGAGAGATGGATTTAAGATTAGAAGGGAATCGGTTGAGTTTGGAATTCCTTGTTTAACCTCGTTAGATACGGCTCATGCTGTACTACACGTGTTAGAATCTTTTTCTTTTAATGTTAATCCAGTATATAAATCAGAAAGGTGGGTGAGTCAGTATGGAACAGTATCTTATGAGGGTCAAAGAAAATAAAGAGATAACAGATAAAATCTACAAAATTACCTTGAAGCTTAAAGAAATTAATAGATCTTTAGCTCAAGGGAGGCAAAATAAACTATTTTCTCCCCGGCCTGGGCAATTTTTATATATTCGCGTAAGTGATGTAACAGAACCACTACTTAGAAGACCGATAAGTATTTATGATTATGATCCGGATACAACTCAAATTACACTCGTTTATCGAGTACAAGGAGAAGGGACAAAACGTTTAAGTCAATTCAAAGTAGATGATGATTTAGACGTAATTGGCCCATTAGGAAACGGATTTCCCTATGATCAGATCGCTACCAACGCTCATATTGTTTTAATCGGAGGGGGTATCGGAATTCCACCACTCTATTATCTTGCAAAAGAGTTAGTAGAAAGGGGAATTAAAGTTACAACTCTTTTAGGTTTTCAATCAAAAAAGGATTCCTTTTTAATAAATGAATTTCTATCACTTGGAGAAGTTAGAGTTTCGTCAATGGATGGTAGTATTGGAATTAGGGGAACAGTATTAGATTTAATTACTGATCGAGATAAATGGGATACTTTCTATACATGTGGTCCAATGACAATGATGAAAGCGATTCAGGAAAAATGGCTTAACACAGCTATTGATGGATATATTTCCTTGGAAGAGCGAATGGGATGTGGAATTGGAGCCTGCTATGGTTGTGTTGTAAAAGTAGATAAAAAAATAGACAAAAGAGGATACAAAAAGGTTTGCTTTGATGGACCAGTCTTTTACTTTCGGGAGGTGATATTATGAGCTCTCGATTGCAAGTTAAGCTAGGAGACTTAACCTTAAAAAATCCTATCATGCCAGCATCAGGTTGTTTTGGATTTGGAAGAGAATATGTTAATTTTTATAATCTAAGTAAGTTGGGTGCTATTGTTGTAAAAGGAACGACATTAGAAGAAAGGATTGGAAACCCGACACCTAGAATAGCTGAAACGCCTAGTGGAATGATAAATTCTATTGGACTTCAAAACCCTGGAGTAGATGTAGTTATAAAAGAAGAAATACCATGGCTATCACAATTTAATATTCCGATTATCGTTAATGTGGCAGGGACCATGACTGAAGATTATGTTGAGGTTGCCAGAAGAATTTCTAATGTCTCTGAAGTCTCAATGATAGAGTTAAATATTTCTTGTCCGAATGTCAAATGTGGAGGAATAACTTTTGGTACGGATCCTAAAACTGCCCATGAATTAACTAAGGCTGTAAAAGAGGTTAGTAAAGTGCCTGTTTTTGTAAAATTATCACCCAATGTAACAGATATAGTGACTATGGCTGAAGCTGTTGTCGAGGGCGGAGCCGATGGTCTTAGTATGATCAACACTTTAATAGGGATGAGATTTGATTTAAAAACGAGAAAACCGGTATTGGCGAATAAGTTAGGGGGATTATCTGGTCCTGCTATTAAACCAATTGCTCTAAGAATGATCTACGAAGTATATAAACATGTTTCTGTACCCATCATCGGCATCGGGGGAATTACTTCAGCAGAAGATGTAGCTGAATTCTTTTTGGCAGGGGCTTCAGCAGTGCAGGTAGGGACGGCTAATTTTGTTGACCCATATATAATGCCTAAGATAATCCAAGATTTAGAACGTGTTTTAGATGAAATGGGAGTCAACAATATCTCTGAACTAACCGGAGAAGGGTGGAATTACTAATGACTCTAACAGAAAAGAAGTCAATAGATTATCGGGATAGAATTATAGTGGCCCTTGATGTTAAAAGCAAAACTGAGGCACTAGAGTTATTAGCACGTTTAGAGAATCAAGTTAAGTTTGTCAAAGTAGGAATGGAACTCTTTTATGCGGAAGGATATCCATTGATAGAATTACTTAAAAAACGTAACCTACGAATCTTTTTGGACTTAAAAATGCACGATATTCCAAATACTGTCGGAAGAACTACGGCACAACTTACTCGTTTAGGGGTAGATATGTTTAATCTTCATGTGGCAGGTGGTTCTAAAATGATGGAAGAGGCCAGAAATCAAATGGAAAGGGCTTTAATAGCAAGACAAGAAAGACCCCTGCTAATAGGGGTGACCCAACTGACCAGCACTGATGAAAGAATTTTACGAGAAGAAATTGGAATTGCTAAATCAGTAAAAGAAATAGTTTTACATTATGCAAAATTAGCAAAAAAATCTGGGTTAGATGGTGTTGTATCCTCAGCATTAGAAGTAAAAAGTGTCAAAGAGGCCTGTGGACCATCATTTCTTACTGTCACACCTGGGATAAGATTAGCTGGGGAGTCAGCTCATGATCAAAAAAGAATTACAACTCCAAAACAAGCAATTAATTTAGGTAGTGATTATCTCGTTATTGGTCGATCTATAACAAAAGCAGAAAATCCTGCAAAAACCTTTGAAACAATTGTTAATAGTTTAAATAAGTTATCAAATTAATATTGGTCGATTATACCTTTAAAAAAATCAAATTAATGGTTAAAGCTAAAAATTGTAACCGATCACTAACCATTCAGCAGTCAAAATTAAAGAACACTAGAATTGGGGGGTTTTATGTTAACAAGGGAAGAGGTTATATCAATATTTGAAGAAGCAGGAGTATTACAAACTGGACATTTTATATTAACTTCTGGTCGCCATTCAAAACAATATATGCAAATGGCACAGGTTTTACAATATGCTAATTTGACTGAAAAACTATGTAAAAGTTTAGCTGAACCTTTCAAAAATGAAAAAATAGATTTAGTAGTATCTCCAGCGGTAGGCGGAATTATTGTTGGATATGAGGTTTCAAGAATATTAGGAGTAAAAAATATTTTCTGTGAGAGAGAAAATGGAGTTATGACTTTACGTCGTGGCTTTAAAATTGAGCCTGGTCAAAGGGTTTTAGTTGTTGAAGATGTTGTAACTACAGGTGGCTCTGTAAAAGAAGTAATTTCTGTGGTTGAGCAGGCTGGTGGGGAAATAGTGGGTATAGGAGTTTTAGTTGATAGAAGTAATGGAAAGGTTAATTTTGGATATCCATTGCAATCATTACTATCATTAGAAATAGAATCATATGAGAAAGAGATATGTCCTTTATGTAATGAGGGGAAAGTACCTGCAGTAAAACCTGGAAGTCGTAATTTGAAGGGTTAAATTAAGTATATAAATAGATAGATTTTGTTAATAATGATAGTATATAGGTATTGAGTGAATATTATAGTAGTTTATTTGAAGTAAAGGGCTGCAGAATGGAGGTGAAGCGATGTTAACCTTTTATAAAAAATATGGTAGAACTGCATTTGATATCTTTCTGATAATAGTCACGGTATATTTGATTATGTATTTATTTTCGATGTTTTATAACATCGGCAAGCCAATCTTTTGGGGGTTGGTAATCTTTTTAATGATTGAACCATTAGCCAAATTTTTTCATAAAAAAGGTTTGAAAAAAATAGTAGCCACAACGATTGCTACGTTAATTTTTATTATTATTATTTTTGTTATCGTTATTACTTTAGGTGTTATTTTTACAAGTCAGATTTATCATTTAGCAGAAACTCTACCAAATTACGTAAGTAATTTTCATGTGGAAATTATTAACAAAGCGGATTATTTTTTAGAACAAATACAGGCTTTGTCTCCCGGTCTGATTGAGGAAGCACAGGGTTATTTAGTTACAGTAGGTGAAAAAAGTTCGAAATTTCTTAAAAACATATTATTAGGACTTTTTTACTCCTTAACTTCAATTTCTAGTTTTATGGTAAATTTTGTTGTTGGATTAATCCTTGCCTTTTTCTTAAGTATAGAAATAAATGAGTGGAAAAGGTTAGCTAAGGAAAAAGTACCAAAAACTTTCAAAAATGCGTATATTTTTTTAAAAGACAATGTTATTGAAGGAATCTTAGCATATTTAAAAGCTCAGCTTAAATTAATAGGTTTTACCTTTTTAATTATTTTCATTGGATTATTAATCTTAGGTATCGATAGTGCTTTTTCTATATCTTTATTAGCTGCTATATTAGATTTGTTACCTTTATTGGGAGTATCGACTTTATTTATTCCATGGATCATTTATTTATTTATTTTTGGTAAAACTTCTACAGCAATTTCCCTTAGTGTTATATTAAGTATTGTAATCATCTTTAGACAGATAGCTGAGCCTAAAATTACAGGTGAATCTTTAGGAGTTTCTGCATTTACGATGTTGTCATTCATGGTGATTTCTTTATCTCTATTTGGTATAGCAGGAATTATTTTGTCACCAATACTATTGATTTTAATAAAGGCACTTTATGATCAAGGCTACTTGAGAAGATGGATTCATCTACCAAAAGATGAGTTTTAACAATTAAATAAAATGATATAAAAAAGGAAGTCCATTAAGGACTTCTTTTTATGCTGTCCATGAAGGAAGATCAGGCATAATTTTCAGAAAAAATTGAATATTCAAACAGCATTATATATAATAGATTTAGTATGGACTAAAACTATTATTAAACTTAAAGAGGAGGAATTTAATGAAACGTATCTGGACAATTGTATTCATATTTGTTTTTTTACTCCTAGTAGTAATGTTTGTTACTCCAAAGGGATCAGACGAGAACGTGGATTTTGGTGTTTATTCTCTTATTCCACCTTTAGTAGCTATTTTATTAGCCTTTTTAACTAAACAAGTTATTTTATCATTATTTATCGGAGTTTTTTTTGGAGCGACAATGGTCTATGATGGTAATATTTTTTATGGTTTTTTGAGAACTCTTGATAAATACATGTTAGGCTCCGTTGCCGATAGCTGGAATGCTGGTATTTTAATATTCACACTAACAATTGGTGGAATGGTAGGAGTAATTTCTAAAATGGGTGGCACTCAAGCTATAGCAGAAGTGTTAGCTAAAAAAGTTAAAAATAGTAGAAGTGCTCAATTATCTACATGGTTGATGGGATTGTTTGTTTTCTTTGATGATTATTCTAATACTTTAATAGTAGGTCCAACCATGAGACCATTAACTGACAAAATGACTATCTCCAGAGAGAAACTTTCATATATTGTTGATTCGACTGCAGCACCGGTAACAGGTATGGCGTTGATTTCGACTTGGGTTGGTTATGAGCTTGGATTGATCAATGAATCTTTTAAAAACCTTGGGATTGAAGTGAATTCTTATGATGTATTCGTCAAATCAATACCATATAGGTTTTACGATATTTTTGCGTTAGTAATGGTATTTTTAATTGCTTGGTTGATGAGGGACTTTGGCCCCATGTATAAGGCAGAAAAGAGAGCAAGATTAATGGGTAAGGTTCTTGCGGACGGAGCAACTCCACTTGCAGCAACTAATAATGAAATCCCCAATATAAAAGAGGCTGACAAATTAAGGGTCTCTAATGCAGTAGTACCAATACTTACTTTGGTGATAGTAGGTTTTGTGGGTTTATGGTATTCAGGGGGTGGAACTGAACAGCCATTTACCTTTGAAGGTGTAAGAAAAGCTTTTGGTGATTCTGATGCTTCTGTTGCTCTAATTTGGGCGTCAGCACTTGCAAGTATGGTGGCAATAGTTATGGCGATTAGCCAGAAAATATTGGGACTAAATGAAGCGATTGAAGCTTGGGTTGATGGTGCAAAATCTTTAGTAATAACTGCTGTTATCTTAACACTAGCTTGGTCCTTGGGAACAGTAACTTCTGATGTAGGGACTGCAGATTATTTGGTTAAAATCGTAACCGATACCTTACCAGTAATGTTACTTCCTTTTCTGGTCTTTATTATCTCTAGTGTTGTATCGTTTGCAACAGGAACCTCATGGGGTACGATGGCGATTATGATTCCTTTGGCTATTCCATTAGCAAGTGCGTATACTGGTGGTAGTATAGATGGTATTCTACTTGGTACACTTGGGGCAGTTCTAGCTGGTTCTATTTTTGGGGATCATAGTTCACCTATTTCTGATACAACTATCTTGTCATCGATGGCTTCAGCCTCCGACCATATTGACCACGTTAAGACCCAAATTCCATATGCACTAACTACGGCAATAGTTGCTTCTGCAGTGGGGTATATTCCGATAGGGTTAGGTATGTCACCATTTATTTCTTTAGTGCTTGGTATTGTTATTATCTGGGCAATAATTAGATTCTATGGAAAAAGTACGAACATTGATGATTTGAGAAAACTTGAGGAAAATATTGATTAGTAAAAAATCTGGGGACTGCCCCAGATTTTTTTATGGATAATATATACTTAAACGGATTACTTAGTAGTCCTTAAGTTATCTATTAACGTTTCATCAGGTGTGACGAATAAAGTCTTTTGCTTTTCATAGATTACAAATCCTGGTTTAGCTCCGCTAGGTTTTTTCACATATTTAATTAACGTGTAATCTACCGGCACATTACTTGAGTTTTTTGCTTTACTATAATATGCGGCGATTATAGCAGCTTCATTTAAGGTTGCTTCTCCAAATTCCTTTGACTTGATCACAACATGAGAACCAGGAATATCTTTAGTATGTAACCACGTATCTAAAGCAGAAGCAAGCTTGTGAGTTAAATATTCGTTTTGACGATTATTTTTTCCAACATAGATGGTATAACCTTCAGATGAAATAAATTTTTCAATTTCAGGGACGTTTCTTTTCTTATGCTTTTTCCTTTTACGTTCCTTTAGATAACCTTGCTCTACCAATTCCTCGCGAATATCTTCGATATCTTGAATACTAGCATTTTCTAATTGAGTAATAATCGTTTCTAAGTATGCTATTTCTTCTTTTGTTTTTGTAAGTTGTGTTTCAATATATTCTCTGCTATTTTTCAATTTATTATATTTCTTAAAGAAATGCTGAGCATTTTCAGAAGGGGTCTTGAAAGGGTTTAACGGAATTGTTATCATTTTTTGATTTTCATCATAATAATTAACAACATGAGCCTCTTTGTCACCCCGTTTGATTTGATAGAGGTGAGCTGTAATTAGTTCACCATATAATTTAAACTTTTCAGCTTGATCGGCCTCTTTTAAATCTTGATACAAATACTCGATTTTCTTCTCGCTTTTTTGCTTTTCAGTAACTAAAAACCTCATTAAATCTAAAGTTTTTTGCCTGATAGCATTCCTTTCAGCTTTTTTATCATAAAACTCTTCGATACATTCATTAATACTTTCAAAAGAAGTTGTTTCTCCAGATAAGTGATTTAGTGGAAATATAGAAAAATCAGTTTTCTCTTTACTAACAACGATAGCTGGATTGTAGTTATGGTTATTAGTTTTTTCCATCCAATCATAAAAGGCATTCCATAGATTTTCTTTTGTTGGAAGACCTGCTCTGTATAAAATTTCTTTAGCTATTGTTGGACTCATCCCAGTAAAATTGTTAACAAATTGTTTATCTATTTTTCCTTCATTTAATTTGATTAAGGAAAAAAACTGCTCTTGCTCAAGTGTTAATGGATTTAGTTTATTTTGTTTTGGAGGAGCGATATATTCTTTACCGGGTAGAACTTGACGGTAACTACTTACAGCAGCCGTAACATGATTAATACCGTCTAAGATTAAGTTGTTATCGGGATTGATTAAGATGATGTTGCTATGTCTACCCATAATTTCTACTATTAATCGTTTCTGATGAAAATCACCTAATTCATCCCTAACTTTTACATCGATATAAATAATCCTTTCATTATCTATCTGATAGATTTTTTCAATTATTCCTCCCTCAAGATGTTTCCTAAGTAACATACAAAACATCGGAGGTTCTGTAGGATTTACAAAGTTTCTTTTTGTCAAATGCATCCTAGGGTAAGTTGGATTGGCGGAAATTAACAAGCTGTGATTTGTTCCATAACCTCTAAGAATAAATAATAGATCTGTTTGATGAGGTTGATAGATTTTATGAATTTTTGTATGTAATAGCTTTTCTGAAAGTTCATGAACTAAAGCTCTAATTACAAAACCATCAAATGCCATGTAAAGCCACCTCAATTAAGTTTATGTTTATTCATGTTAAGTATAATCTAGTTTGTTAATTTGGACAAATGGCAATACCTCTGATGTTTTTAGCATTTTTTAGAGCTCGTCTGAATAATGTTTACATGACGAGGGATTAGTTGAAGGAGGTAATAAAGTGACAAATTATAAATGGCATACGATTCCGATCAATGAAATACAAACAATGTTTCAAGTTGATAAAGAGAAAGGATTATCTTCAAAATCAGCTGAAAAACTTTTACAAGAATATGGAGCCAATCAATTGGAACAGGGAGAAGTAATCTCACCATTAACGATCTTTTTGAATCAATTTAAAGATTTTATGGTGCTTGTTCTCTTAGTAGCTACATTAATATCAGGTTTATTGGGCGAATATACAGATGCGATCACGATTATTGCGATAGTCATTATTAATGCGATTTTAGGTTTTATTCAAGAATATAGAGCTGAACGCTCTTTACAAGCATTAAAAGAGATGACGGCACCTAATGCAAAGGTTGTTAGGGATGGTAAGTTAACGATAATACCGGCATTGGAGGTCGTACCTGGAGATATTGTTTACTTAGAAACTGGGGATAGAGTTCCAGCAGATGTACGACTCTTTGAAAGTCACGATTTATACATTGAAGAGTCAGTTTTAACTGGAGAATCTGTTCCAGTGAATAAAATAATCGATACGATTACTTATGAAAATATCCCACTAGGGGACCAGAAAAACATGGCTTTTATGGGTACATTAATAACCCGTGGGGTTGGATATGGGATTGTGGTTGCAACAGGTATGAATACAGAAATGGGGAAAATAGCTGATTTAATCCAAACAACAGAAGAAATGGAAACTCCGCTTCAAAGAAAATTAGATCAATTGGGTAAAATACTAGTTATTTTGTCAATTGCGCTGACGGTTTTAGTCGTTGTTACAGGTATTTGGCATGGACATAATGCTTACGATATGTTTTTAGCTGGTGTAAGTTTAGCTGTGGCAGCAATTCCTGAAGGTCTTCCAGCTATAGTTACTGTTGCATTAGCATTAGGTGTTCAAAGAATGATCAAAAGAAATGCTATTGTCAGGAAGTTACCTTCAGTTGAAACTTTAGGGTGTTCAACGGTTATTTGCTCTGATAAAACAGGAACCTTAACGCAAAATAAAATGACAGTAACCAATTTATGGATAGGTGGTAAAGAAATTAATGTTTCAGGAAGAGGATATGAACCAAAGGGTAATTTTTATATTGGTTCTAAAGAAATAAACCCGGGGCGGGTGGCATCAATAGCAAAATTATTAGAAGTTGGTGTTCTTTGTAATAATGCAAATTTAATAGAAGCGGAAGAAGAAAAGGGTTTTTTCAAAAAAAATAAGAAGAGTTGGATGGTGCAAGGGGATCCTACAGAAGGAGCATTAATTGTCCTGGGTGCTAAAGGTAATTATAACAAGAAGAGTCTAGAAAAGAACTGGAAACGAATAAAAGAGTTTCCCTTTGATTCCTCTAGAAAGATGATGTCAACAATTGTTCAAAAGCAAAATAAACAGATGGTTGCGGTTAAAGGAGCGCCAGATGTATTATTGGAGCATTGCACATCAATCATTTGGGATGAAAAAATAGTTCCTTTAACACCAGTTTTTAAAAAATATGTAAAAAAAGCAATTGAGAAAATGGCGAATCAAGCACTCAGGAACTTAGGATTTGCTTATAAAGAGATAAAAAATGGTAAAATTGTTACTGAACGAGAAGCTGAGAGGGATCTAATCTTTATCGGCATAGCAGGAATGATCGATCCACCTAGAGAAGAAGTTAAGGAAGCGATTCAAAAATGTAAGCGTGCTGGGATTAAAACCGTAATGATTACGGGTGATCATCAAATTACTGCTATGGCAATCGCCAAACAGCTTCAGATACTTCCACCTAATGGATTGACAGTAAATGGACAGGATTTATATAATATGTCTAATAATGAATTTATGCAAAAAGTTGATGATATCTACGTTTATGCCCGTGTATCTCCTGAACACAAACTAAGAATCGTAAAAGCACTTCAAGCTAAAGATCATGTTGTTGCAATGACTGGAGATGGTGTAAATGATGCACCAGCCATCAAGGCAGCTGATATTGGTATATCGATGGGAATAACCGGTACCGATGTTTCTAAAGAAGCTTCATCTTTAGTGTTAAGTGATGATAATTTTGCTACAATCGTGGCAGCAATTGAGGAAGGTCGAGGGATATACGAAAATATTAGAAAATTTATCCGATATTTATTGGCTTCTAATGTAGGTGAAATATTGACTATGTTTTTAGCGATGCTAGCTGGGTTACCTTTACCTTTAGTTCCTATCCAAATACTTTGGGTGAATTTAGTGACCGATGGTTTGCCCGCTATGGCTTTAGGAATAGATCCAGTTGAAGAGGATATTATGAATCGACCTCCTAGGGATAGCAAAGAGGGTATTTTTGCTAGGGGTTTAGGGTGGAAGATTATTAGTCGAGGAATCGTAATAGGATTAGTTACATTAGGAGTTTTTATTATAACCTTAAATAATGAACCTAATAATTTAGTCAAAGCACAAACAATGGCATTTACCACTTTGGTGTTAGCGCAACTAATCCATGTTTTTGATTGTCGTAGTGATATTTCAGTTTTTCATCGTAATTTTTTTGAAAATAAATATTTAATATTAGCTGTTTTTTCGTCACTACTATTATTGATAGGAGTAATATATATAGATCAATTACAACCTATTTTTAGGACAGTGGAATTAAATGCCTTTGATTGGTTATTGACAATTTTTGCTGGTTCAATACCAACTTTTGCATTTGGTATACGAACTTTACTAACTACGCGGAAAAAAATAAATAAACTAGTAAGTGATAGCTGATTGTAATGAAAGGATTTGGAATAATGGAATTTACAAAAATGCATGGTTTAGGAAATGACTTCGTAGTCGTTCCCCACTTAAAGGATGTCCCGAAAAAGGTAAATCAACTGGCGATAGATATTTGTGATCGTCATTTCGGAGTGGGGGCTGATGGGTTAGTATTCATATTGCCGTCAGATTCTGCAGATGTTAGGATGAGAATATTTAATGCCGATGGTTCTGAGGCCGAACAATGCGGTAATGCAATTCGCTGTGTTGCCAAATATGTCTATGATCATGATATCGTCAAAAAAGAACAGCTTAGGATTGAAACATTAGCTGGAATTCAATTTGTAAAATTACATATTGAATCAAATGAAGATATTGTCTCCAAAGTTGAAGTGGATATGGGAGAACCGATATTAAGTGGTGAATTAATTCCAACGACTTTTGAAGACGACTTGATAGTGGATAAGACGTTAGAGATTGATGGCGTGAAGTTTAAATTCACAGGTGTTTCCATGGGCAACCCCCATGCTGTAATTTTTGTCGATGATGCTATTAATTTTGATGTGGAAAAATGGGGACCTAAAATCGAAACCCATCCACTTTTCCCTAAAAAAACCAATGTGGAATTTGTTACTGTAAAATCGGATACTGAATTAGATATGCGAGTTTGGGAACGGGGAGTTGGACAGACTTTAGCCTGTGGAACAGGTGCTTGTGCAACTGGAGTTGCCTCTGTGTTAACAGGGAATACCTCTAGAGATGTAACCGTTCATCTAAAAGGTGGGGACTTAAGAATAGTTTGGAATGAGAAAGATAATAAGGTTTATATGACGGGAGAAGCTAAAGAAGTATTTACAGGTAAATGGCTAGGTGTGTAATATAAAGAAACTAAATATGCTAATTATTTTGCTAATTGTTTGAGGAGGTTAATTTCATGGAAGAAAATTATATTCAACAACTATTTGCTGAAAGGATTGGTGGTAACAAATTTGGCAAAGATACTGCAATTTATAAGTTTGAAAAAATAAAACGGGCAAAAACTGAAGCTAAAAGAAATTATCCTGATGTGGAATTGTTAGATTTTGGAGTAGGCGAACCAGATCAAATGGCTGATCCAAGTGTTATTGAAACTCTATATGAAGCGGCAAAAAAACCTGAGAATCGGGGATATGCTGATAATGGTGGTAGAGAATTAAAAGTTGTTGCTTCTGACTATCTAAAAAACGTTTTTGGGGTAGATAATGTTGATCCAGATACGGAAATAGTTCATGTAATAGGAGCTAAATCAGCCCTATCAATGTTACCTAGTGCTTTTATCAATCCCGGTGATATTACTATAATGACAGTACCAGGATATCCTATATTGGGTACACATACAAAGTGGCTTGGCGGTGATGTGGTTAATTTACCACTGTTAAAAGAAAATAACTTCTTACCTGATTTAGATTCCATTGACAAAGAAACACTTAAAAGAGCAAAATTATTATATTTAAACTATCCTAATAATCCTACCGGAGCTAGTGCTACGAGAGATTTTTTCGAGAAAGTTGTTAAATTTGCTAAAGAAAATGATATTATCGTGATTCATGATGCAGCTTATGCAGCTTTAACTTTTGATGGTGTTAAGCCGTTAAGTTTTCTTTCAATTCCTGGGGCTAAAGAAGTTGGAATTGAGATTCATTCTTTATCTAAGTCATACAATATGACTGGATGGAGAATTGGTTTTGTGGCAGGAAATGAATTGATCGTTAAGGCTTTTGCAACTGTTAAGGATAACAATGATTCAGGACAGTTCCTTGCTATCCAAGAGGCGGCAATCTATGCACTTAAACATCCCGAAATCACTGAGAAAACTGCGGAAAAATATTCTAGACGTCATAATTTATTAATGAAAACTTTGAATGAATTAGGTTTTAATGCAACAAAGCCTAAAGGTTCATTTTTTATGTACGTGGAAATCCCAAAAGGTATTAAAAATGGACAAAGATTTAATACCGCAGAAGAGTTCTCTCAATATTTGATCAAAGAAAAATTGATCTCCACGGTTCCTTGGGACGATGCAGGGCATTATGTGCGTTTTTCAGTAACATTTGTAGCTAAAGATGAAGAAGATGAAATTAGGGTAATGAATGAGATTAAGCAACGTTTATCGTCAGTAGAATTTGAATTCTAACCGTTCTACTTAGCTTTATAATGTTTTGAAAACTAACTTTAAATGGTTAGTTTTCTTGGCGTTTGGGATCTATAGTTTCCTCTTTTTGATGATAAGTCCTAAGCTGTATTTTGTAACCCCTATACAAAATACAATTCTTAGACTTGTACCAAATGATAAAATTGATTAGAATAGGTACATGGATGTGATAAATAATGATTAAAAGTATGACCGGTTATGGTAGAGCTCAATCTGATTTTCAAGGAACAAAGATTACTGTAGAAATTCGTGCAGTAAATCATAGATATCATGAAATAATGTTTAAGATGTCAAAGGATTTAATTCCTCTAGAAGATTTAATGAAAAAGAAGCTGCAATCATATGTTAAACGGGGAAGAATAGATGTTTTTATCACTATTGATAATGAGGAGAACCCAAATCAACAGCTTAAGGTTGATTGGGATTTAATGGATCAATACATAGAAATAGTACAAGAATTAAATGAACGTATCAATGTTGAGAGTCGGTTAGATTTAAAAGATTTGTTGGCTATCCCGGAATTGATTCACGTAGGACAAGACATCCTAGATTTAGAAGTCTTAGCTCCAACGCTTATTGATACTTTAGATATTGCCTGCAAAAATCTTACAGAAATGCGGATGAATGAAGGAATTCATTTATATAATGATCTAACATCACGTATTGGTAACCTTACAAGCTTATTGGATAAGATGCAGGAAACAGCCCCACAAGTTGTAGAAGAGTATCGGAAGAAACTTGTTGCTAGGATAACAGAATGGTTAGATGGTGTTGTGGAGATTGATGAAGCTCGGTTGTTGAATGAGGTAGCATTCTTTACTGATAAAGCTAACATTGATGAGGAAATTACTAGATTAAAGAGTCATTTTAATCAATTTTTATCTATATTAAGTCAAGATGAACCAGTAGGAAGAAAACTGGACTTTTTAATTCAAGAGATGAATCGGGAAATTAATACTATCGGTTCCAAGGCAAATAACTTAGTCTTGAGTCAATTAGTAGTTGAAATGAAAAGTGAATTGGAAAAAATGAGAGAACAGGTGCAAAATGTTGAATAATATCCGGGAGAATTAACGGAGGAAACTTTTTTTAGTCATTGGGAGGTAAAAAATGTCTATTAAACTTATTAATATTGGGTTTGGAAATATCGTTTCAGCTAACCGAATTATTTCAATCGTTAGTCCTGAATCAGCTCCAATTAAGAGGATTATACAGGAAGCCAGAGAAAGAAGGATGTTGATTGATGCTACTTACGGTAGAAGAACTCGGGCAGTAATTATAACTGATAGTGATCATGTGATATTATCAGCGGTTCAACCGGAAACTGTAGCTCATCGTTTAGTTGAAAAAGATGAAATTGGGGAAGATTAGATCTAGGAGTGTAATTTATGTTTAAACAAAAAGGTTTGTTAATTGTGCTATCAGGCCCATCTGGAGTAGGAAAAGGTACTGTGTGCTCATATCTTAGAGAAAAACAAAAAGATATAATCTATTCTGTGTCTGCAACAACTAGAAAGCCTCGTGTAGGAGAGGTTGACGGGGTTAATTATTTTTTTAAAACAAAAGATGAGTTTGAGGAAATGATAAAAAAAGATCAACTTCTTGAATGGGCAGAATATTGTGGGAATTACTATGGTACGCCTCGAACATTTGTTGAGGAAACCCTTGAAGAAGGAAAAGATATTATTTTGGAAATAGAAGTACAAGGTGCTTTAAAAGTCAAGGAAAAATATCCTGAGGGCATTTTCGTATTCTTAATCCCTCCATCTTTCGCGGAATTAAAAAATCGCATTTTTTATCGGGGAACAGAGACTGAGGATATTATTAAAAGTAGAATGAGTATTGCCAAAGATGAGTTGCAAATGATGAAGTACTATGATTATGCGGTTGTTAATGATGAGGTACCTAATGCTGTGAAAAGAATCCAATCTATTATTGAAGCTGAACGTCTTCGAAAGGATCGCATTTTACCATACTATGAACAGTGGTTAAAGGAGGAATTGTAATGTTATATCCATCAATCGATAAATTATTAGAAAAAGTAGATAGCAAATACTCATTAGTAGTTGCGACTGCAAGAAGGACTCGTGATTTAAAGAACGGAGATACTTTGTTGATTGACGCTCCAAAGTCTAAGAAATATGTCGGTATGGCATTAGAAGAAATTTTTTCCGACAGACTAATTCTTGAGAATAAATAAGCAATCAAAATAACAACCCTCTTGGTTGTTATTTTTTTCTAGGGAGTGAGGACTTTGAAAGGTAAAAATATAATTCTTGGAATAACAGGTGGTATCGCTGCTTATAAAGCTGCTTCGATTGCCAGTGCCTTAACTAAAAAGGGTGTTAATGTTCAAGTTATAATGACAGAATCAGCTACTAAAATTATTCCGCCATTAACATTGCAAGTTCTTTCTAAAAACCATGTTTATGTAGATACTTTTGATGAAACTAACCCTAATGTCGTGGCCCATATAAATATAGCTGATAATGCTGATTTAGTACTTATAGCACCCGCAACTGCTAATTTTATTGCTAAAGCTGCCCATGGGATAGCTGATGATATGTTATCGACAATTCTTTTGGCTGTAACATCACCAATAATTATGGCTCCAGCGATGAACGTTAATATGTATAATCATCAAACTGTTCAAGAAAATATCAAGCTATTGAAATCAAGAGGAGTACATATAATTGAGCCAGTAGAAGGTTATTTAGCTGAAGGTTATTCAGGTAAAGGTAGGTTTCCTGAACCTGATGATATAGTCCAAATGGTTGAGGAGTTTTTTAATAATCGTAATGATTTTGAAGGTAAAAAATTTCTTATTACTGCTGGAGCTACTAGAGAACCTGTTGATCCTGTTCGTTTTTTTACCAATCGTTCTACAGGTAAGATGGGATATGCTTTAGCTGAGGCAGCCATTAAACGTGGCGGAGAAGTTATTTTAATTTCAGGAAAAACCAATTTAAATCCTCCTGCGGGAGTAAAATTAATTTCAGTTGAAACAGCAGAAGAGATGTATCATGCAGTGATGAATAATTTAAGTGACGCAGATATAATCATCAAGGCAGCGGCAGTGGCAGACTATCGTCCTAAAACAGTATATCAAGAAAAATTTAAGAAACAAGAAGGCCCTTGGATCATTGAGATGGAACGAACTACGGATATTGCCTTAGAAGTTGGCAAAAGAAAGAATGAAAATCAATTTTTCATCGGGTTTAGTGCAGAAACAAGTGATTTGATTATTAATGCTAAACGTAAACTTGAAAAGAAAAACATGGATATGATTGTTGCCAATAATGTTTTAACAGAAGGTGCTGGCTTTGAACAAGATACAAATGTTATAACATTGATTACTAAATCAGGTAAAGAAATCTCATATCCAAAATTGAGTAAAAAAGAATTGGCTGATCGTATTTTATCAACAGTCAAATCTCAATTGGAAGGAAAAGAGAGATAGTGTATGCGAAAGTAGTAATAGATATCCCAGATATGAGACATCATGGTTTTGATTATCTGGTTCCAGATTCATTATTACCAACTTTAAAGAAAGGTTGTCGTGTGATCGTTCCTCTTGGGTCGAGGGTTACTCAGGGTTTTGTAATAGAAATTAAGTCTACAACAAGAGTAAAAAACGTTAAGCCCATTAAGGAAAATCTAGATATAATACCATCTTTGACTGAAGAATTAATTCAATTGGGAAGTTGGATGAGTAATTACTATTCAAGCCATCTTTTTAGGGTTTTACAAATGTTGATTCCCACTGCTTTGAAGACCAAAATGGAACAATATATTTTAGTTAATGATGAGATAGAAAAAGACAATATTTCCTTGAAAGAGTTGGAAATAATAGAATGGGTTGCTAAAAATCAGCCAATAAAACAATCGATACTAATCGATCATTTCTCTAACGAAAAACATTTGATTCAACAAATGTTACAATTTGGGCTATTAGAGCTAAAGAGAGATTTTGTTGATAAAGGGACTAGCAAAAAGATAAGTTTTCTCAAGTTAAAATTATCTAATGAACATTTGTTATTAGAAATAGCTGAACTGTCGAAACAGGCTAGAAAACAAAGGGAAGTTTTGGAATATTTTTTATTTAATCAAATAAATGAAGTATCCCTCTCCACTTTAATGTCAAAGTTAAATATTAATCGCTCAACAATCCAATCTTTGGTGAAAAAAGGGTATTTAGAAGTGATAAAAAAAGAAACAGCTAGGGATCCATATAAAGATAGAAATTTTCAAGATAAAAGAGTTACCTTAACTGTTGAACAGGAGCAAGTATTAAGGAAAATAGTTTCCTCTTTTAATGGTGAGGAGATAAAGCCATTCTTGTTACATGGGGTAACAGGTAGTGGTAAAACCGAAATCTACCTTCAATCAATTGAGGAAGTATTAAAAGAAGGAAAAGATTCGATCGTTCTTGTACCTGAAATATCATTAACTTCTCAAATGGTTGAAAGATTTAAGGGGCGTTTTGGTTCATTAGTTGCTGTGATTCATAGTCGTTTATCCCAAGGAGAAAAACTTGATGAATGGCGAAGAATACAACGTGGTGATGCTAAGATTATTATCGGTGCTAGATCGGCAATTTTTGCTCCAGTTAGGAATCTCGGATTGATCATAATTGATGAAGAGCATGAAAGTTCCTATAAACAAGAAGAAAATCCCAAATATCATGTTAGGGAAGTTGCCAAATGGCGGGCTAGTTATCATAATGCGGTCTTAGTACTAGGAAGTGCTACACCTTCGATGGAATCTTATTTCAATGCCCAAAATAACCAGTATTATCTGTTGGAATTGCCCAATCGTATTTTAGGTAGAAAAATGCCTAAAATAGAGTTAGTTGATATGAGGGATGAATTAAGAGTCGGTAATCGTTCGATGTTTAGTCAAACCTTACAAGAAAAAATAGACGATCGTTTAAATAAACAAGAACAAATCGTTCTATTCCTCAATCGGCGGGGTTATTCCACCTTTGTTATGTGTCGATCTTGCGGATATGTTATGAAGTGCCCTCATTGTGAAATATCACTTACCTATCATCATACAAATAGAGTTTTGAGGTGTCACTATTGTGGATATACTGTATCTGATCCCCAAAATTGTCCTGAATGCGGAAGCAAACATATTAGGTATTTCGGAACAGGCACACAAAAGGTTGAAGAGGAATTAGTAAAAAGATTTCCCGGTGTAAGAGTTATCAGGATGGATGTGGACACTACAAGCAAAAAAGGAGCTCATGATAAATTATTAGCTTCCTTTAGAAAGCATGAAGCAGACATTTTGTTGGGAACACAAATGATCGCCAAGGGGTTAGACTTTGAAAAAGTAACATTAGTAGGAGTGATTGCTGCAGATACTTTGTTAAGACTTCCTGATTTTAGAGCAGCCGAGAGGACATTTCAATTACTAACTCAAGTAAGTGGCAGGGCTGGAAGACACCATCTGTCTGGAGATGTAGTAATTCAAACCTATACACCTGAACACTATAGTATTCAATATGCCAGCAATCATGATTTTCAATCCTTTTATAAACAAGAGCTGAAGCAGAGAAAGATGATGGATTATCCACCTTTTAGAAAGTTAATTGTTGTTCATTTCAGCCATCAACAATTGCCGAATGTTATGAAAGCTAGTCAACTTTTCGTAAAAGAGTTAAATAGGCTTGTTTCCAGAGACGTAGAAATTTTGGGTCCGGTTACGTCACCTATCTCAAGGATAAAAGATAGAAATAGGTTCCAATGCATGATAAAATATAATGATGAATCATCAACTTTAAATAAGGTTAATCAAACAATTAGTCTATTGATTGAAGGATTAAAGGATCGTAACTTATTAATAAGTGTAGATGTAGATCCTTATGTGTTAATGTAAAGGAGGCGTATAATAATGGCGATTCGTGTCATTATTAAAGATACTGACCCATTGTTAAGGGAAATTTCTAAACCTGTAAAAGAGATTACTCCAAGGATTCACAAATTACTAGACGACATGGCTGAAACGATGTATGATGCAGAAGGAGTAGGATTAGCTGCTCCCCAAATTTCTATATTAAAAAGGGTAGTTGTAATAGATGTAGGGGAAGGTTTAATTGAATTAATTAACCCTGAAATAATAGAAAAGGATGGAGAACAGGTTGGACCGGAAGGTTGTCTAAGTGTGCCTGGTGTTTTAGGCAGGGTTAAACGTGCTGAACGTGTTAAAGTGAAAGCACTTGATCGCAATGGACAAGAATTTGTGATCGAAGGTGAAGGGCTTCTAGCACGGGCATTACAACATGAGATAGATCATTTAGATGGCATATTATTTACGGATTTAGCTGAAGAATATTACGATCGTGATGATATGAATATGTAATGCTTTTTTAATAGTACATTTGCAATAGAATATCAGTACTATGATGACGCTATGGCAGGTAGATGCTATAGCGTTAATTATGGAATTAAATATCCTAAATATACAGGGAGTGGTATTAATGCGTATAGTTTTTATGGGTACACCAGATTTTGCAGTGCCATGTTTACAAAGTATTGTTGATTCAGGCTATGAAGTAGTTGGTGTAGTTACTCAACCTGACAAACCAAAGGGTCGTAAACAGGTTATTACAAAGTCTCCAGTAAAAATATTAGCAGAAAAATTAGGCATTGAAATTTATCAACCTGGGAAAATTAAGCATCAAGAAGCTATTGAACGGATTTTAGCTTGGAAACCAGATATTATAGTTACTGCTGCATATGGTCAAATTATACCTGTAGAGCTTCTGGAAACCCCAAAATATAAGGCAATCAATGTTCATGCTTCCCTATTACCAAAATATCGTGGGGCAGCTCCTATTCATCAGAGTATTATTCAGGGAGAAAAGGAAACTGGAATAACAATTATGTATATGGTTAAGGAATTAGATGCAGGAGATATCTTATCTCAAGTTAAAGTCCCAATCGAAAAAGATGATACTGTTGGAAGTTTGCACGATAAATTAAGTATTGCTGGTTCAAAACTTTTAATTGAGACATTAAAAGCGATTGAGAAAGGTGAAGTTACACCACTGCCACAGGATGATAATTTGGCCACATATGCACCGATGTTAAAGAGGGAAGACGAACTAATCGACTGGAACAAAACAAGTGAACAAATTTTCAATCAAATTAGAGGTTTAAATCCTTGGCCAGTAGCTTTTACATATTTAAATAATGAAGTGTTTAAGATTTGGTGGGCTGATATGCTATCCATCAATCATGATCAAGAGCCAGGAACAGTTCTTCAAATTGAAAAAAATAAATTGATTATTGCTACTAAAGATGGTGGTTTAAGTTTGAAAGAAGTGCAACCTGCGGGTAAGAGAAAGATGGACATAGTTTCCTATTTACAAGGTGCAAAAATTTCTATCGGCGAAAAATTAGGTGAATTTAATGAAGAAAATTAAGACTGCAAGAGAGTTAGCTTTAGAGGTTTTAACGAAAATAGATAAAGAAAAGTCTTATAGTAATCTACAATTGAATCAGTCTTTACAAAAGATAAAATTATCTAGAACAGATATTAATTTTGCTACTGAAATGATTTATGGTACGATTCAACATCTCAATACAATTGATTGGATAATACAGATGTATCTTAAGACAAAAATAAGCAAGTTAGATGTTTGGGTTAGAAATCTGTTACGTCTAAGTATCTATCAAATATGGTACCTAGATCGGATTCCACCCCATGCTGCTGTAAACGAAGCGGTTAATATCGCAAAAAAGTGGGGACATAAAGGTATTTCTGGCATGGTAAATGGTGTCTTAAGAAACATTCTAAGGAATAAAGAAGAGATAAGAATACCAGATGATCTACCAACAGCCAAAAGAATCGCCCTAGAGTATTCACATCCAGAATGGTTGGTTGAATTATATATCGATAATTTTGGCATTGAGGAAACGATAGATATTTGCAGGGTTAATAATCTAGCTCCATATCACTCGATAAGAGTGAATACCTTAAAAACAACTAAAGATGAAATGATCAAAATTTTAAAGAATGAACTTGGTGAAGGAGTAGAAATTAACCCATCACTTTTGTCAGAACAGGGGATTAGAATTAAAGGTGGAGGAAATTTAGCTCATACTAAGTGGTATAAAGAGGGATTATTTTCAGTTCAAGATGAAAGTTCAATGTTAGTGGCAGAAGTCTTAGCACCAAAACCAAATATGGTAGTGTTAGATGCAACAGCTGCACCTGGAGGGAAAACGACACATATTGCTGAAAAAATGCAAAACAAGGGCAGAATTATCGCTTCTGACTTACATAAACATAAGATCAAATTAATTAATGAGCATCAAGAAAGATTAGGAATCGATATAATCGAAACAATTCAGTCAGACGCTAGAGAATTAAATAATCATTATCGACAGATATTTGATCGAATATTGTTAGACGTGCCCTGTTCTGGATTAGGTGTCATTCGCAGAAAACCCGATCTTAAATGGGTAAAAGCAGAAAAAGATATAAAAGATTTAGTACAGGTACAAGAAGAAATCCTTGAAGAAGTTGCACCTTTGTTAAAATCAGGTGGGGTATTGGTTTATAGTACCTGTACATTGGTTAGAGAGGAAAATCAGGAGATGGTGAAAAAATTTATCGAAAAACATCCTGAATTTCAATTTGATCACTCTTTGCCCTCATTTTTACCCGATATAGTTAATGAAAAGATAGATGCAAGTTCAGGCATGATCCAAATTTTGCCTCAACATTTTAATACTGATGGATTTTTTATTAGTCGTCTAATCAAAAAAATGTAAAAAATATCTAATTTTCTTAATAAATTTTAAGGAATTTTATTTTTTATATGATAAAATTAGTGGTGATTAACAATGAACAAGAGAAATATTTACGATCTTACAATTGAAGATTGGAGCACTTGGTTGAAAGAAAACGGTGAACCAACGTATCGAGCAAAGCAAATTTTTGATTGGTTATACGTCAAAAGAATCAGTTCGATTGATGAGATGACCAACTTATCTAAAGAACTTCGTAATAAATTAGATCAAAGTTTTGAATTTCAAGTTTTACGTATTATTGATCAACATATTTCTAGTGATGGAACAATAAAGTTTTTATTTCAACTATTAGATGGACACGCCATTGAAACAGTTATTATGAGACATGGTTATGGTAATAGTGTTTGTGTGTCTACTCAAGTTGGCTGCAGGATGGGGTGTACGTTTTGTGCTTCGACTATAGGAGGCGTTGCTAGGAATTTAACGGCTGGAGAAATAGTTGCACAAGTATTGGAATCACAAAAAATATTAGATAAAGAAAATGATAGGGTAAGTAGTGTAGTGGTTATGGGTTCAGGTGAACCTTTTGACAATTATGACGAAACAATAAAATTTATCAGGATAATTAACGATGAAAAAGGATTAAACATTGGACAAAGACATATTTCCTTATCAACAAGTGGTATTGTACCTAAAATATTTGAATTTGCTGATTTAAAATGGCAAGTTGTTTTGGCGATTTCTCTACATGCTCCAAATGATGAATTAAGGTCAAAAATTATGCCCATCAATAAAAAATATTCATTATCAGAATTAATGGACGCATGTCGCTATTATGTGAATACTACTAATAGAAGAGTTACTTTTGAATATTCTTTAATGGGAAATGTGAATGATCAAGATGTACATGCTGAAGAATTGGCAAGATTAATTAAGGATATTAAATGTCACGTAAATTTAATACCGGTAAATTATGTTTCAGAAAGAGATTTTGTTAGAACGTCCAAAAAGCAAATATACAATTTTAAGAGTATTTTAGAAAGACATAACATCAATGTGACCATAAGGAGAGAACAAGGTGGAGATATTGAAGCAGCATGTGGTCAATTAAGGGCTAAACATATAAATAATGAATTTAAATTATGAGGTGAGGGGCTTGCAAGCTGCGGTTCGAACTGACGTAGGAAAAGTAAGGGCTATTAACGAGGACTATATATTTGTTAGTGATCCTTATCCAAATGGATTGCTTGTCGCCATTGTGGCTGATGGTATGGGGGGACATCAAGCTGGAGAGATCGCTAGTAAGACAGCAGTTGAAGTTATATATCATGAGATTCACCAAATTATGAGTAACAATTTATCGATAGAAGGGTATCAACTTGCTTTAGAAAAAGCGATACATAAGGCTAATGGAGAAGTATATAAACAATCTTTAAATAATGATGGTTATAGAGGCATGGGTACGACTATTCTTGCTTCGATTATTAGTCCAGAATGGATCATTTTAGGACATATTGGTGATAGCAGAGCTTACTTAGTTGATGATAATAATATTCGTCAATTAACAGAGGATCATTCATTGGTTAATGAACTTGTAAAGGAAGGGCAACTAACCCAAGAAGAAGCGATGACGCATCCTAAGAAAAATATTTTGACCAGAGCTTTAGGTACGGAGGAAAAAGTTAAAGTTGATATTTGTCTAATCCATTGGGAAAAGGATCAGACCCTTTTGTTATGTTCTGATGGTTTAACAAATCATGTTTCGGACGAGAAGATATTTGAAGTTTTGAATCAAAAAGATGTGTCAATAGAGAATAAAACTGATTACTTGTTATCCTTAGCTATTGATGCAGGTGGAGAAGATAATATTTCCATAATATTGGTTTGCCACTAATATTAGATTAGAAAAGAGGTGAACTCTTTGATAGGTACTATTCTAGGCCATAGATACAAACTTTTGGAAAAGATTGGCGGAGGAGGGATGGCTGACGTTTATCGAGCTTTAGATCAAATACTACTCCGTGAAGTAGCAGTTAAGATATTACGTCAGCAGTACGCCCATGATAATGAATTTATTAAAAGATTCCAAAGAGAAGCCCATGCTGCTGCAAGTTTGTCCCATAAAAATGTAGTTGCTATTTATGATGTAGGTGAAGAGAAAGATAAAGATATCCACTACATTGTTATGGAATATGTTGAGGGTTTCACATTAAAAGATTTAATTCGTAAAAAAGGACGTTTACCGGTAAAAGAAGCTTTAGATATTGCCGAAAAAATCTGTTCAGCCTTAGATCACGCACACCAAAATCATATAGTTCATCGTGATATAAAACCCCATAATATTTTGATCGGTTATCACGGTGAGGTAAAAGTTACCGATTTCGGAATTGCTAGGGCTGTTTCTGAGGCAACTATTACCCATACTAGTTCAGTGTTAGGTTCTGTTCACTATCTCTCTCCAGAGCAGGCAAGGGGTGGATGGACAGATGAGAAGACGGATCTTTATTCACTTGGAATAGTACTGTACGAAATGGTTACAGGGAAATTACCTTTTTCAGGAGATAGTCCCATTTCTGTTGCTCTAAAACATCTGCAAGAAGATTTTATTTATCCAAAGGAAATTGATCCCAATATTCCACAAAGTGTAGAAAATATCATCTTAAAAGCTTTAGTGAAAGACCCAACAAAGCGTTATTCTTCAGCTAAGGAAATGCTTATTGATTTACAAACCGCTCTAAATCTTGATAGAGTAAACGAACCTCAATTTCAGGTTGACGAAGATGATTTGATAGATGATCAAGAAACGATGATTATTCCAGCATTAAAAGAAATTGATGATAATGAACATACTACCTTTAGTAAGCATTCTAGGAGAGAGAGAAAACGAAGTATCTTAAGTAAACTTACAATCGTTTTTATCGTTATTTCATTTATTTTGTTAGGCGTATACGGATTTCAAAGTATTGTGGATAAATTTATTGTGCCTGAAGTAAAAGTACCAGCCCTTGAATTGAAAAACAAAGATGATGCGGTGAAGATTTTAAATGATTTAAATCTAAATTATCAGATTGTAGAACGTTTTGACTCAAATGTAGAAAAAGGACTTGTGATAAAACAAGAGCCATCACAAGGTAGTGTTATTAAGGTGAATCAAGAGGTTACATTATTTGTTAGTTTAGGAAAAGAAAAAGTGGCAATGCCAAATCTAATAAATAAACAGAGAAATACTGCTTCTTTTATTTTACAACAACAAGGATTCACTAATGTAGAAATTATTGATGCATATAGTGATAAAGCTCCTAGCGGTGAGGTTTTCAGACAGGAACCATTACCAGAAGAATTAGTGATTCCCGATGAAACAAAAATATTGTTATTTATTAGTAAAGGAAAAGAGAAGTTTGAAATGCCTAACCTAATCGGCCTAACTGAATCTGAAGCTAGAGCTATTTTATTAAAATATGATTTAGAGATTGGTGAAATAAAAAAAGACTTTACTTTTGAACAGGATAAGGGAAAGGTATATCGACAATTTCCTTTTGATCCCGGACGTGAGGTAACAATAGGTGATAAAGTAGATCTGTATATTAGTCTGGGATATCCTCAAGATGCTAAATCGATCTACAGTGATATTCTAGTTCCTTTAAACGGAGATCAACAAGCGGAGATTACGATAGTTATAAGAGATTCTAGGGAAAGAGACATTGTTTGGAAAAAAGAAAACGTAACGGGCTCTAAATTTTATGACCAAATAGAGTTGATCTTACTGCCAGGTCATAAAGGTACGATTAGTGTCTATAAAGACGGAAAACTTTATCTCAAAAAAACAGTAGATTATTACTAAAGACATGGAGGTAATTTATGCCTGAAGGGCAAATCATTCGTGCGTTAAGTAGTTTTTATTACGTAAAATCAGAAAATAATATATGGGAGTGCAAAGCTAGAGGTGTCTTTAAAAAGCGTAAACTAACCCCAGTTGTAGGAGACTATGTTGTTTTTGAAAAGGTTGATGATAATAAAGGTTTAATCACGGAAATTAAGCCGAGAAAAAACGAATTAATTAGACCACAGATAAGTAATGTTGACCAGGCAATATTAGTTTTTTCTGCTAAAGAACCAAATTTCAGTTCATTGTTATTAGATAGGTTTTTGGTACTTGTTGAACAAGCAAATATCAAACCAATTATTTGCATCACAAAATTGGACTTGGTTGAAGATATGGATGAACTAAATTCAAAATTAAAAGTGTATGAAGATATAGGTTACCAAGTAATAAGAACAAGTAAATTGGGTGTGGGAATAACCGAAATTAAAGAGGTGTTAAAGGGGAAGGTTTCCGTTTTTTCAGGACAATCTGGCGTAGGAAAATCAACACTTTTAAATACTATCTCACCAGAATTATATCTAGAAACCGCGAATATCAGTCAAAAGCTTGGTCGGGGTAAGCATACTACAAGAGTTGTTCAATTAATTACGCTCCCAAGTGGGGGGACAGTAGCTGATACACCTGGATTCAGCTCATTAGACTTTCATGGTATAAATTCTAAGGAATTGGATAAATATTTTATTGAGATTGCCGAATTGTCTACCCAATGTCGATTCAGAGGATGTTTACATTTAAGTGAACCAGGATGTGCTGTAAAAGAAGCTGTAGAAGAAGGCCAAATTAACAAAGAACGTTATGAGCATTATTTGGAATTTTTAAAAGAAATTGTGGAGCTTGAAGAAAGAAAATGGAGGTAATTATTCGTGATAAAAGTAGCACCATCGATCCTATCAGCTGATTTTTCAAGATTGGGAGAGGAAATAGCTTCAGTAGAAAAAGGCGGAGCCGATTTAATTCATGTAGATGTTATGGATGGTCATTTTGTACCCAATATTACAATTGGGCCATTAGTAGTTGAATCGATTAAGCCGATTACTAAATTACCATTAGATGTCCATTTAATGATTGATACTCCTGAAAGATATATAGAGAATTTCGTAAAAAGTGGAGCCGATATAATTTCTGTTCATGCCGAAGCTACTACTCACTTGCACAGGACTATCCATTTAATAAAAAATTTAGGGGCAAAAGCTAGTGTGGCTATTAATCCGGCAACGTCACTAAACGTGTTAGATTATTTATTAGAGGATTTAGATATGATATTATTAATGACAGTAAATCCTGGATTTGGAGGACAAGCATTTATTCCTGCCACACTTTCAAAAATCAAGAAGTTGAAAGAAATGATCAGGGAAAAAGGACTTGAGATTGATATTGAAGTTGATGGGGGAATAAATAACAAAACCTATCAATCTGTTGTTGAAGCTGGCGCCAATGTCCTTGTTGCTGGTTCATATGTATTTGGAGCAAAAGATCGCCAAATTGCAATTAAAGGATTAAAAGACTAGTATTAATAAATTGCACTCAATGTTTAGCATTGAGTGTTTTTTATAAATGATAAAACATTTTAAATTTTTTGAAAATAAATAGTGACAATATACAAAAATTAACTTAGAATATTAATTATTAAGCAAAGTAACAATTAATGGGTGAAATGTTATGTTTAGTAGAAAAATGTAATTGATATAAAAAGAAAGGAGTGCGTAACATAGGTGGTATAAATCGAATCGTTCTTGTAATAGTAGATAAGGATGTCGAGTATATTGACTTATTTAGAATTTATCTAAGAGAATCGGACTTAGGAGATAAGTTCATCATCAAGGCCTTTTCACAAAAGTCTATGTTAGAAAGGTATTTAAAAACCAATAGAGATATAGATATCTTACTTATAGACCCTGAGTTGGTTCCCGATGAAAGATTAATAACGGGAATAGACGTGATCATCCTCTTAGAAGAATTAGATCATCTCAATGAAGAATCCGCTTTTCCTACCATCCTTAAATATCAACCCCTAAATCAGCTGATTTCTCGAATTTTTTCAATATATCTTGAAAACCACGACAAAGCTAAAAAGAAGTTCTTAGGGAAAAAACGTACGACTGTCCTATCCGTATATTCCGCACTTGGCGGTAGTGGCAAAACTACTTTAGCAGTTAATCTCGTAAAAACATTAACTACGATAGAAAAGAATGTATTTTATCTTAATTTAGAATATCTTGGATCAACAGAATTTTTGTTTTCTTCGAAGAGATCTAATGATTTTGCAAAGCTCCTATATTATCTTAAAACAAATCAAGAGCAATTAGTTTCAAAAATTGAGGCATTAAAAAAATATGATCTGAACCTCAAAGTAGATTATTTTGAGCATTTCTCATATCCAGAAGAGATACAAGAGATGAGTAAAAATGATATAGAAATTTTGATTGACGCATTGGTAAATATAGGTAATTATGATTATATCATTATTGATTTAGATTCATCATTGAACGAGAGGATTATAGGCTCAATGAATAAGAGTAACTACGTACTCTGGCTTTTATTAGATGATATTATCGGGTTGCAAAAAACAACTATATTGTTAAATCAATTAAAAAATACTTTTAACAGTGAATATCAAGATTTTTATCGTAAGATAAGCTTTATCTTAAATAAATTTTTAGGTCAAGATACCAAAAATGATATCACTGACTTTGGATTTCAACTAAATGGTTATCTACCATATATTCCTGATTGGAAAACAATTACAGACGGGCAACAGCTTACAAATCAAAAAGCATATAGTGATCAGGTGCTAAACCTAATTAAAGCTTTAATTTAAAAGCCGAGATAAAGGTGAATATCATGAATATCTTTAGAAAAACTGAAAAATTACGGGATGAGCTTATAATAGATTATTCAACCTACCAGATGTCAATAAAGGAACGTATTTTTTATAGTATCATGGCTGGGATGGTTTTCTTCGTAATTGGTTATATCTTTTACCAAA
Source organism: Vulcanibacillus modesticaldus (assembly GCF_001730235.1). GTDB lineage: Bacteria > Bacillota > Bacilli > Tepidibacillales > Tepidibacillaceae > Vulcanibacillus > Vulcanibacillus modesticaldus. Next base: position 65,723 of record NZ_MIJF01000035.1, on the reverse strand, counting down.
GTATGATCATATCTTCGATTTTAGCTATTTTTGGTCTGTATTATCAAAAAATACAGCAAAAAAAACTTAGTGAAAAACGGAAACAAGAACTTGTTTTACAATTTAAGCAAGCTCTCTATTCCTTATCATCAGCATTGGTAGCTGGTAAATCAGTGGAGAATGCCTTTAAAGAAGTAGTTAAGGATTTAAGAATGCTTTATCCTGACCCAAACACTTATATAATTCGTGAGTTTGAAATAATTAATCAGCGAGTCCAAAATGGACAAGCTATCGAAAAAGCTGTTGGAGACTTTAGTAATAGGGCAGATATAGAAGATATTACAAATTTTGCTGATGTCTTTATTACAACAAAAAGAACCGGGGGAAATTTGGTAGAAGTAATTCGTAGAACCTCTAATATAATTGGAGATAAACTAGAGATTCAACAGCAAATATCCATATTGATTGCTCAAAAAAAACTAGAAGCACAAATTTTAAGTATTGCTCCTTTTTTAATTGTAGGTCTTATAAGTTATAGTTCTCCAGATTATATGGCACCCTTATATCAACTTGGATTAGGTATTGTTATTATGACTATTTCATTAATCTTGTTAGCATTCTCTTACTGGTTATCTAATAAGATTATGAATATTAAGGTGTGATTAGCGATGTCAGGTAACAACTATAAAGATTTTATCAAAGAGAATGGTGAAGGGTTTCAGTTTTTATTTATGGCACCATTGGCGTTGTATCTAATAGATAGATTTTCTTTAATGAGAAGACTATCGCGACTTACTATTAAAATAAATCAAAAGATGTTGATCCTTTATGGTAACAAAAATGGCCTATTAAAAACAAAAATGTTTCTTTCACAAATCATTTCTTTAGATATATTAATATTATTTCTATCAATTGTTTTTGCATTACTTAATAAAGATATGATGTTAATCTATTTTGGATTGTTTTTAGTAGTCATTATTCCTGAAATATTATCAAAAGAATTGGACAAGCAGATCAGAAAAAAACAAGAAGCAATCGTATTGGAGCTCCCTGAGTTCTTAAACAAGGTAGCTCTATTAGTAAATGCTGGTGAAACATTACATCAAGCAATTATTCGGAGTGTAGAAAGAAAGAAGAATCCAGAAAAGAGTTATTTGTATAAAGAATTACAAATAATGGTTTATCAATTGAAAAATAATTTGCCCTTTAATCAAGCGCTTGAAGAATTAAGTAAAAGATTGGCTGTTCATGAGGTTTCTATCTTTACAACAACAATATTATTAAACTATCGGCGTGGTAGTGATGAGTTAGTTCTAGCATTATCTAAGTTATCTAAAGAGTTATGGGAAAAAAGAATGGTTTTAGCCAGAATACTAGGCGAAAAAGCATCATCAAAACTTGTATTTCCCATGGTTTTAATATTTATAGTCGTATTATTAATTATTGCAACTCCGTCGATCATGCTTTTTTAGTGTAACGATAGGTGTAGTCCATAGAAACCTTTTTTTAAATTTTATAAATAAGGAGGATTTGAATGACGTTATTAAAATATTGGATTTATCGTTTTTGGAGCAAAGAAGAGGGGCTAGGGACGCTAGAAATTCTTTTAATTGTAACAGTGTTAGTAGGCGTAGCCCTTTTGTTTAGAGGAAAAATCTTTGATTGGGTTGAAACATTATTAAATAAATCTGATAGTAATATCTCGAATTTTTAGGAATGGTAGAATGAAATATTTTAAAATGTCTAATTCGCTGTATAGACTTCAAAAAAAAGAAAAAGGGAGCTTCACTGTTGAAGCTTCCTTGATTTTTCCAATTATTTTTCTCTTTATAGTATTATTAATTTTCCTTAGTGTTATTGCTTATCAAAAAGTATTACTTTATTATGTCGCTACTCAAGCTGCTGATCGGGTAGCCTTTAATTGGAATAATAGTCATAAAGATCCGATCACTGGTGAGTATCAAATGGAAGAAACTGACGGACTATATTGGAGATTAACGGGAGATCGGGTTCTGAACAAATTATTGTCTACATACGAGGATAATCGAACAATAAATATAACAATTAAAGATAGCTATGAACCCATAGATTTATCCGAGAAAAAGCTTGCTATCATGTCCAGAGTTATCCCAAATGGGATCGGTGGTAATATAATTTTTCAAAAAAACATTTATGAAGATAAAGTCATTGTTAAATTAGATAGATTGATAAAAGTACCGAGTTTCGTTAGTCGATTGATTGGAAATAAAATTGAAGTAATGGCTTATTCAACTACTACAGACCCTGTAGAATATATTCGTAGTGTTGATCTGATAATTAACTATTCACAAAAATTTAATCAACAAAAAGAACTTATAAACAAGATTTTAAGAAAGCAAAGGGAAAAGGAAATAGGACGATGAATAGTAAACATTTATTCCAATCTGAGCGGGGTTCAGTATCAATATTTTTAATCATGGTGGTAACCGTTATTTTCATTTTTAATGCTGTTCTTATAGATTATGCTAGAATTTTGGCGGCTAAGAATCAATCAGAGAGAACGGTACAGGCAGCAGTTAGATCTGTCCTTTCATCATATGATTCTGATTTATATAATACTTATGGCTTGTTTGGATTTAGTGGTGACGAAAAAGATATCTTCACTTATGTTGTAGAGAAGAATTTGCAAACATCACCGGGATATTTTAATCTTATTGAAACTAAGATTGTGAAGGATAGTATTTCTGTAGAACTTGATCATCAATTGGGATATCATGAGGTCTTTGAACAACAAATAATGGAGGAAATGAAATATAAAGCTCCAGTCGATTTTACTTTAGAGTTATTATCATATTTCAAAGGCCTTTCTCTTGTAATGAAAGAAGCATCTAAAACTACCGTTGTCTTAAAAAATATTAAGGATCAATATGAATTAAGACAAGTATTGTTAGAAGAAACTATACAATATCAAATGAAAAGTGCCGATTTGGTCAAAAGTCAAAGTATTAGTAGCTTAGAGGATCTGGATTATATTGTGGATAATTACAAAGAGTACGTTAAAGATTATATCGAATATATGAATTTGTCAGTAGAAAAAGAAGAAAATCTTGAACAACTTAAGAAAAAGATTAAGTTATACCAAAATAAAGCAACAGAAACAATCCAAAACATTTATGACGATTACCATTCAATTTTGGAAAAACATAACGAATACTTGTTTGATGCTGTAGAAAGATTAGATAACGCTTCCAAAGCGAATAAACAGATAAAATCAGTAATTTCTGATAACAATTTAAACCAAGATAAAAACCAATATGATAAAGTTAATGATGAGAAAAACAATTTAACAGAAATAAACAAAACCATCAATGAGCTAAAAAAGGTGACTGATGATTTAGAGCGGACAACTGACTTGGTTATCACAGATGAGTTTTTTGAAAATTTAAAAGGAGATATAACAGAACAAAAGCGGAAATATGCGAAAATGGTAGAAAACATTGAAAATTTGCAAATGATGGTTTCTCAAGCAATATATCTTGAAAATAATAATCAACTTAGTGAAGCCATAATAAATCAAACTATTAAACAGATGAAGGGAATAATCGGCCAAATATCATCATTAAATCGTGAATATCGTAAGGAATTTGTAAAGTATAGCCAATCAGGGAACAAAATCTTTGAAACAAAACAAGAAATAGCGGATATGCTTCAATTAGACAAAAATCAAATAGAGCAACAGGAAAAAACGGCAACAAAAAAATTACAAACAATAAATGATTTATTTAAAGCTATGGAAACGATTAAAAGTATTGATGATGATTTTAATAGAGTAGAAGAGTTTTATTCTCAGTATTTAGATTTTAATTCAACTAAAGACTATTCCATTGATAATAATTTAGACCTTGACCCGGTAGAAGTCTCTAAAGATGCGATGGAAGAGATGGATCAGTTATTTCTTAATCTTGCTGATTTTATAGATAAAATTACTAATGAACTATATATTAATGAGTTTGCCTATAGTAAGTTTAATCATTTCAATCCTTCAAATATAAAAGATTTATTAACTATCCCAAATAAAAAGGATATTAACCTACAATACGATCAGCTTAAAATAGATGAGCTTTCAGATTTATTAGGTTTTAATCAACAAGAATTAGAATATATAGTGTATGGTTCTCATACAGTTGGAGGGAATATTTCCAAGGCTTTTAGAGATATATTTTTGATCAGATTAGCTATTAATACGATGGAAGGATTTACAGATAGTAAGGTTAGATCCCTATCTCATCCACTAGCTATTTTAATGGGAGCTATTAGTTATGGGATTTCTCGTTCAATTTCAGATATTGTTAACATGATAAATGGTGAGGAAGTTTTTCTAGCGAACAAATTACTGAAAGTGCAATTTGGTTATGATGATTATTTGCGGCTACTATTGTTAATTCATAGTAATAAGATGAATAAATTATCTCGTATCCAAGCGGTAATCCAATACAAGACCAATAAAGACCTTAGATATATTGCTACATATGTTAGAGGAACTACAACAACCTCCATAGAGTTGTGGTTTTTAACAGGTGTTATGAGTGCATTAAATTATATTGGGGTAATTGATGGGAGAATCAGAGGGAAAGATTATATAATCACCAAGACTGCAGCAATGTCATATTAGGAGTGGTGAAATGTTTTTAAGCAAAAAAGAAGAAGGAAGCATGGTAGTTGAAGCTTCCCTTATTATGCCGGTATTTTTAAGTTTTCTAATATTTCTTATCACTATGATACAGATCACTACGGTCGAAATAGCTTTAAACAATGGTCTTTCTGAGGCGGTAAAACAAATATCTACCCATATGTATCCCCTTGCTCTAGTGGAGGAAAAATATAGTAACACAATAACTAGAGATAAATCTGAAATAGAACAACTGATTAAAGAGAACGCTGATTTGTTGCCCTTAAACAATTCAGTTCGACCAATTGTTGATCGATATATGGATGACAAAATTATTAAAGTTGAAAATTTACAGGTTACAAAAGTCATTTTGCCCAACTTAACAGAGCTTAACCAACCGTATTTAGGTATCGAAGTAAAATATGAGATGCCACTGCGAATCCCTTTTATAAGCAAGGTGCTTATTTTTGAGGAACAGGTTTATGAAAGGGTTTGGTTAGGAGATAGGTTAAAGCTAGAAAATAGAAGTTCAGAAGTACTAAATGACAGTCAGCTATACCTTGATTACATATCATCACCAGTACAGCGTGGGAAGTTTGTAAGAATCATTGCCAATGGTCCTCCAAATAGAGCGGCAACCATTACCCTTACTTATAAAAGTGGTTTTATAAAAGAAAAAAGCTGTAGATTTGATGATTCTGGTCGGTTTACCTGTGATATCAAAATTGGAGGAAATTCTAAAGAAGGGAAATATGTAGCTGTTATTAGAGCAGATGATCTAGAGGCAAGGGGAGAGTTTATAGTATTATCAAAAAAAAATATCAAAAAATATATTTACAATTAAAAAAGTAGCATAAAAAAGAAGGATTTTTAAGTAAGAAAAGTATTTTTATCGGAGGAATAGTGATGAATATAGATGTAATAGTTTCTGCAGCTGAAGTAAATGGTGAAGTAATCAAAGAAAAGAATGTGGTAGTTATTGATGTATTGCGTGCCACATCAGTCATAGTAACAGCACTGGTGAATAAAGCAAAATATGTTATACCTGTTGAGGGTATTGAAGAAGCTTGGAGAATATATCATCAAGAAGGTAAGATAGAAATGGTATTGGGTGGTGAAAGGAACGCAATCCCAATCGAAGGCTTTCACTTTGGAAATTCACCACTTTTATACACTGAAGTAAATGTAGCACAAAAAAAAGTGATTCTTACCACTTCCAATGGAACTAGGGCAATAAAAGCCTCTGTGAAAGGAGATAAGATCTATATTGGCTCTTTTTTAAATGCATCTGCAGTCGCAAAACAATTGATAAAGGAAGGAAAAGATACTGTTATTGTTTGTTCTGGAACAGACAATAAGTATTCAATGGATGATGCTCTATGTGCGGGGATGTTGATTTCTATTATCAGTGAAAAGCAGGATATAACGACAACAGATTTGGGATTAACAACGAAGATACTGTACGAATCAAATAAAGATGATCTCCATAAAGTACTTTCTAATTCAAGGCACTATAAGTGGCTAAAAAAGATTGGTTTTGAGGAAGATTTAAAATACTGCTTGCAAAGGGATATCTATGATATTGTACCGGTGTACATCGATGATAAAATTCTTATATAATAAATTCAAAGGAGAATGTTAAGATAGTATTTGACAAAAAGGAGTTGCAAAAATGAATTTTGATGATACATAACAGACCCATCCTATAATAGATATTCACAAGAATGGCGAAAAATAGGCAAACATTCATATACTGATGGTAGAAGTGTCCGAACATTTTTAGAAGAAGGAGAAATTCTTCATCTATTTAAGGATTTTAAAGTTGTACATCATAAAGAAGGATGGGGGCCTAAACACAGGCATGGTGATGGACCAATTGAACAACATGCAATGATAGAGGCTGTGTTAAGGAGATAAATTGATGTGAGAGGAGAATGGTGATGAGTAGTAAAGTAGTAATCATTATATCTACTGGAGAAAAGGAAAAAGCATTAACGGGAATGATGTATGCTGCTAATGCCCTCAAAAACAAATGGTTAGATGATGTCAAAGTAGTCTTTTTTGGCCCAAGTGAAAAATTGATATCACAGGACCAAGAGTTACAAGAGTTGTCGTCTAAAATTCTTAAATATCAGACCCCTGTAGCATGTAAATTTATTTCGGATAATGAGGAAATCTCAAATGATCTAGAAAAATTAGGATATCGGATTGACTATGTAGGAGCATTGATATCTGATTTTATTAAGGAAGGCTACATTCCTATCGTTTTCTGATTAAATTATTTTCTTTAAATCATATAGGTCATTAAAGATGAAAGATAATACACTTTCATTTTTAATGGCTTTTTTATTGTTCAAATGTTTATTAGCAATTTTTTATTTTTTTTACTTGTATGGTATAAAAGATTGGATTAAGATAGTAAAAGCACTAATGTAATTAATGTCGTATTTTGTAATAGATTTCGAGGTGACGAATTTGAACCGTTATATCGTAGTTGATCTTGAAACAACAGGTAACAGACCTGATATCGATAAAATCATTCAAGTTGGAGCGGTATTAATTGAAGATCACGAAATTAAAGATGTATTCAGCTCCTTTGTCTATACAGATCGAGAAATTCCACCTTTTCTTCAAGAGTTAACTGGTATTACACCTGAGAAGTTGAAGGATGCTCCAACAATCGAGGAAGTTATGCTGAAATTGTTACCAATGTTAGAGGGTTCTATTTTTGTAGCTCATAATGCTGTATTTGATATAGCTTTTATTCAAAATACCCTTGAAGATTTGGGATATATGCCTTTTTCAGGTTTAATTATCGATACTCTCCAACTTTCTCGCATCTTATTGCCGATGGCTCAAAGCTACAAGTTAGAATTGATTGCTGATGAATTGGAAATCTCCCTTGATAGACCACATCGGGCTGATGAGGATTCTATGGCGACTGCAAAGCTATTACTTCAATTGTTAGCACAGTTAAATGAAATGCCTCTTGTTTATCTTCAAAGGTTACATCAATTAGCCCAAAGTAATAATCAGGACTTAAGTTTCATTATAGAGGATATAATAGCCAAAAAATTGAATAATTATCAAGAAAATGATGATAGATTTATGATAATAAATCAACTTGCTCTGTTAATGACTGAAGAGGAGTACCAAGAAAATCAAGAATATGAATTTGATCAAATTCAGTTTGAATCAATGTTTGATGAGAATGGATTATTATTTAACAATTTTCCTAATTTTGAATTAAGACCTGCACAAAAAGGTATGTCTAATGAGGTATGGAATGCATTTTTAGATCAAACTCATCTTATGGTTGAGGCAGGAACGGGTACAGGCAAGTCTTTAGCCTATTTGATACCATCAGTATTTTGGACTAAACAACAAAATGAAAAGATAGTTATTGCAACACATACAATTAACCTACAGGAACAATTATTTCAAAGGGATATACCTTTATTAAAAAAAATACTTCCCTTTGATTTTTCAGCTACCATTCTTAAGGGAAGAAGCAATTACCTATGTTTAAGAAAATTTGAACAACACCTTATGCAGGTCAACCAAATCAATCTTAGCATTGATGGTATGACCGATTTAGGACAGGTGTTAACTTGGGTGACATTGACTAAAACTGGTGACGTCGAAGAAATTAATCTCTCCCAAACTGGGCGAAGTCTGTGGAATGAGATAAGTAGTGATCCAGACTCCTGTTTAAATCATATGTGTCCATGGTTTAGAAGCTGTTTTTACCATCGAGCCAGACAAAGAGCGCAAACAGCTGATTTAATTATTACTAACCATTCACTTTTATTAACAAACCTAAAAGCGGATAATCGGATATTACCGGGATTTAATTACTTGGTTATTGATGAGGCACATCAATTTGAAGAGGTTGCTACTAAACATTTGGGATTTGAATTAAACCAATATCAATTTAGCTATTTTATACAAAAATACTATAAAGATGGAAAAACTGGCTTTTTAGTAAAAGCGATGAATGATTTTTATCAATCTCAAGATCCTGATCAATTTGTGATTGCAAATAAAATTAAGAATAATGTTATTCCTTTAATTTCAAAAGTAGAGTCAAATATTCAAGACTATTTTAATTTATTGGGAGAATTTGTTGATCAGTTTGTAAAAAATCAAGATTCAAACCGAAAAACATTGAGAATAGTTGAAAGGGTAAAACAGAGGAAAGAGTGGGAAAAGATTCAAGAACAAGCTGAAAATATCATTATTGATCTAACTGAATGGGCGAACTTAATGGAAGATATCATTCAACAGTTAAGAAACCTTGAAGTAGAGGAGAGTTTACTGGTAGATTTTACTGGATATTTAAAGGAGATAAGGGAAGTAAGCCTAACTTTTTCCGAGTGGAACCATGCTAATGATTTAAATATGGTATTTTGGGTTGAAACAGTTATTAAAAGAAAGAAGATTTTTTCTTATCTGTTTGCTGCTCCGATAGAAGTAGGTTCATTTGTAAAAGAGTTTTTATTTGATAAATTGGATAGTGTTATATTAACATCAGCTACATTGAGTGTTAATGGTTCTTTTAATTATGCAAGCAATTGGTTTGGTTTTGATTCTAAGGATGAGGAACTACGAAAGATTAAACTTCCATCTCCATTCAATTATAAGGAACAAGCATTAGTTTGTATTCCTAAAGATATTCCTAATATTCAAGAGGTATCAGAGGAGAGATATATTGAACATCTTGCAAAAAATATTGCAGATATAGCTATCTCTTTAAATGGAAGGACCCTAGTTCTTTTCACATCTCATCAAATGTTACAAAAAACTTATGACTTATTGAAAATCATCTTAGAACCTTATCAGATTAAAGTACTTGGTCATGGAATAGATAGTAACAGTCGTTCCAAATTAACCAAGCGTTTTATTTCAGATAAACAGACGATACTACTTGGTACTAATAGTTTTTGGGAAGGTGTAGATGTACCCGGAGAAAGTCTGAGTGCTCTAGTGATTGTACGTCTGCCATTTACTCCCCCAAATCACCCCATTCATGAGGCTAAGACGGAACGCTTAAGAGCAAAACGAAAAAATCCGTTTATGGAATTATCTGTTCCCCAAGCAGTAGTTCGTTTTAAACAGGGTTTTGGAAGATTAATTAGAACGCAAAAAGACAAAGGAGTAGTGATTGTTTTTGACAAAAGAATTGTTGAATCTAGATATGGAAAAGCATTTATCAATTCTTTGCCAGATGTAGATATTAAGTATCAGCAATTTACTAAGCTCCTCCAAAACATTAATGATTGGATAAATTAAGTAGAATATTACGGATTATTTTTCATATATATAAGAGGATGAGATTACAAGACAAAAGGGTGATCAAGTGAAACTCATTAAGTTGGTCTTGCTAATTATCCTCTTTTTTATAATTCTTAACTTTTATCATAGTTTTACTTTATCAAAAGTACCCAATATCAATGTTGATTATATTCAATCTAATCAACAAAACATAGAGTACAATGAACTTCTAGTTAGTTTTTTGCCATTATCGATTGGTGAGGCAACTATTGTACAACTCCCAACAAATGATTTTTATTTAATTGACACAGGTTCTATAGAATCCGCAGAACAATTAATTCTTTTAATGAATATGCATGGAATAACAAAGCTGCGGGGGATAATTTTAACTAATTTCAGCGAAGAGCATATTGGTGGATTAAATGCAGTGCTCGATAAATATGCAGTTGATTTCATTTATATTCCTGAATTGATTGCTTCAGAATTTAAGCTGCCAGAGAATCAGAAATTTGAGATCAAAATGTTAAAAGAAGATGATGTTATTAAGTTATACCCGAATGTAAAAATTGTTGTAATGGCACCAAGTGACCCATTATCTTTATCTCCACAAGCAAATTCATTAGTATTTCAATTAATTCATAAAAATGTAAAATTTCTCTTCACAAGTGATATTAACGAAGAAATAGAATTAAAGCTTATTGATAAATATCAACTAAAATCAGAAATATTGAAGGTAAGCGATTTTGGAAGTAATATAGGCTCCAACCCTGAATTTCTTGAAGAAGTTGATGCACAAGTAGGTATTATTTTTTCTAATGATCCCAATTTGTATAAAATTAGTGATGATGTATTAGAAAGGTTAAATGAATCTTGGATCGATGTCTATGTACTAAAAAGACAGGGGGAAATACAAATACTAAGTGATGGAGACTATTATCAAGTTGAAGTAATAAAAATAGAAAAGTAAGGGGGATAAATTCCCCCTTAATATGTTAATTTACAAAGTTTATTAATTTCGTTAATGATCAGCTATCAAGATATCTTCAGCTAGTTTAATTTGTTTATCTGTTGGTGGTTTAACCCCTTTTAAAGGTTCTTCTAAACCCAGCTCTAACCATTTATATTTGCCCATTGTGTGATATGGTAATACTTCTATTTTCTCCACTGATGGAATTGTATTTATAAAGGCTCGTAATGCGTACAGGTCTTCTATATCATCTGTTAATCCAGGTACAAGGACATATCGGATCCAAAATGGAATTTTATGGTGATGCAAATATTTTGCTAATTGTAAGGTTAATTCATTCGTAACACCTGTTAGTTGTTTATGTTTTTGAGCTGAAATATGCTTAATATCAAGTAGAACTAAGTCTGTATATGTGAGTATTTCTTTAGCGTCGTCTAAACTAATAAATCCTGAGGTATCGATGGCAGTATGAATTCCTTCTTCTTTACAACGTTTTAGAAGCTCTATAACGAACTTTTTTTGCATAGTTGCTTCTCCGCCAGAAATTGTTACGCCACCACCTGAAAATTTCATATAAGGTCTAACTTTTTTTATTCGAATTATCAGTTCTTCAACATCTATCTCTTTACCATCCTTCAAATGCCAAGTATCAGGATTATGACAATATTGGCAACGTAAAGGACAACCTTGCATGAAGACTACAAAACGTATTCCGGGTCCATCAACTGTGCCACAGGTTTCTACTGAATGAATTTTTCCCTTCAAAGCTTATCACATACTTTCATGGAATGTTCTATTAATTACATCTAATTGTTGTTCTCTTGTTAGCTTTGTAAAATTAACTGCATATCCTGACACACGAATAGTTAATTGAGGATATTTTTCTGGATGCTCCATCGCATCTAACAACAATTCACGATCAAAAACATTGACATTTACATGATGTCCTTCTTGATATGAGTATGCATCTAATAAAGATACCAAGTTTGAATTACGTGATTCTTCATCTTTTCCTAAAGCTTTTGGAACAATTGAGAATGTATAAGATATTCCGTCTTGAGAATCTTCATATGGTAGCTTAGATACTGAGTTAAATGATGCGATTGCACCATTAGTATCTCTGCCGTGCATTGGATTTGCCCCAGGAGCAAACGGCTCACCTGCTTTTCTACCATCAGGTGTATCCCCTGTTTTCTTACCATATACTACATTTGATGTAATAGTTAAAATTGACATTGTTGGTAATGAATTACGATAAGTTTTGTTTTTTCGTAATTTATTCATAAATCTGTTTACCAAATCTGAAGCGATACTATCAACTCGGTCATCGTCGTTTCCGTATTTCGGATAATCGCCTTCAATGTTATAAGATACTACTAATCCATCTTCATTGCGTACTGTAGTTACTTTAGCATATTTTATAGCAGATAATGAATCAGCTACAACAGATAATCCGGCAACCCCACAGGCCATAGTACGAAAAACATCACGATCATGTAGGGCCATTTGAATTCTTTCATAAGAATATTTATCATGCATGTAGTGAATAACATTTAATGTATTAATATAAAGGTTCGCTAACCAATCTAATACCTTGTCATATCTTTCCATCACTGTATCATAATCAAGTACTTCGTCGGTGATTGGTTCAAAACGTGGGCCTACTAAAATACCAGTTTTTTCGTCAACACCACCATTAATTGCATATAATAAAGCTTTTGCTAAGTTTGCTCTTGCTCCGAAGAATTGCATTTGCTTACCGATTCTCATAGCAGATACACAGCATGCAATAGCATAATCGTCACCATATTCTGGTCGCATGATATCATCATTTTCATATTGAATAGAGCTTGTATCAATTGATACCTGAGCACAGAACTTTTTAAAGTTTTCAGGAAGCTTTGTAGACCATAAAACAGTTAAATTTGGTTCAGGAGCAGGACCTAGATTATATAAAGTGTGTAGAATTCTAAAGGAATTCTTTGTTACCAAATGTCTTCCGTCTTCACCAATTCCACCGATTGATTCAGTAACCCAAGTAGGGTCTCCACTGAATAATTCATTATAATCAGGTGTTCGGAAGAATTTAACAATTCGAAGCTTAATCACTAGCTGGTCGATCAATTCTTGAGCTTCTTCTTCTGTTAAGATGCCGGTATTAAGGTCTCTTTCAATATATATATCAAGGAAGGTAGAAATTCTTCCAATACTCATTGCAGCACCATTTTGTTCTTTTACTGCAGCAAGATAAGCAAAATATAACCATTGAACGGCTTCCTTTGCATTCGTTGCAGGTTTAGAAATATCGTATCCATAAGATAATGCCATTTCTTTTAATTCGTTTAATGCGTTGATTTGTTCTGTTAATTCTTCACGTAAGCGAATTAAATCTTCAGACATAAATTCTTCAATAGTAGCATTTTTCTCTTTAATCTTTTGTTCAATTAAGAAATCAACACCATAGAGGGCTACTCGGCGATAATCACCAATTATTCTCCCTCTTCCATAAGCATCAGGTAATCCGGTAATAATCCCTGTTTTTCTAGCTCTTTTCATTTCATCAGTATAGGCATCAAATACACCTTGATTATGTGTTTTACGATATTTATGATAAATCTCACTTACTTTTTCATCCATTTCATATCCATATGCTTTACAAGCTGCTTCAACCATACGAATACCGCCCGTAGGATGAATTGAGCGTTTGAAAGGTTCGTCAGTTTGCAAACCAACAATCACTTCTAAATCTTTATCGATATAACCTGGTCCGTGAGAAGTAATTGAAGATGGGGTACTAACGTCAACATCCAATATACCACCGTTTATTTTTTCATGTTTAATTAAGTCAAATATTTGATCTATTATTTTTTTTGTTCGCTCAGTCGGACCTGCCAAAAAGCTTTCATCACCGTCATAGGGAACGTAGTTAGTTTGAATAAAGTCCCTGACGTTAACTTGTTCCACCCACTTCCCTTGTTTAAATCCATTCCACGCTTTCGATAGTACAGAATTCATAATCCCTTCCTCCTCAAGGTGTAAACTGTTATAATTTCCGTAAATAATTTTATAGTACACTTATTTAGTTTGTATATTAGCAAATTTTAAATTAGATGTATACAGATAAATACTCACAAAATAAAATGCATAATAGTTCCAATAAAGAAAATAATCAAAAAATAAAAAGAAACTGAGTATGAAGATTTTTATTTTCCAAACACTATCTTAAGAAGGAGGTATTCTTATGCATACGATGTGGAAAGGTTCGATCAGCTTTGGATTGGTGAATATCCCTATCAAAATGTACGCCTCTACTGAAGAAAAAGATATCAAATTTAGATATCTTCATCGTGAGTGTCGTACTCCGATAAAATACGTTAAAACTTGTCCAACTTGTAATAGAGAAGTGAAGCCGGAAGAAATCGTCAAAGGCTATGAATTTGAACCTGGAAGGTTTGTATTAATCGAAGACGAAGATTTAGAATCACTGAAACCCAATATTAATAAATCGATTGAAATACTTGATTTTGTTAAGCTATCTGAAATCGACCCAATATATTTCAATAAATCATATTACTTGTCACCACAAGAAACGGGAGGAAAAGCCTATAATTTGTTGAGACAAGCGATGATTGAAACGGGAAAGATTGGTATCGCTAAAATAACGATTCGATCTAAACAATCGCTTGCTGTCCTTAGAGTTTACAAAAATATTCTTGTTTTAGAAACAATTTTTTACCCAGATGAAGTTAGAGCTATTGACTTAGTACCGGGGGTTTCTCAAGACATATCCTTTGACCAAAAAGAATTAGAAATGGCAAAACATTTAATTGACAATTTAACTGCAAAATTTGAACCAGAAAAATATACTGATGATTATCGTCAGGCTCTGAAGGAATTGATTCAAAGAAAAATTGAAGGTGAAGAAATAGAAGTACAAAAAGAAGTTCCAAAGAAAAACATTATTGATCTTATGCAAGCTTTACAAGCCAGTATTGATCAAACAGAACCGCCGAAGAAAACAAAAAAAGGAACTAATAGGGGCAGGAAAAAGAAAACCACAGCTAGTTAATAAATACGAATATTATCATAGAAAAACTATATAAGTGAATATTTGAATGGATGGATTGATAAGAATGGATTTGATACAGCCGATGGAACCAATTCTGGAAGATAGAATTGTTACTGGTGATGAATGGATTCATCAAATAAAATGGGATGGTATTAGAGGAATCACATATATTGAAGCCGGAAAGATCCATTTGTTCACTAAAAAAGGACGTGAGCGAACGGCTTATTATCCTGAACTTGAAAGTTTAAAGAATTTGTTCAAGGGAGACCAAGCAATTTTAGATGGTGAATTAATTGTGTTAGATGAAAGTGATAAACCATCCTTTGAAGATATTTTGAAACGTGAAAGGATCAAAACAGATAAAAATCTAAAGTATTATACCACAAAATACCCAATAAAATACGTTGTTTTTGATCTTCTAGCGTTAAATGGAAACGACATCCGTAAACAACCATTAAATGTGAGAAAAGAGCTATTAGTTAACCAATTAGAACAGGATGATACTATTGCTATTACTGATGATTTTAAAGATGGAAATAAATTAATGGCATTAATGAAAGATAGAGGTTGGGAAGGTATTGTTTCTAAAAAAATTAATAGTTATTATTCCCCAGGTAAATCACATCATGATTGGATAAAAACGAAAATATATAAAAAGATTTTAACGGTTGTAGGTGGAATCCGATGGAAAAATGGTGTTCCAAGTTCACTCCTACTCGGAGTTTTTCGCAATCAAAAGTTATCTTATGTAGGAAAAGTTAATGCTGTGTTTAAAGAAGGTGATTTGGTATTATTAAACGATTATCTAGTCCATCTTCAACAGAAACACAGCCCTTTTGTTGATAATGTAGATAATAAAGGAGTAATATGGCTTAAACCGATTTTAACCTGTTGGGTTCAGTTTATGGAATGGACTAGCGATTTTAAGTTGAGACACCCTAAAATTCTCGGATTTAGCACACTAAAACCTCAAAAGGCAGATGGTACGGAATGGGTCCTATAATTGAAGAAATAACAATTGATGGATATTCAGTACGGATAACTAATCCTTTTAAGTTAATGTGGCCAGAAGTAGGTATTCGAAAACTCGATTATATTGAAATACTGATCAAACTTACTCCTTATATCATTCCTCATTCCAAGGATCGTCTATTAACTACGATCCGTTTTCCAAATGGAGTAAATGGTAAATACTTTTTCCAAAAAAACGTACCAGATTATGCTCCAGAATGGGTACATAAATACCGGAAAAAAGATGTATGCTACATGCTTTTAAATTCTAGTGCCGAATTAGCTTGGTTAGGTAATCAAGCAGCATTAGAGTTTCATACTACTTTTAATAAACGACAAAAAGATGGATTTCCTTCAGCTTTAGTTTTTGATTTAGATCCGTCTGAAGGGCAAACATTTGATCAAGTGACTGAAGTTGCTTTGATCATATATGAAACCTTACAATCACTTAAGATTAAGAGTTGGGTTAAAACCTCTGGAGCAACAGGATTGCAAATATATATTCCGATTGGTGAGAAATATGATTATGAACTGGCAAGGAAAATAAATCACTTTTTTGCCAGTTATTTTAGTCAAAAATATCCCGATAAAATTTCCATGGAAAGAATGGTTCATAAAAGGGAAAACAAAATTTATTTTGACTATTTGCAAATGTGGCACGGAAAAACGATTGTAACAGTTTATTCACCTAGAGCAACCAAAGGAGCAACAGTATCAATGCCGATAGAGTGGGAGGAGTTAAAAAAAGGTATTAAACCAGAGGATTTTCACTTATTAAATGTTTTTGAGCGACTATCGAATAAGGGGGATTTATTTGCTCCAATGATAGATGAAAGGTATATTCAAAATTTAGATCCGATAATTACACATTTAAAGCTGGAAAATGTGTAATATGACTTGCTTTAAAAGTTTTATTGCGATTAATAAAAAAATATGATACGATAATAATGGGAATAAATGGCAACAAATTCTTTTGAATAAGTTCAAAAGATACAAATGGGGAGAAAATTTATGCGATCAATAGTCATTAATGGTATTTTTGTAACTGTTAATCAAGATAATGAAATTATTACGGATGGTAGCATGATATTTGAGGATGATGTTATTACCTTCATCGGTGAATCACCAGAAGATCTCTCAAAGTTTGATCAGGTTATAGATGCACGGGGAAATATCGTTATGCCAGGCCTAATCAATACTCATGGTCATGGAGCGATGTCCTTGTTACGGGGCTATGGAGATGACTTACCACTTCAGGAGTGGTTAGAAAAGAAAATGTGGCCGATTGAAGGTAGGTTTACGAAGGAGCATGTTAAATGGGGAACCCTATTAGCAATTCTTGAGATGTTAAAGACGGGAACCACAACTTATTCTGATTTTTATATCCATATGGATGTTGTGGCTGATGTCATAGAAGGAGTGGGAATTAGAGCTAATCTATCAAGAGGGATTATTGGAATCGGTGCTTCTTCTGAAGAAAAGCAACTAAAACTTAGTGAAGCGGAAAATTTTGCAAAAAATTGGAATAATAAAGCTGATGGCAGGATAACTACCATGATGTCACCTCATGCTCTTTATACCTGTTCACCGAACTTTATCAGTAAAATAGTGGAAAGTGCTACAATGATTCAGGTTCCGATCCAGATACATTTGTCAGAAACAGCATTTGAAGTCGAGCAAAATCTGAAGCAGTATGGAGTGACTCCAGTTAAACATCTTCAACAATTAGGCGTATTTGAGCATCCTACACTGATAGCCCATGCTGTACATGTTACAGAAGAAGAAATCGAAATTATTAAAAATTATCAAGTTAATGTATCTCATAATCCAGGTAGTAATCTAAAATTAGGTAGTGGTATCGCACCAATCCCAAAAATGTTGGATCAGGGGATTTATGTTTCTTTGGGTACAGATAGTGCAGCAAGTAACAATAATTTAGATTTGTTTGAGGAGATGAGGTTAGCAGCTTTAATTCATAAAGGTTATGGTCAAGATCCTTTAGCTATTCCAGCTGATATCGCTATTAAAATGGCTACAATATACGGTGCACACTCCTTATTTATTGGTCACTACACGGGTTCTTTGGAAGTAGGAAAAAAGGCAGATTTTATCATTGTCGATGTAAATCAACCTCATTTCCATCCAATGTATAATCCAATAACTCACCTAGTATATTCTGCAGCTGGTAAAGATGTAGTTGATGTTTTTGTAAATGGAAAACAGCTTGTAAAGAAAGGTCAGGTACAAACAATAGATGAAGAAAGGGTTATTTATGAAGTGAAGCGGTTAGCTAATGAATGGGCATGAAAAAAGCCTGCTTTTCCACAGGCTAAAATTTAGAGGTATAAGATAGTGAGAAGTTATTCATACTAAGATTAGCTAAAAGTATTAGATATTGAATAAATTGTCCTTTATTCGGAATTCTGGCAAAAAGTCTTTTTCATCTTGTTGAATAAATTGGTCTTTTAAACAAAGCCATGTTTCCACTTCAAGTGTAATCATTTTGGTTGGAGATAAGATGTCAATCACTCCTTTCGGTGTAAACTTATTATTTCCTTAAATCATTAGCTTATTTAATCCTAATTCAAGACAGACTCACATTTTTTTGTGGGTCTGTTTTTTGTATCCAAATTTATTGTATAATGTTAAGGTAATAAATATAAAAAAGGATGGTTACGAATGGGAATTGAATTAATTGCTTCAGTTAAAATCACAGCTTCTTCCGACCTCTATAAAATTGTCGATATTTTGAATAAAACTTTAAAATATGATGACTTGATGTTTGGATTGGCAAAGGACGATAAGGATCCAGAAAAGATGGTGTTCAGCATTTATCGTACTTAAAAGATTTTTATATTTTTAAAAACGGAATGGGTAGGAGATAAAATGAAAAAATACATATTCTTACCTCTTGGTATGTTATTATTAATTGTCATCATCAGTTTTTCTTATATTTATCTGATTTGGTCAAACGGTAAACAAATCGAACAACAAATGATAAAAAGGGCTTATCATGAAGTACCTATTCTTAAAAAAGTTGAGGACATAGACTTATTCTCTGGAAAAGATCAATATTATTTTATCTTTGGCAAGAGTGAAATGGGTAATCCACTTCTTATTTGGTTAAACGATGATGAGGTAAATTATAAATATTTGTTTAATTGGGTGACTAAAGAGCGAATAAAAGAAAAGGTTGTAGCGATGGTTGAAGATATATCGATAAAAAGAATAACTGCCGGTATCACCCCTGATAAAATTTTAATTTACGAAGTTTTATATGAGGATGATCAAGGAAGATTGGGATATATTTATTTCAATTTAGAAAATGGGGAGTATTTAAAGATGTATCGTTTAGGTAAAAATTAGATCTGTTATTAGAAAGTAGATGCATCTGTTTTAATATTGTGAAATTTGAAATACCAAAAATAAATGCCTTTTTACATAAAAGGTAAAACCTTTTATGGTATTGGTGATTAGAGATTTATAAAATAACTATAATGGGAAAAAATAAGCCAAATTAAAATTGTTTGGCTTATTTTTTTAATCTGTTATATAAAATGTAATAAATTTTTTATAACACGAGCCTAGATTTATGATAATATTTATGTTGGGTTAATAATGCATAGTATAATAGGAGGAGTTATTATGCCTATACGAAAAGTTGGAGTGATAGGTGCAGGCGTTATGGGTCTTGGTATTACCCAAGTGCTTGCAGAAAGAGGTTTTGAAGTAGTATTAGTGGATAAAGATGAAACAAACATTGAGAAAGCAAAACAACATTTAATCCACTTGTTAGATAAAAAAATTCAAAAATGGGGGATAACCGAGGTAGAAAAGAAAATTATCCTTTCAAAAATTATTTTTACTACAGACAAATCTTTACTAAGTGATGTTGATTTTATTTTTGAAACCGTGGATGAGATCTTGGAAGTTAAGAAGACGTTATTTAGTGAACTAGATAATATTTGTCGTCCTGATGTTATTTTTGCAACTAATACTTCTACATTGAGTATAACTGAAATTGCTGCGGCGACAAATCGAGCTAGTAAGTTCATTGGGTTGAATTTTACCCATCCTGTAGTTGAAAGACAACTAGTTCAAATTATTAGAGGCTTAAAAACATCTGATGATACCTATAATATATCCAAAAAATTTGTTGAAAAAATTGG
Source organism: Vulcanibacillus modesticaldus (assembly GCF_001730235.1). Classification (GTDB taxonomy): domain Bacteria; phylum Bacillota; class Bacilli; order Tepidibacillales; family Tepidibacillaceae; genus Vulcanibacillus; species Vulcanibacillus modesticaldus. Next base: position 45,606 of record NZ_MIJF01000035.1, on the reverse strand, counting down.
TAAAACAGGCATCCAAGTATATGAAGCACCTGGATATGTTACAGTTCGTTTAATATTACCTCTTCTAAATGATGCGATGAATCTTGTTGTCGAGGGAGTTGCCTCAGCAGAGGATGTTGATAAAGCGATGAAATTAGGATTTGACTTCCCATATGGACCATTAGAAATGGCTGATCGTATGGGGTTAGATGCTGTACTACGCGTTACAGAAGGTCTCTATAAAGAGTACGGTGATGTAAAGTACCGTCCAGCATTAATTTTAAGAAAATTAGTTCGTGCAGGTCATTTAGGAGAAAAAACCGGAGAAGGATTTTTCAAATATAATGAAGTTGGAGAGAGAATAAACTAACCTTTACGGAAGGGAGTTAATGATAGATGAAAATATTCGTTTTGAATTGTGGAAGTTCTTCTTTAAAGTATCAATTATATGATATGACAGATGAAATAGTGATTGCATCGGGAAAAGTAGAACGTATTGGGATGGATGATGCAATTCTAACCCATGAACCTACTGGAAAAGAAGAAGTTAAAATTGTAACTGAAATCCTTGAACATACAACAGCAATTGAAAAAGTATTCGAATATTTAGTGCATCCAGAATCTGGTGTCCTGTCTGATATCCGCGAAATTCAAGCTGTTGGACATCGTGTCGTTCACGGTGGAGAAGTTTTCTCTGATTCAGTTATGGTAAATGAGCAAGTAAAAGCAGCTATTAAAGGTGTGTTTGATTTAGCACCATTACATAACCCTGCTAATTTAGTGGGGATAGAAGCTGTTGAAAGTGTTCTTCCGGGAGTTCCTAATGTTGCAGTTTTTGATACTGCTTTTCATCAAACGATGCCAAAGAAGGCGTTTATGTATCCAATACCAAAGATTTTATATAAGAAACACAAGATAAGAAGATATGGATTTCATGGAACATCCCATAAATATGTGAGTGCTAAGGCAGCAGAGTTCTTAGGAAAGCCAATTGAAGAACTGAAAATAGTATCTTGTCATATTGGAAATGGTGCAAGTATAACAGCTATTGATCGTGGGAAATCAGTGGATACAAGCATGGGGATGACTCCGTTAGAAGGTCTAATGATGGGAACAAGAAGCGGAGATTTAGACCCAGCTATTATACCTTTTGTGATGGGCAAGGAAGATCTAACTCTTAACGAAGTCAATTCCATGTTAAATAAACATAGTGGTTTAACAGGAATATCTGGGTATGGTAGTGATATGAGAGATATTGAAGAAAAGATGGTTACAGATGAAGGAGCAAAATTAGCCTTTGATATGTATGAATATCGAATTCGTAAATATATTGGTGCATATGTAGCTGCGATGGATGGAGTTGATGTCATTATCTTCACTGCTGGTGTAGGTGAGAATTCAGATATCCTACGTAAAGCAATTACTGAGAATCTGACATACTTAGGTATAGAAATCGATCAAGAAATAAATCGAGTACGTTCTAAGAAAGTAAGGAGAATAAGCACATCTAATTCAAAAGTAGAAGTATTAGTCGTTCCAACAAATGAGGAACTAATGATTGCAAGGGACACCCTAAGAATAGTAAAATCAAATAAATAAACTATTATTTAGGGGGGGACTCTTTTGCAACTTGCAAAACGTGTATTAGAATTAACACCTTCACCAACATTAGCAATCAGTGCAAAAGCAAAGGAATTAAAAAGTAAGGGTGTAGATGTGATTAGTTTAGGGGCTGGAGAACCTGATTTTAATACTCCTGACAATATTATTGAAACAGCAGTTGATTCAATGAGAAAAGGATTTACCAAGTATACAGCTGCTGCTGGAATCCCTGAACTAAAGCAAGCAATAATAGAGAAATTTAAAAGGGATAACAACTTAGAGTATAAGATGGATCAAGTAATCGTAACAATGGGTGCTAAACACGCTTTATATAATTTTTTTCAGGTTGTGTGTAATCCAGGTGATGAAGTGATTGTACCTGTGCCATACTGGGTGAGTTATCCTGAACAAGTTAAATTAGCTCAAGCCGTACCAGTTTTCCTTGAAGGGAAGAAAGAAAATGATTATAAAATCACCGCTTCCCAAATCGAAAGTGTTTTAACCGATAAGACTAAGGCGATAATCATCAATTCTCCAAGTAATCCTACCGGAGTAATTTACAGTCGTGATGAGTTAGCCGAAATAGCTGAAGTTTGTAAAAAGCATGATCTTTACATCGTTTCTGATGAGATATATGAAAAACTCATTTACGATGAGAAAGAGCATGTTAGCATTGCCAGCATAAGTGAGGACGCTTATGAACGTACTGTAGTCATTAATGGGGTTTCTAAACCATATTCAATGACTGGTTGGAGAATTGGTTATGCTGCTGGAAATACTTCTATCATTAAAGCGATTACTGGTATTGCTAGTCATAGTACTTCAAACCCTGTTTCATTTGCCCAATTTGGTGCCGTTGAGGCATTAAATGGACCTCAGGATGAACTTCTTAGAATGAGGAATGAATTTGAAAAAAGAAGAAACACCGTACTAGAGTTAGTAAGGGATATTCCTGGTTTTAAACCTATTAAGCCTTTTGGAGCTTTTTATGTATTTATTGACATTTCGGAAGCTATTCAGGGAAAATATGATAACGCTGATAAATGGGCGGAAATTTTACTTGATGAGGCAAAGGTAGCTGTTATCCCAGGTTCTGGTTTTGGACTTCCTAACTTTATTCGGATCTCTTTTGCAACTTCATTAGAACAAATACAAGAAGGTATGAGAAGAATAAAAAACTTTGTTACTGCTTGACCTTATTGATTTCTATAATAGGCAATAGTATAATGAGACAAGCTATTCCATAAAGAGGTTGGAGGGGAATTTCTTTGCTAGCTACAATAAAAAACATTTCGGAATTTGTAGGACAAGAAGTAAGACTTGGCGTATGGTTACATATTAAGCGTTCAAGTGGGAAAATTCATTTTTTACAATTAAGAGATGGAACTGGATTTATTCAGGGAGTAGTTGTAAAAAGTGAGGTGTCTGAAGAAACTTGGAATGCAAGTAAGAGTTTAACTCAAGAGAGTTCTCTATATGTTACAGGAATCGTTCGTAAAGATGAACGTTCTAAGATTGGTTATGAATTGAATGTTACCGGGATTGAGATAATTCAAATAGCTCAGGAGTATCCGATTACCAAAAAAGAGCACGGCACGGACTTTCTGATGGACCACCGTCATCTTTGGATAAGATCCCCAAGACAGAGAGCGATTTTAGCTATCCGTGGTGAAATTATTCGTGCAATACAAGAATATCTTAATCAAAATGGTTTTACATTAGTAGATCCACCGATATTAACACCTACTTCAGCGGAGGGAACAACTAATTTATTCCATACTAAATACTTTGAAGAAGATGCCTATCTTTCTCAAAGTGGTCAATTGTATATGGAAGCAGCAGCTTTAGCTCTCGGTCGTGTGTATTCTTTTGGTCCAACGTTTAGAGCCGAAAAATCTAAAACAAGACGCCATTTAATCGAATTTTGGATGATTGAACCTGAAATGGCTTTTGTTGAACACGAGGAGAATTTGCAAATTCAAGAAGAATTTGTTAGTCATATAGTCCGATCTGTATTAAAAAATTGTAAAAGAGAATTAGAAACCTTAGGTAGGGATGTATCAAAATTAGAAAAAGTGGTTGCTCCTTTTCCACGAATTACTTATGACAACGCCATAGAATTTTTACAACAGGAAGGTTTCGATATCAAATGGGGCGAGGATTTTGGTGCTCCACATGAGACTGCCCTTGCAGAAAAATTTGATAAGCCAGTGTTCATTACTCATTTTCCTACAGAATTAAAAGCATTTTATATGAAACCTGATCCAAATCGCCCTGAGGTAGTTTTGGCAGCTGACTTGATCGCTCCGGAAGGGTATGGAGAGATAATTGGAGGCAGTCAAAGAATCGATGATCCAGAATTACTGGAACAACGTTTTAAAGATCATAATTTATCGATGGAAGCTTATAAGTGGTATTTAGATTTGCGTAAGTACGGTTCTGTTCCGCATTCGGGTTTTGGATTAGGTTTAGAGCGTACTGTAGCATGGATTTGTGGTATTGAACATGTTCGCGAAACCATTCCATTTCCACGTTTATTAAATCGCTTATATCCTTGATATTTTTTTCATAAATTTTGATTATTATCATATAAAAAGGGCACCACGTGGTGCTCTTTTTGTCTAATAAATATGTGGAAAAAATAGGAGTAACTTGAGGTGTTAAATTTGCGTTTATCACATAGGTATACTTTGGATGTTTTTTTGATAGCTGTGATCACTGCTTTTTTAGGAGAATTTAAAATTACTGTCTTTAACAGTTCGTTTCGCTTTGCGTTAGGAAGTGCGGCTTTTTTCTTTCTATTACTATTTTATAATAAATTTATTCCTCCAATTACAGGTATTATCACAGGGATTATCATTACTTTTTACAGAATAGGTTTGGATTATCTTTTTAATGACAATTTTGGTTTATATAATTCAGTATTAACTCATAGTCCAATCACCGGTTATTATTTTGTCTTTGGATTGCTTTTATATCTGGGACAGATGGGAAAATTTAGAGACAAGCCTTATTATTTAGGGGTGTTGGGTGCTTTTAGTGATGGAATTGCTAATATAATCGAACTAGTAATTAGGACAGTAATTTTTGATCAATTTTTATTGACACCGACTAGTTTAAAGTTTGTGGTTGTTGTTGCTGTATTAAGAAGCTATTTTGTTGTTGGACTGTTTAATATGTTTCGTGTGGAGCAGATGAATGCAATTTATCAGGAGCAAAAAAGAAGGTTTGAGCAAATTCAAATGATTACATCAAATCTATATGTAGAAGAATTTTACTTAAAGAAGTTGATTAATCAAATTGAAGAAGTTACTGGAAAAAGTTATAAATTATATTCATATTTAAAAAAACACGAACAAATTCCCAAAGAAATTAATTCAATTGCATTATCTGTTGCACAAGAAATCCACGAGGTTAAAAAAGACCATCAAAGGGTGATTGCTGGATTAGAAAAAATTATTTCGCAAGAAAATGCAGTTAATAAGATGCAAATTTCGGAAATAATTAAATTAATTATAAATTCAAATCGAAATTACGCCATTATGTTGCAAAAAAATATTAGATATATACAAGATTTAAAGCTTGATTTATCAATTAAAAATGTTTATCTGTTTGTAGCAATAATTAATAATTTAGTGGCTAATAGTACTGAAGCGATTGAAAAAACTGGAACAATTGAAGTTAAAGTAGAACGAACGGGAAATAACATCTTAGTTGAAGTGATAGACGATGGGGTGGGGATTAGACCGGGTGATGAAGAGATCATCTTTGAACCAGGCTATACCACAAAATTTGATAAATCTGGTCAGCCATCAACCGGAATCGGATTGTCCCATGTTAAATCTTTGGTAAGGAAATTGGGTGGAGATATAAGCGTAGAAATTGACTCGATGAAAACTAAATTTAAGGTCTGTATCCCGAATGATAAATTATAAGGGGGAGAAATCAAATTGAGATTTTATATTATTGATGATGATCGAGCTAGTTTAAAAATATTGAGTCGTTTAATTACTGATCAATTTCTAGGTGAAGTTGTAGGTGAATCGACTGATGCAAGTGATTTAGAAATGGATATCATTTGTAATGAAACTGACATTGTAATCATTGATCTCTTAATGCCCAATCAAGATGGAATTGAAACAGTACAAAACTTAAAAAAAAGGAATTATCATGGGAAATTTATTATGATTTCTCAAGTAGAGAATAAAGAAATGATTGCTAAAGCATACGAAGAAGGGATCGAGTTTTTTATTCACAAGCCGATTAACTCAATTGAAGTTACCGCGGTTATCCAAAAAGTTATTAAGCAAATAAAGATGGAACAATCTTTATATAAGATAAGGGAGAGTCTTGAATTTATTCAAAAACCTGTTAATGAGAAAAAACGAGCGTCATTAAGGAATATTCATACGATCTTACAAAATATTTTAGGTGATTTAGGGATTTTAGGTGAGAGTGGTAGTAAGGATTTGATTCGAATAATGGAATATCTATATAAGTCTAATAAACATCAAAATCTGTATGCTGAAAACACTTCTTTAAAAGATTTGTATATAGCGGTACTTAAAGACATTGGCTTTGGGTTTGGTGAAAAGGAAACTAAAGCCTTTGAACAGAGGATAAGACGGACTGTTAATCAAGCTATGAATAATCTTGCCTCCTTAGGACTTACAGACTACGCTCATCCCAAGTTTGAACATTATGCTACAAAATTTTTTGATTTTAATGAAATACGATTAAAAATGCGAGAGCTTACCGAAAATAATGGTAATAAAGTAGCAAGAGTTAACATTAAAAAATTTGTTCATGCCCTATATACTGAAATGATAGGGAAGTTAGAACAAGAAATATAAGTAAAAAAGTATTTTTCGGTAGTTTTGTGTAGGAAACTGTTACTTGGAATTTATAATTATTTTCGAAAAGATTAAAATTTTTAGAAATGATAAAGAAATGGAAAAAATTAAAAGGGGGAAGGTTTTTTATGAAGAAAAAAATGTTTCTTTTAGCTTTAGCTTTAGTAACAGTATTTGCGTTAGCAGCTTGCTCAACTGGCAATGAAGAAGGAGAGAAAGCTCCTAGCCAACTTATTATAGCAACAGGTGGAACATCTGGTACTTATTATCCATTAGGTGGAGGAATTGCACAAATTATCACTGACAACACTAATGTAAGCGCTACAGCTCAAAGCACTGGTGCTTCTGTAGAAAATATGCGTTTATTACAAAATAAAGAGGTTGATTTAGCGTTTACTCAAACAGATATTGCTGATTATGCAAATAACGGTAAGTTAATGTTTGAAAGTGGAAAAGTTGATAATCTTCAAGGTATTGCATCTCTTTATTATGAAACTGTACAATTAGTAGTACCTGCTAATAGTGATATTAAAAGTGTAGCTGATTTAAAAGGTAAGCGTGTTTCTGTAGGTGCTCCTGGAAGTGGTGTTGAAGCAAATGCTAGACAAATTTTAGAAATCTATGGCCTTACCTTTGATGACTTGAAAGCTGAATATTTGTCTTTTGGTGATTCATCTAGTAAGATTAAAGATGGTAATCTTGATGCAGCTTTCGTTACTGCTGGTGCTCCAACTTCTGCTGTAACTGAATTATCAGCTACAAAAGGTGTTAAGCTAGTTTCACTAGATAGTGACAAGATTGCAGAATTAGTAAGTAAATATCCATTCTACGTTAAACAAACTATTCCTGCAAATACTTATTCTGGTTTAGATAAAGATGTTGATACAGTTGCTGTAAAGGCTATGTTAGTAGTTCGTAAAGGACTTCCAGAAGATCTTGTATATGATATTACAAAATCAATATTCGAGAATACTGATAAGTTGGTAACTATCAATGCAAAAGCTAAGAATATTAGCCTTGATAATGCTTTAGAAGGAATGAGTTTAGAGATTCATCCTGGTGCTTTGAAATATTATCAAGAGAAAGGTCTTAAGTAATTAGGAATGTCAAGATTTACAAATTTTTTTCCGAGGTTGCAATCAAAAATTGCCCCTCGGAATTTATTTGAAAAAAATATATTATTGTTATTATTTTTTTTGGGTTTATTTGTTTTAATAATAATGTTTCCATTGAGTCCTCGTTTAGTGATTTTAGATGGTGAATCTAATATCATGTTAAGTAATTATCCAGTTTCTATTGGTTCCGTCTTTAAAATTAGATTTATCCATTCTATTCATTTAACGCCAGTTGAAGAATTTTATTCTGTAAGCGAGGATATGAACATAGTACTTAATGAGTTGCATTTTGATACTTACAGCGTTGGAATGCCGTCAGAATTAAATGAAGGCGAACAAATTGAACTTAAAGATGGAAAAATTATTATTAAAAACATGCGCAGGGTTTTTCCATATATAGATTTAAGAGTTGGACAAGTAATTGCAAATCATAGTCTGACAATAAATGAACAGACTATAAAATTATCTGATATAACCCCACCAGGCACATGGGTTCGTATACAGATCAATAAGTTAAGCATCTTAGAACTTTTTTGGGGGAGGTTAATTAAATGAATGAAATGAATAACATGACGGAAGAGCAGGTTCAAGAATTACTGAGTAAATACGATAAAGAAGCACGATATCGTAAATATACTGGAGTACTAGGAAAAATAGCTACTCTTGGAGCAGTGGCCTTTTCGTTATTTCAATTATACACAGCTATTACAGGTTCTTTGGCGTCTCAATTACAACGTTCTATTCATTTAACATTCGCTTTGGGATTGATCTTTTTACTTTACCCTATGAATGGTAAAGCAAAAAAGAATAAATTACCACTTTATGATGCTTTATTATCTATTTTAGGGATTGGAGTAGGTCTTTACTGGGTTTTTGAGTATAAGGAATTGGTATACAGGGCAGGAATGTACACCCTCACGGATTACATTGTTGGTGCTATAGCTATTTTACTTGTACTTGAAGCAGCAAGAAGGGTAGTTGGACTTCCGATCACAATTATTTCAATTGCATTTTTACTATATGCACTTTATGGACAATATTTGCCAGGATTTTTACAACACCGTGGTGTAAGCTTAGAGCGATTAATTAGTCATATGTATTACACCTTGGATGGAATTTTGGGAACACCTTTGGGTGTGTCAGCTACATTTATTTTCTTATTTCTATTATTTGGTGCTTTTCTTGAAAAAACAGGAGTCGGTCAATATTTCAATGATTTAGCTTTGTTAGTGGCTGGTAAACAAGCCGGAGGACCTGCAAAGGTTGCTGTTTTTGCTAGTGCACTCCAAGGAACGATAAGTGGTAGTTCTGTTGCCAATGTAGTTACCTCTGGTTCTTATACAATTCCGATGATGAAGAAGACGGGTTATCGTTCAGAATTTGCTGGAGCTGTTGAAGCAGCTGCATCAACGGGCGGACAGCTTATGCCACCGATTATGGGAGCTGCAGCATTTTTAATGGCTGAATTTACTGATATACCCTATTGGGATATAGCTAAAGCAGCAATTATTCCTGCGGTTCTATACTTCACGGGAATATGGATCATGGTTCATTTTGAAGCAAAACGAATTGGACTTCGTGGATTGACTGATGATGAATTACCTGATAAAAAAGAGACATTAAAAAAGATATATTTACTATTACCGTTATTTGTGATTATTGGATTTTTAATGGCTGGATATACACCGATCCGAGCTGCGCTTTGGGGTATTGTGAGTGTAATTTTAGTTGGTGCCGTAAGAAAAGAAACAAGAATGTCCCTAAAAGACATTATTAAAGCTCTGGAATCAGGAGCAAGAACCGCTTTAAGTGTAGCGGCGGCGACTGCGGCAGCAGGGATGATTGTTGGTGTTGTGACCCTAACAGGTCTTGGATTGAAATTCGCTAACGGTCTAATTGAACTGTCTGGTGGTGTTGTTTTACTGACACTATTCTTTACAATGATTGCATCAATTATTTTGGGAATGGGTTCACCGACAACTGCAAACTATATCATTACTTCTACAATAGCTGCTCCAGCGATCATTGCTTTATTAGCGGATCCAGCTACAGGTGAAATTAGCAAGGTAGTAGTATTATCTGCTCATATGTTTGCATTCTATTTTGGTATTGTTGCTGATATTACACCTCCGGTTGCTTTAGCAGCTTTTGCAGCAACTGGAATTTCTGGTGGTAATCCGATAAAAACCGGAGTAGAAGCTTCAAGATTAGCGATTGCTGCCTTTTTGATTCCATATTTATTCGTATTATCTCCAGAGATGTTATTAGTGGATACTGGATTTACTAGTGCAATATTTGTAATTGTTACATCATTACTTGGAATGTTGGGATTAGGCGCTGGATTGATGGGCTATTGGTTGCGACATATGAACTGGCTTGAAAGATTGATAAGCTTAGCAGCAGGGTTAATGTTAATCTATCCGGGAACATATTCTGACATAGTTGGTTTAGCTGTTTTAGCTATTGTGTACATGATTCAATATGTTCAGTTAAAAAAACAAGTGTTATTAAATTCTTGATGGAACGTCAGGGATAAAATAAACTAAATTGAGGATACTTAAATTAAGAGCACTTTTAGGTGCTCTTTTTTGGTATACTAATTTAGAGGTGTTTACATTGTACTCAAATGATCAATTAATTATTAAAATTTTACAAGATGGTTCGACGTCAATATCTAATCTTTTGTTAGGATACTACAAAAAAATCGGGCTAACCGATCAAGATATGATGGTAATCATTCATTTGATTCATTTTATTAGTAAAGGTAATAAATTCCCTAGTGTGTCAGAATTAGAAGCAAGAATGTCTTTAAGCACTGAAGAATTAATGAGAGTTCTACAAAGACTCGTAAGACAAGGATATATTTATATTGAAGAGCATAAAGATCAAGAAACCGGTGTTCTATTTGAGGCATATAATTTGAATCCGCTATATTATCGAATATTCAAAGAAATTGAGAGGGAGATTGAAGTTAGCACAATTGAGGCGGAGAAGAAAGAAGAAGAAATGAAGGCACAAAACATATTTAAAGTATTTGAACAAGAATTCGGAAGGCCTTTATCTCCAATGGAGTTAGAAATGATTTCGACATGGATTGATAAAGATAAATATTCTGAGGAGATCATTGTTTATGCTTTGAAGGAAGCTGTTTTTTCTAACAAATTAAACTTTCGTTATATTGATAAAATTTTGTTTGAGTGGCAAAGAAAGAATATAAAAACGATACAGCAGATAAAGGAACATGTAAAAAACTTTAGATTAAATAAAAATGCTTCAAAAGATAGCAAACCAAACGTTGAGAATTATACCTTTGAATTTTATAATTGGTTAGAAGAGAATGAGTAACTCTACTCATTCTTATTTATTAATTCCAATCCTTCATTAATATTGATGATAAAGATTACAGCTTTTGCATCGTCTTTTACAGAGTTGTATCCAATTAGGATCCCTAAGGTTTCAAAAGAATCGTTATCCAATAGATATTCTGTGATTTCATCGTTAAAACTAATGGTAATTAAATCGTTAAATTGTGGCAAATCGACATGAAGATAAAGCTTTTTTGTATTATGATCTTGATCAATATTAAATTCCCATAAAGTTGGACAATCGATACTTATCATTTTGTCTTCATTTTTTAGGATAGATTGTAAATATTGCGATAATGCATCACTTGAAATATAAAGGATATTTCTTTGAATGAAGACAAATTCTGGAGAAAAAGAAGTATTCACGTTTTACACCTCGTCAAGTTAATTAATGTTCTTGTAAATATAGCTATAATAACTGTATAATAATTTATCATATCCATTTGATATTAACAATGGCATAGGGCATAGCAATTGGTTGTATTTTGTATAAGTTCAGCCTAGGATAATTCCTAGGCTGATAAAATATCATCATACAATTACTTAGTAACTTTGTAATTTTGCACAACTTCTACTCCTTTTAAGGTGTCAGAAACTGGACATCTTTCTTTTAATAATTGAAATAATTTTTCTATTTTTTCGTCAGGAGCATCGGTTACGATTTCTAAATTATATCTAATTTGACTAAACCCCACACGAACATCTTTGTTTTTGCCAAAGAATCCATCTGGATCTAAATCTCCGGTTACTTCAACTTGGCAATCCTTAAGTTCAATTTGTAATTCTTTACTAAAAGCGGTAATGGAAATTAGTAAACAACCACCTAAGGAGCATAATAATAGCTCCACGGGATTCATTGCTTTATTAGTACCACCTAATTGTTCAGGTTCATCCATATTCACCTTAAATCCTCTTACGTCAGCTTCAACAAATAAACCTTCCTCTAGCTTAACATTTGCTTTGAATTCTTGATTAGCCATAAAAATCACTCCTAATAAGAGTTTGTTTGTCCCTAAATTATTATTTCCTTAAAACTTATTAAACATTATGAGTAGTTTGTTAAAAAAAATTATCGTAGATGTGTTAAAATTTTAATGAATATGCTATTAGGGAGAGAGAGTTATGGGGCAAGATAGAGAATATTTCTTTGTCTTTGATGAAAGGCTAGGTATTAAAACTCCAATCTTAAAAAAAGAATGGGATGGCTACACAGAACAAGAACAACTGGACATTATTAAGATTTGGGAACAAGAGAGGGCAAAAATTCCCAACCAAATTAAAATAATGGAACAAATGATTATTGAGAAACAAAATTTGATGTTTGATATTGATTACGAGGAATACTGTGAAATACACAAAAAAATAATCGAATTGGCGAGCATTATCAATGATCTTAATATTTTGTTTAGAACTGAAGCTTATTTGACGAAGAAGTAACTAGAATTTATGTTTAGACAAGCTAGAACAGGAGGCCATTCGATGAAGATAATTTTCTTTACTTCAAATCTGGAAAAGTTAAATGAAGCAAGACTGGCATTAGCTCCATTTGGTTTAGATGTAGAAGGTAAGCATTTTCCTTTTAATGAGCCATCTGAAGGGAAGATGGAAGAGATAGCTCTGGTGAAGTTATCACAGATAGATAGTATTGATCCTGATACCCCATTTATTGTAGATGATTCCGGGATATTCTTCCAAGCGTATACAGATTTTCCAGGAATATTGAGTGGAAGGGTATTTAGGATGATAGGTTATCGAGGGATTGATAAACTTTTACAGAATGAGGATCGAAGGGCATACTTTCAAGGTGTGATTGCTTTGAAATGGAAAAAAGATGTTAAGTTTTTTTATGGAAAAACCTATGGAAGGATTATTGAAAAGATGCCTAAAGGAGTACAATCATCGTATTTTCCATTTGATCCGATTTTTATGCCTGACGGGGCAGATAAGGTTTTTGCAGAAATGTCAAAAGATGAAAAATTAAAATATTCATATCGTAGGAAAGCTCTAGAGGAGCTGGGGAAATGGATTAAGGAACGCCCGAGTGAGGAGGAAACTAATGCCCAAATTTAAGTTTATTCACACTGCTGACTTACATCTAGATAGCCCCTTTAAAGGGCTAAGTAATATTCCAAATCATCTTCACAAGCAAATTAGGCAATCAACTTTTTTAGCATATGACCAAATAGTTGAGTACTGTATTGAATATGGTGTGGATTTCTTACTTATTTCTGGCGACGTCTTTGATCTAGATGATAGGAGTTTAAAAGCTCAAGTTTATTTATTAAGGGGGCTTGAAAAACTAGCTTCCCATGGAATACATGCCTATATTATTCACGGCAATCATGATGCTTTAGATCAGAATAAAGCTGGTTTCCAATGGCCAGAAACTGTTCATTTTTTTTCCTCAGAAAAAGTAGAAAAAATTTCACATATCAAGGAAAATAAGTTGATTGCCAATATTTTTGGTAGGAGTTATCCAACAAGAGCATTTAAAGAAAATATTGTAAGTGCATTTCGGGTCGGTAAGAATAACGGTGAGTTTAATATTGGATTACTACATACAAATATAGATGGAAATCCTGACCATGACCCATATTCACCGTGTTCGTTGCAGGAATTATTGAACACTGATATCGATTATTGGGCTTTAGGCCATATTCATAAAAATGAAGTCCTTTCAAAAAATTCACCGGCTATTATCTATTCAGGTAATCCCCAGGGTAGGCATCTGAAAGAGACCGGTATTAAAGGATGTTACCTGACGGAAGTTTCCGAAAATAAAATTGAATCAGTAAGATTCTTACCAACATCACAAATAATTTGGGAAGAACTCAAGGTCGATGTTTCAGAGTTAACAACAGTTCAAGAGGTTTTAAACTTAATTCAGGATAAATTAGAAAAGATGAGCGAAGAACGTAGTCTTCCTATAATTGTACGTTTAAGTTTATTTGGCAGTACACGAGTACATAAGGAGATAAGCGAAAAAATCAGGATTTTAGAACTACAAGAAATACTTAATGAAACGTATTTATCTAAAAAAAACTGGATTTGGGTTGAGTCCATTAAATTAAATACTAAACCATTTGTTTCACTAGAGAGTATTTTGGAACAGGATACTTTTTTAGCTGATTTTTTAAGGCAACTTAATTCATTTCGGCAAGAGGTAGATAATAAACTCATTTTTGAAAAATTTGGTGAAGAGTTACTTAATCATCGAGGACTGAAAAAATACCTTACAGAATTATCAAAAGATGATGTCGAGGATATATTCGATCAAGTTACAAATCTTACATTAAACTTCTTTTTCGAGGAGGAGCATTCTTGATTATTCACTCCATTGATATTTATGGTTTTGGTAAATTAAACGATCTTCAAATTACTTTAAATAAAGGAATTAATGTAATTGAGGGACTGAATGAAGCAGGTAAGAGTACCATCATGGCATTTATTAGCTCAATATTTTTTGGCTTTGAAGGAAAAAAGAAACCTCATTTACGCTATGAACCGATACATGGCGGGAAGTTTGGTGGAGCGATTAAATTAATAGATGAAGAACAAAAGATCTATAAAATAGAACGGATTTATTATCAAAAGACATCTGGGGATGTTAAGATTTATTTACCAAATGGAGAAATAGTAGGAGAAAGCTTTTTGCCAAATATATTGGGAAAAATCAATGAAAAGGTCTTCAAGCAAATATTTTGTTTTGGGCTGACAGAATTGCAACAGATAGATTCATTAAAAGACCAACAGATCAACGATTTTTTATATCATTCAGGGACTGGATCAGTTATTCAGATTTTAAATATGAAAAAGCAGTTAGAACAAAACAAACAAAAATTATTTAAAAGTAGTGGAAAAAAGCCTGAAATTAATCTACTTCTGGCTAAAATCGATTCTACAAAACAAGGGATTGAACGATTGAAAGAAAAACACGGACAACACCAGTCAATTGTAAATAGGATCAGAGAATCGGAGATCAAGATTTTAGAGATTGATCGTAAGGTAGAGAAGAAAAAAGAGGTCTTGGAATGGTTAAGGAAAATTAAGCAGTATTTAGAATCATTTCAACGAATTAAAGAAATCGAAAGTAAAATAAAAGAGTATCCCAAAAATTTTCAATTCCCAGAAAATGGAGTAGAACGATTGCAAAGCATCCTTGAAAAGATAAATGAGCTTGAAATTGAACTTGGACAGCTTAAAATAAAGAAAGATGAAGTTGAACTTGAAATCAATAAGTTACAAATTGACCCATTTTACGAGGAGAATCAACTAAAAATTATTCAATTAAAAGAGCAATTAAATTACTACCAAGATCAAAAAAGAGCATATCAGTCTTTGAAGCTAGAATTAAAGAATATTCAAGAAAATATTGAAACCAAATTAAATGAACTTGGTTCACCATTTACAGAAGACAGGGTAAAGGATATAAAATTTTCATTAAATGACAAACAACATTTACAAGAAATATCCAATCAACTACAAATAAAACAGGAACAATTAAATGATTTGAAGATAAAAATAGATTTAAAAAGAGACAGACAGCTAAATTTAAAAAAAGCTATCCAAAAATTGAAACAAGAAATAGATTCGATTAAGAGGAATAATCAAATTGATGAAATATTCCCGTTAGTAAAGAATTATTGGGAGCGTTTAAAGGAAAATGAATTAGAATACAGACAACTTTCTCAGCAAAAACAAGTCTATTTATCCCAATTGAAATCTATTAAAAATACAAATCTTCCAAAATCCCTATATCTGATTAATGGATTCTTTTTCATTAGTAGTTTGATGTTAATTTTCTTTAAGTTATGGGCATATGGTGGTTTAATCTTTGGTTTTAGTGTATTGATGTTGATTATCCTTTCATTAAACAAAAATAATGCTCAAAAATCTTTAATTAAAACCATAAAATATAACATTTTTATTCTCGAACAACAATTAACAAATATTCAACAGGAAATCGAGATGATACAAACTAAAGCTTTGGAACATATTAAACCGTTTGGCTTTGCGAAGTTGGATGAACGAACTTTTCAGCAATTGGAGGAATTAAGAATTAAAAATATGCACCATGAACATCAAACTTCAGAAAAGACGAATAGGGTAGAAGAATATAATCTGGAATTAGAACAACTTGAAATAGAATTAGAACAATTGGAAGCAGTCAAAAAGCCTACATTAACAGCAGAAATAAATGCACTCAAACAATCATGGGAAGATTGGATGAATAACCATAACTTACCTAATGATCTTTCTTCGTTAATTGTATTTGATATAATGGCAGTTATCCAATCGACTAAAGATCTGGTTAAGGAAAGAGATAATATTATCGGTCAACTTGAAAAGATAAACCTATTTATTAAAGATTTCGAAGATGAAGTTAAGGATTTATATCAATTGGCTGAAATAGATCCAAGTATGTCAACTGAAGAGAATATTTATCAACTGGCTAACCAATTAAAAAAGAACGAGACAGCAAAGATTAATTTGCAACATTTGCATGAGCGTTTAGAAGAAGTAAATAGCCAAATTGGTAAAATAGCTAAAAGACTTGAAATAGAGAAAGAAAAATATCAAGCACTATTAAAATATGCTAATGTAAGTGACCAAGAAGAATTTTATCGACAAGCAAGATTATACGAACAATACCAGATGTTAACTGCTGAAAAACAACAGTTGCTGTTAGCGATAAAGAGCAGTTGCAAAAATGAAAGTCAGTATAAACAGTTATTAAATGATTTACAACGATGGGAACGTGGAGACCTAGTAAATAAAATCGAAGATTTAAATCAAGAATTAAGGGAACGTTTGCAAGAAATCAAAAATATTTCTGAAGAAAAGGGACAACTACAAAATCAATTAAGAGAAATGGAAGAAGACTTTACATTATCTGAATTAAATCAGAAATATGCGGTGTTAGTCTCAGAATTGTCTAACAAAGTTAAGGAATGGCTAGCCTATTCTTTAGCAAAACATACTTTAGAAAAAACGATGAAGGTTTATGAGATGGAAAAGCAGCCTCAAGTGTTACAACGGGCGTCAGAGTATTTTGCTTGTATGACAGATAATCAATATGTTAAGGTATTAGCTCCAATTGAATCTAATAGTCTTGAAGTGATAAGAAATGACGGAGTGAGGTTTCAACCACAGTTCTTAAGTCGGGGAACTATTGAACAACTGTTTTTAGCCATGAGATTTGCTTTAGTAGGTGAATTTGCTAAACAAATGGTACTCCCAATCATCTTGGACGACATTTTTGTGAATTTTGATTCACATAGATTGGCTAATGCTATTAAAACTTTAGAAAAATTATCAGCAGATCATCAGATTATTTTGTTTACATGTCATCCTCACATTTCATCACTAATTAAACAAACTACTACAGAAGGAAATCTGATTAAATTAAATTAAAATAGATCAGATATAACTTTGTTAATGGATGATTAAAAATATAAACGTATCACACTTGGATTAATGGATGGAGTAGGTGACTTTTATGGGATTAAATGTTCGAATAAGTAGATTTTCATATCCTAAAGCCATTTGGTTATTAGCATTAGGGATGACAATAAATGTTATGGGGAATTCGTTCCTATGGCCGCTAAATACGATATATATTACTACCGTTTTACAACGATCCGTATCCATTGCAGGTTTAGTCTTAATGTTACAACAAGGAACAGGCGTCCTTGGAAATTTGATCGGTGGTTGGATTTTTGATCATTGGGGGGCTAAAAAAGGGCTTATATTTGGGATATTGGTATCCATTGGTTCCGTTTTTTCATTAACCTTTGTTAATAATTTAATTCCTTATGTAATTTTAATGTTATTAATTGGGTTTGGTAATGGATTCGTTTTTCCCTCCATGTATGCGATGGCTGGTGCAGTATGGCCTGAAGGTGGTAGGAAGGCTTTTAATACTATTTATGTAGCCCAAAACTTGGGCGTTGCCTTAGGTCCCGCTTTAGGCGGGGTTATTTTTGAATTTTCTTTTCGTTATATTTTTATCGGAAATGCCTTGATGTATTTATTATTTTTAACCTTGATTCTTTTTGGATTTAATAAGGAGATTTGGGAGCTATCAGAAGCAAACTCTATTAAGAAGAGTAACGTTGTTATAGAAAACTCTGATCTGACAAACCAGAAGGGAAGCAGTTTTTTCGCTCTAATGATCTTATCCTTTGCTTTTATTTTATCCTGGATGCCTTATTCTCAATGGACGACAAGTTTTTCAGTTTATATAAATAGCTTAGGAATTCCTTATTCTAAATACACATTATTGTGGACGATTAATGGTGCTCTTATCGTACTTGGACAACCATTGATTGCCCTTGTAACAAAGAACTTGTTAAAGACGACAAAACAGCAAATATTAGTGGGAGTTACTATCTTCATTGTGGGCTTTTCTATTCTACTTAACAACACCATCTATTTAGGATTTGCGATATCGATGGCAGTTATGACCATTGGAGAAATGTTGTTATGGCCTGCAGTTCCTGCAGCAGCGGCAGATTTAGCACCGAAAGAGAAAAAAGGCTTTTATCAAGGGGTAATTTCTAGTTCTGCTGCTGGCGGAAGGATGTTAGGATTTTTGATAGGAAGTTGGCTATTTGACTTTATAGGAATGAATCCGTTGGTATTGATCATGTTAGGCTTATTGGTTGTTTCAGGTATCAGTTTTTATAATTACGATAGGTTTACTAATTTTAGGGAGTCTAATATATACAAAAGAAGCTATTGATCTAACTCAATAGCTTCTTTAAATAGTTTAGGAAACTCTCTTGATCATTCGGAAGTGGTATTTTGTATTAGTGCGGCTATAGATTAATCATCTTTATTAATTTTTTTCAATAGATTGATAAATTGCTGAATTTCTTCTTGTGTTAATGGTGAAAGAACTTCTTGAAAGATTTTCTCCTTGATCTGTTTATTCTTTTCTAAAATTTCAATGCCTTTTTCTGTTAATTGGATTTTAACAATTCTTCTGTCGTTTTCTGACCTAACACGGGTAACTAAATTTAATTTGAATAATTGATCAACAAGTTTTGATGCAGCAGGAGGTGATATTATAAGATTTTTAGACAGCTCACTTACAGTAACAACCCCTCGATCAATTTGATTTAGTAACATTAATTGGGCAAAGGTAATATCACCATATAAGTTATCAGTTAAGCTGATGGCTAATTTTTTTTTGAATTGTTTTATTTGGTGAGCAAGAGATACAAGCATTTCATTTTTATCGTTCAATGTATTCAGCTCCTATTTTAAAACCTTTCATTTAAGATTCGACTACTTCTAAACCCTCGACATGTTCGTCGTCTTGATAAAATTCATCTTTCTTTAAAGGGATTTCTTTTAGGAAAAATGCTGTTATCATTGAAAGTATAGCAAAAATAATACCAACAGCAAATAATTTAGAAATACCAGCAGCTAAAGATAATTTTATTCCTTTAATAAATTGCTCATAAAGAGCTAATCCGTTGTCACCAAATTTTAAGAACATTGACCTTAACATATTTTGTGCCTGTGCTGTGATTAAGGAATTAGGATTAGCAACAACATTTTGAATGCTTTCTGGCAATCTACTTAATGCTGTAGACAGTTGAGAAGATAGATGTTTAGGTAATTCTGAATTAAAAGTTTTTGCTAATATTGTACCATAAATAGGAGTAATGATAATGCCTCCTAATGACGAAACAAATTGTTGAGTCGAGTTAACTACACCAAGCATCTTGTAAGGAAAAGCATTTTGGATAACAACATTGACTAAAGGCATGATAGAACCAACACCGATTCCAATAATTATCATATTTATTACAACAGTTTCCCAAGTAGTATTGATGTTCATCCTACTAAGTGAAAAAACACCAACTAGCATAATAAGAGAACCTATAATACCCTGAACTTTATATTTTCCAGTCTTACTAATTAAATAACCTCCAATTGTACTTCCAACAATAAAGCTTAACATCATTGGTGTGAGAACCATTCCGGAATATTCAGCTGATAAACCTATTACTCCTTGTGCGAATAATGGTAAAAATAGGGTGCTTCCAAACAGGCTCATATTAACAAGTAAGCCCATAAGTATAGATAAAGTGAAAATATTATTTTTAAATAACGCGGGATTTAGTATAGGTTCTTTAATCTGTCTTTCGTATAACACAAAAGCTACTAGAAAGATCGTGCCAATAGTGAATAAACTAATAATTTGGACTGATGTCCATGGATATTTTGTACCCGCATAAGTGAATCCAAGTAAGATTGGAACTAGAGTTAAAATTAACAAAATACTACCAATCCAGTCGATTTTATGTTTTGTTTCAGTACGAACATTGGGTAGTGCGTAGAACATAGCTGCTAATGCAATCATACCAATAGGAAGATTAATAAAGAAAATCCATCTCCAACTTAAATGATCTGTAATCCAGCCTCCCAAATAGGGCCCAATTATGCTGGCGATACCAAATACTGACATAATCAGTCCCATCCATTTGCCACGTTCTTTTGGATTAAAAATATCGCCAATTGTTGCTCGTGGCATACTCATCATAGCCCCGCCACCAAGTCCTTGCAATCCTCTAGCTAAGACTAGCTGAATCATACTTTGAGAAATACCGGATAATACTGAACCAAGCATAAATACCGTTAAACCAAATACATAGAAAGGTTTCCGTCCGTATATATCTGAAAGTTTTCCATAAATAGGAATACCGATTGCTGAAGTCATCATATATGCTGTGAATACCCATGCATATATATCAAGCCCCTGCAATTCACCAATTACTGTTGGCATAGCTGTTGAGACGATTGTTTGATCTAATGCTGAAAAAAACATTGATAACATTACTGCAATAAGAGCAATTTTTTTTCTGCTACCCGTTATTTGATTTGTTGTTTGGTAATTTTTCTGTTTAGCGAAAATTGTCACTATATATTCACCTCTTTAAAATTAATTAACCTAGTTAACTATTAACAAAGTCAATTATAAGCAGGGTTAATATTATTGTCAATCAGATAAATATATATTTGATATAATAAGAACAGTGGATGAATGGTTTGATTATCTTTGAAGGGAGAAAAAAGGATGCCCAATGTTTGGACTCATAATATTTTTGCAGAACGGGTTGCAGAAAAAGCTAAGATAGACATTTCACAGGCTAGAAGAATTTATAACTTAGGAGCCCAAGGTCCTGACCTGTTTTTTTACCATAATTTTTGGCCATGGAAAAAGAAAAAGTCCTTAGAGTACCTCGGTAGTAAGATTCACAAAGAAAATTGTGGTGAGTTTTTAATACAAATGATTAGTTATATAAAAAGGCATTCTGATTTACCAATCCTAAAATATTATGTACTAGGTTTTATAAGCCATCATTTACTGGATCGTAATACACATCCTTATATAATTTATAAGTCTGGTGAAGGGGGACATAAACACCAAGAACTTGAAATCATTATTGACTCTATCTTAGCAAAAGATTTTTATGACATAGAAACATGGAAAACTCCTGTATATAAAGAGATTTATGCTAGTAAAAACCTTGATTCATCTATTCAATCAATGATTGCATTTTTAATAAATAAAGTTCATCATATTGATTTACCTAATTTTGAACGGAAAATTAATCGTTCCTATAAAGATATGATAACAGCATTAAAAATCTTGTTTGATCCAAGCGGATTGAAGCAAAAAATTTTTGGTGAATTGGTCTCCCCTTATACCTACAAGAGAGATATTCCCAATAAAGATTTTCTAAACCAAAATAAAGAGCTGTGGTTGCATCCGGCAAATGAAAATGCTACCAGTAGGGAAAGCTTTTATGAATTGTTAGAAAAAGCTGAAGAAGAAGGAAGAATCATTTTTCTAGCAATTGAAGACTATCTAAGAGGGTTTAAGAGTCTTGAATTTATTCAAGGATTAATTGGTAATATTTCTTATGACACAGGGGAAAGTTGTGAAGAAAAATTAAAATATCAATATTTTGATATTATCGTTTGATCAAAAGAGGATACCATGACTGATCTGGTATCCTCTTTAAAACTGTATTTAACTACTTAAGTTAATTCTTATTAGGCAACTGTATTAGCTTCGAGTTGACCCTTTTCAATGTTAACTTTAGTTAATAACCAGATTCCAATTAAGAAAAATAAAACCAAGGAAAAAATACCAAAGCGACTAGAACCGGTTAGCGATCCCACTAATCCGAATAAAAAAGGACCAAAAATCGCAGCAAATTTACTGGAAATTCCGTAGAAACCATAAAATTCTGCCGTTTTGTTAATGGGGATCATATTACCATAAATTGAACGACTTATAGCTTGGGAACCACCTTGAACGAAACCAACTATGATAGCCAAGATGTAAAAATGAGTGGCTGTTTGCATAAAATATCCAAGCATTACAATTGCAACATAAGTCCAAAGGGTAATGTATAATGCTGTTTTAGATCCGATTTTACCTGCTAATTTACCAAAGATAAATGCAAAAGGTATTCCGATGAATTGAGTGATTAATAAGGCAGCAATAAGGGCAGTTTTTCCAATTCCTATTTCTCTACCGTAAATTGTAGCCATCTTAATTATGGTACTTATACCATCATTATATAACCAAAAGGCGATTAAAAACTTTAATAACTCTCGATATTTTGTAATTTCTTTAAAGGTAGTAGTCACCCGATTGATACCAATCGAAACATAGGAAGCAACTGAATTTTTTTCAATAGCTGTCTCTTTTTTTTCGTGAACATAGATTAATAATGGTATAGTAAAAATTATCCACCATATTCCCACAGTTAAAAACGAGATTTGAGTAGCCTTCAATGGACTAGGAATATGAAATAGTTCCGGTTTTAGGATCATCATTAGGTTAATTAATAATAAAATTCCACCACCAATGTAACCAAAGGCATACCCTTTTGCTGATATGTAATCCATATCTTTTTTGGGAACTATTTCTGGCAAAAAAGCATCATAAAAAACGTTTCCACCTGAAAATCCGATCGTTCCCAATATAAAGAGAATAGATACTAATAAATAGTCACCATTTTTAGCAAAATATAATAAACTAGTCGAAATGGCTCCTAATATAACAAAGAAAGTTAAGAATTTCTTTTTTGAACGAGAGTAATCGGCGATTGCTCCTAAGACTGGTGCGAGGATAGCTACAATTAACATTGCTAAAGCTTGTATATATCCCCAATAAGCCGTTGCCGTAGATTTACTTAAATTACCTGCTGCCACATCGGAAAAAAATATCGGCAAAATTGCTGCCATTATAGTAGTTGCAAATGCTGAATTTGCGAAGTCATACATCGTCCAGCCAAAGACTGCCTTTTTATTCATTCAATCACTCCTTTCTCTTGGGTATATCATACCATTGAAGAAGATGGAAATGTACATAAAATTCAGAAAAATATCAATGAGATAATATTGGAGGCTCATATTTTTTAATGACAAGATGTTTAAAAAAGTGTATACTAAAAATTAATACTAGGTCATAATATTAACTAGTATAATTAGATATCATTTAATTGGTATCTTCAATTAGGAGGCGAAATTATGAAGAATATTACTTTTGTACTGGATAGCGGAAGCGACTATGAATCTTTTTTATCAACTTTTTTTAACTATCCAGTAAGAGTCGTTTCTTTACATATAATAATTGACGGGAAAGAGTATTTAGATGGAGTTGATATTACCAAACAAAAATTTTACCAAGAGATGGGAAAGGCCAAAAATCTTCCTAAAACGAGCCAACCTTCTCCCCAACAATTTTTGGATGTTTTTAATGAAGAGCTTGAAAAAGGAAATCAAGTATTATTTATAGGTTTATCCTCTAAATTAAGTGGTACTTATCAAAGTGCTTTAATAGCTAAAAATATGCTTTCTGAGGAAGAGCAAAAAAATGTCTTCCTTGTAGATTCCCAAAATGTTTCTGCTCCAATAATTTTGCAGTTAATGAAGGCTAATTATTTGCTTGAAAAAGGATATTCGTTAGAAGAAGTTGTTGAGCAGCTGGAGACTTTCAGGCTTAAAACTAATTTTTTAGCATTATTGGATACTCTGGAGAATTTGAAAAAGGGTGGTAGAATATCTACAACAAAGGCCACCATTGGTGAGATATTAAATATAAAGCCTCTTGTGACAGTTAAAGATGGACTTATCAAATCACTGGAAAGCTTTAGGGGAAGGAAAAAAGGAATTAGAAAAATTAAAGAACTGTTACATGATAAGAAAAATTTAATTGATAAAAGTATCTTGTTTATCGTTCATAATTATGAAGATCGGGCTCTTTTAGAAGCAGATATCGAACAAATCGATTTGTCTCACTTTAAGGAACGAATTTACTTGAAAATAGGATCCACTATTGGTACTTACGCTGGTATTAATACAATTGCTTTTGCATATATCGAAGAATAATGAGCTTTTTTCTTTAAAAAATGCATAATATTTTTAAAATATAGACATTTAGATTCGCTTCTTATATAATTAAAGTAGTTATTAGCTATTAGTTTTTAGTCTTAAGTAAATAACAACATTAAATTTAAAAGGGGGGAGTTACAGGACAATTTAACCTGTAGCTACTCCCTTTTTGATTTTAGCTTACTAATGAGGGGAAGTATACATGGAATTCTGTAAGGTTGAAAAAAATGAAATCGGAAAAAATGCACTGCTTTTAGTGTTATATGGCAATGATCAAAAGGTCATATCATTGTTAAATGACAGACTAAAGACTTACAATTACAAAATTGCCATTGGAAAAGTTGGTTCAATGGAAGTACAAAAGGTAGTTTCAGCCATTGAAACCGCCGCTAAGAAAAATGGAATTATCAGTGAAAAATTTTATCGTGAAGAACATGCACTTTATCATGCGATCATTGATGCCCTCCATGGGATTACTAGGGGACAAGTTGAATTGAGAAGTGTTCAGAGGACAGTCGGATTAAGATTTTCTATATTAAGAGGCTATCCCTATGCTAACCAAGATGAAGGTGAGTGGATTGCAGTAGCCCTTTATGGCACGATAGGTGCCCCAGTTAAAGGACTGGAGCATGAAGCTATTGGGCTCGGAATTAATCATTTATAAAACTACATAAGCCATTAGTTATTAGTTATTAGAAGGCAAACACATTTAAGACAACTTTGGTATTGTCTTAAGTTGAACATGCCTTCTTTTTTTTATCGTTAGTTAGGCTTAAATTATCAAAAATATAGCTTAAACAGAGGTGAACGATTGATGACAGTAATTTTAAATGGGAATAGTTTAACAATTGATCAAATTGAACAAGTAGTTTTAGGTAAGGAAATGGTACAAATATCTGAATCGGCGTGGGAAAAGGTGAGTAAATCCAGAAAACTAATTGAAGATTCGATTAGAGAAGGAAAAATTATTTATGGTGTAAATACTGGTTTCGGCAAGTTAAGTGACGTTAGCATCGATAATGGGGCACTAGAACAGTTACAGTATTACTTAATTCGTAGTCATGCGTCAGCAGTTGGAGCACCGTTTTCAGAAGAAATTAGTCGGGCGATGATTTTACTTAGAGCTAACGCACTTGCAAAGGGCTATTCTGGGGTGCGAAAAGAGACTTTAGAACAATTAATAAATCTCTTAAATCATCAAATTTATCCAATTATACCTGAGCAAGGTTCACTTGGTGCTAGTGGAGATTTAGCTCCATTATCTCATTTGGCATTAGTTCTGATTGGGGAAGGAGAAGCAATTGTTGATGGTGAAAGGTTAAGTGGTAAAGAAGCACTGGCAAAAAGGGGTTTAAAGCCGATAAGGTTATCTGCTAAAGAAGGTTTGGCATTGATAAACGGAACCCAAGCAATGACGGCTGTGGCAGTACTGACCTATCTTGAAGCGATTAAAACTATTGATCAAGCGAATAGATTTGCGGGTTTGACTATGGAAGGTCTAAGAGGAGTAATCGATGCCTTTGATGAGCAAATTCATGAAACAAGGCCATATCAAGGTCAAATTGAGGTAGCAAAGAAATTTAGGGAACAACTGAAAGGTAGTCAGTTAATTACGAAACAAGGAGAGATCAGGGTACAAGATGCCTATACAATACGTTGTATTCCGCAGGTTCATGGAGCAATACAGCAGGTCTTAGATTATGTAAGGGGTGTTTTAGAGATTGAAATAAATGCAGCAACAGACAACCCGTTGATTTTCCCAGAAACTGGCGATATATTGTCTGGAGGAAATTTCCACGGACAGCCCGTAGCCTTTGCTATGGACTTCTTAGGTATAGCAATGTCAGAACTGGCTAATATGTCAGAGCGTAGAATAGAAAGACTGGTTAATTCATCTCTAAGTGGTTTACCGGCGTTTTTGAGTCCAAATCCAGGTTTACAGTCTGGGATGATGATTGCCCAATATGTGGCAGCTTCACTAGTATCTGAAAATAAAGTGTTGGCACATCCTGCTAGTGTTGATTCAATTCCATCATCAGCTAACCAAGAAGATCATGTAAGCATGGGAACTATCGCAGCGAGGCACGCTAATCAAATAGTTCAAAATTCTCGTCGGGTGGTAGCGATTGAAGGTTTATGTGCAGCATTAGCAGTAGAAAAGGTAGGAGTAGACAAACTTTCTTCAGAATCTTCTAAACTGTACAAATGGATACGGGAAGAAGTATCAACATTAGATGAGGACAGGGTAATATCTACTGATATTGAAAAATTATCAATAAAAATGAAAAAAGAAAAATTATAAGGAGTGAAGAAAATGAAAAGAGTAATTAGAGCTAAAAGAGGAACAGAACTTGAGTGCAAGGGATGGCAACAAGAAGCTGCTTTAAGAATGTTAATGAATAATCTTGATCCAGAAGTTGCAGAAAAACCAGAGGAACTTGTTGTTTATGGTGGTAGTGGAAAGGCAGCGAGAAACTGGGAGGCTTTTGATCAAATTGTCGAGCAATTGAAAAAGTTAGAGAATGACGAAACCTTACTTATCCAATCTGGGAAACCGGTAGGTGTTTTCAAAACTCACGAGATGGCTCCAAGGGTACTTTTATCCAACTCGGTAATAGTTCCAGCATGGGCTAACTGGGATTATTTTAGAGAGTTGGAGAAAAAGGGGCTAACCATGTATGGACAAATGACTGCAGGAAGTTGGATATATATTGGAACTCAGGGGATTTTACAAGGAACCTATGAAACATTCGCGGCAGCAGCTAAACAGCAAGGTTTAGATTCCCTAAAAGGAAAATTAGTATTAACGGCCGGTTTAGGCGGTATGGGTGGTGCTCAACCATTAGCTGTTACAATGAATGAAGGAGTAGTTATTGCAGTAGAGATAGACGAGAAAAGAATTAATCGCAGGATTCAAACTAAGTATTGTGATCGTAAAACAGATTCGATTGATCAAGCGTTGGAATGGGCTCAAGAAGCAGTGGAAAAACAAGTTCCATTATCAATTGGCTTGTTGGGTAATGCGGCTGAAGTTTTCCCTGAATTAGTTAGACGGGGTATTAAACCCAATTATGTAACTGATCAAACCTCAGCACACGATCCGCTAAATGGCTATATACCTGCAGGATTGACTTTAAAGGAAGCTGAAGAATTAAGAAATAATAATCCGGATGAATATCTTCGTCGTTCCAAAGAAAGTATGGTTAAACACGTTCAAGCAATGCTTGATTTCCAAAAAGCTGGTGCAGTTGTATTTGATTATGGAAACAATATTCGTCAAGTTGCCTATGATCAAGGTTTAAAGAATGCCTTTGATTTCCCAGGATTTGTTCCAGCATTCATCAGACCGCTATTCTGTGAAGGTAAAGGTCCTTTTCGCTGGGCAGCGTTGTCTGGTGATCCAGAGGATATTTACCGTACTGATCGTTTAATTCTTGAATTATTCCCCGACAACGAACCATTAAAGCGTTGGATAACTATGGCGCAAGAAAGGGTTGCATTTCAAGGACTACCTTCAAGAATTTGTTGGCTTGGTTATGGCGATCGGGTAAAAATGGGACTTGCAATGAATGATTTAGTAAGAAAAGGTGAGCTAAAAGCACCGATCGTTATTGGAAGAGATCACTTAGATAGTGGATCCGTTGCATCACCTAACCGTGAAACTGAAGCTATGAAAGATGGTAGTGATGCGATTGGGGACTGGGCAATACTGAATGCCTTAATCAATACTGCTTCTGGTGCAAGTTGGGTGTCTGTTCACCATGGTGGAGGAGTAGGAATCGGTTATTCACTTCATGCAGGAATGGTGGTAGTTGCTGATGGAACTGACCTAGCTGCAGAAAAAATTAAGCGTGTTTTAACATCTGACCCAGGAATGGGTGTTATCCGCCATGCTGATGCCGGTTATGAAGAGGCGATTGATGTTGCTAAAGAAAAACATATTAAAGTTCCAATGTTAGGCATAGAATAGAGGTGGCCTGGGTGGTAGACATTAGTCAATTTCAAGAAGTTGATTTGTTAATAAAAAATATTGCTCAATTACTTACGATGCGCGGGGCGAAAGGACCAAGAAAAGGGAAAGAAATGCAAGAGATTGCTCTGATTGAAGAAGCTGCAATTTTAATCCATCAAGGCAAAATTATTACACTAGGAAAGGAAGCAGATCTCCTCCCAAAGACTAAGGAGTTAAAGATCAAAAAGGTTATAGATGTAGGTGGTAAATTGGTGACTCCGGGACTAGTTGATCCACATACTCATTTGGTTTTTGGAGGTTCGCGAGAACATGAATTAAAACTAAAAATCCAAGGTTTATCCTATTTAGAAATATTAGGGCTTGGAGGAGGAATCCTAAATACTGTTCAAAAAACAAGGGAATGGTCAAAGAAACGATTAAAGAAAAAAGCAGTTCAACATTTGAATACCATGTTGAAATATGGCACAACAACAATTGAAGCCAAAAGTGGTTACGGTCTTTCAGCTGATGCAGAATTAAAACAATTACGGATCGTTAAGGAATTGGCTAAAGAACATCCAATGGATATTCGGTCTACTTTCCTTGGGGCACACGCTCTACCAGAGGATTATAAGAATAAACCTGAAGTCTTTTTAGAAAAGATGGTAGATTTATTTAAAATTATTAAAAAAGAAGAGCTAGCAGATTATTGTGATATTTTCTGTGAAGAAGGAGTATTTAGTGTAGAACAATCGAGGAATTATTTACAAAAAGCTAAAGATAACGGATTTCAACTAAAAATCCATGCAGATGAAATCCATCCAATCGGTGGCTCAGAGTTAGCAGCGGAGTTAGGAGCATTATCGGCAGATCACTTGGTTGGTGCTAGTGATGAGGGTATTAAACAATTGGCTCAAGCAGGAACGATAGCTGTATTACTTCCTGGAACCAGCTTTTATTTACGTTCCAAAAAATATGCTAGAGCACGTTACATGATCGAAAATAATCTACCAATTGCTCTATCAACCGATTTTAATCCCGGAAGTAGTCCAACGGAATCTCTACAATTTATCATAACACTGGCTGCCCTTTATTTAGATATGTTACCGGAAGAAATTTGGAATGCGGTAACGGTAAATTCTGCCTATGCAATAGGTTTAGGGGAAAAAGTAGGGCAACTTGACGAAGGTTGGCAAGCTGATTTAGTCATTTGGAACGCCGATAATTACGAATATATTCCCTACCATTATGGCATTAACCATGTAGACACGGTAATTAAAAAAGGACAAATTTTAGTGAAGGGAGGGGAATTAATTGTATAAAAGCAATTTTTTCTTGTTTCCTGCCGGCAAAGCAAACTTTAAAGATCGTTATGATACTAAAATAGTAGACTGGATTAAACCATGGGATGGAAAGGAAGGGGTTAAAATTGGCTTGATCGGCTTGCCTTTGTCAAAATCATCCATCAGCCATTCAGGTGCTTTTTTAGCACCAAAAATGATACGGGAACTGTTTGCAAATTATTCTACCTATGTAGAGGATGAGCGGATTAACTTAAATGATCTAGAAGTGAAAGATATTGGGGATGTTCAAATGCACCCAACAGATATTATTGGTTCCCATCAACGAATTGAGGATAGTCTATCACTACTTTATGAACATCAGCCTAAGATGCAACCAATAATTATTGGCGGAGACCATTCGGTTACGGCCCCATCTGTTAAAGCCTTTAAAAAGAAAATTGGTGGTGAGATTGGGATCATTCAATTTGATGCCCACCATGATATCCGTAATTTAGAAGATGGCGGACCAACTAATGGTACACCATTTAGAACGTTGATTGAAAGTGGGACAATAAATCCTAAGAACTTAGTGCAAATTGGGATTAGAAATTATGCCAATGCAGAACATTATCGAGAAGAGGCTGAAGGCTTAGGGATTACCGTCTATCCAATGAAAGAGGTAAGAACCCGACCAATTAAAGAAATCATTGAAGAAGCTATTAAAATAGCTTCAAATGGAACCGAAGCAATTTATGTATCCTTAGATATTGATGTATTAGATCAAGCCTTTGCTCCTGGTGCAGTTGCGATTGGACCAGGTGGTATGGATACATTTACGTTATTTGATGCTGTGGAATTACTGGCACAAGAGAAAAAGGTAAAAGGTTTTGATCTGGTTTGTATTGATCCCATGCAAGATTTTAGAAATATGACTTCAAGGGTCGGTGTCCAACTAATTCTACAGTTTTTAAGAGGGAAGTATAGATTTAAAAATGGTAATAATACCAATAAACTTTAAAAAAGCATTGTATTTTGTAAAAGCGCGGCTTTTAGGAGTGAAACGGATAAAAAAATGGTCATCTAAGTAATATTGCTTAGGTGACTTTTTTCTTTTAGTTAACATTTACAACTTTTCCATATACAATAGAGACATAAATCATAAAGGGAGTGTCTATATGAGGTTGTTACATACTTCAGATTGGCACCTTGGTAAGTCATTAGAGGGTCGAGATCGCAAAGATGAACAAATCAAGGTAATGGATGAAATATGTCATATTGCTGATGAAGAAAATATAGATTTAGTTTTAATAGCAGGAGATATTTATCAAACAGTTAACCCACCAGCTTGGGCAGAAAATCTATTCTATGAGACATTACACCGCTTAAATAATAATGGTGAACGTGGCGTTGTCGTAATTTCGGGTAATCATGATCAACCTGAGAGAATTCGGGCAGCAAACCCTTTAGCGGATAAGCAAGGAATATATTTAATTGGGTTACCTTCAGATCAAATATATCCTAGTATATATCAGCTAGATAATAAAGTTTATACCATAAATGCAGGGAGTGGTTGGTTAGAATTAGCTTTGCCAAAGGCTAAACAATCAACACTAATCTCTGTTTTGCCTTACCCATCAGAATCAAGACTAGGTCAATTATTTAGTAATAGTTTAGATATTAAAGAGATTCGTAGTGCTTATTCAATATACATTAAAAAATGGTTTGAAAAACAGCAATCTTTATTTAAACCGGAAACCATTAATCTAGCAATCAGTCATTTATTTGTTCAAGGAGGAATAACTTCTGAATCGGAAATCGAAATTCAAGTAGGTGGGGCATATACAGTTGTACCTGAACATATTCCAGATTTTTATCATTATGTAGCTTTAGGACATCTCCATCGAGCACAAGATGTTAAAGGTACGAGATCACTGACTAGATATGCGGGTTCGCCGTTAGCTTATAGTTTTTCAGAGGCTAATCATAAAAAATCAGTAACTATTATTGAGATTAATCCAAATGAAACTGTGCAAACAAAGGAAATACTTTTACAAAGTGGCAAACCATTAATTCAAAAAAAGATCAAAAATGGAATCGAAGAGCTAGAAAAATGGATTGAGAATGAAGCTAAGAATCCTGCTTGGATTGACTTAGAATTACACCTTCCTAATCCACTTTCTATCGAAGAAATAGGTCGAATTAGAAAAATGCATGAAGGATTGGTCAATATTCGAGTAATCACTCCAGAGTTAGAGAAATCAATGGAGTTGATAGAGATCAGTTCGAAACATCCTATCGAATTATTTGAAAAATTTTATGAACATAAAACAGGAGCAAAACCACGTAAAGAGGTGCTAGAGCTATTTAATGAAATATTTAATAGTGAAGACGAAGTGGAGGTGGAAGATTAATGAGACCCATTTCCTTATCTATTGCAGGATTGCATAGTTTCAGACAAAAACAAACCATTGATTTTACATTAGTTGATAATGCCGGGGTTTTTGGAATATTTGGTCCTACTGGAAGTGGTAAATCCACCATCCTTGATGCCATAACATTAGCTTTATATGGGCGTGTTGAACGGAGTGACGCAAGTCGAATTGGAATATTGAATCAACAAGAAGATAAGATTCAAGTTAAATTTGTATTCGAATTAAATTCAGGACACAATACCCAAAGATATCACGTTGAGAGAGTATATTCTAAAAACAAAGAACAAAGAGTCAGATCTACTTTAGCAAGATTGATTAAATTAGAAGATAATAAGGAAATTGTATTGGCAGATAAAGAAAAAGATGTGACAAAGGAAGTTGAAGCTATTCTTGGCTTAACCGTAGATGATTTTACTAGGGCAGTTGTTTTACCCCAAGGAAAATTTGCAGAATTTCTAACACTAAAACCTAGTGAACGAAGACCGATGTTAGAACGACTTTTCCAATTGGACCAATACGGAAAGCGTTTGAAGGACAAGGCACTTGCAAAAGAAAACGAATTAAAGAGAAAAAGAGATGAAGTGGAAGCTAAACAAAGTGTATTGGCAGATGCTACAAGGGAAAATCTTGATAACTTGAAAAAATCATTGAATGAGGCTACCGACAAAAAAGAAGAAATAGAACGGGAATTGGTACAGTTCTTAGAAGAGTATAATAATAAGGCCCGAATCTGGGAGATACAGCAGAAATTATTGGATGTAGAAGAACAACTACAAGAATTACTTAATCAAGAAGAAAATATCATTCAATTAACTGAAAAACAAAGTAATGCTGAAAAAGCCATGTTTATTGAGCCAACATTAAATCAATATAAAAGTATCAAACAACAACGAGAAACTACTAAAAATTCAGTGATAGAGCTAAGTTCAACTGTAGAGAATCTACAACAAGAAGTATCGAAAAAAAAGAGGGAATATGAGGATCTTAAAAAGCATTATGAAGAACAAATTCCAATCTTAACGGAAAAAAAGGTGAAATTACAAGAGGCGGTTGAATGGGAAGAGGAAATTAAAACTTTAGAAAACACTATATCTTCGTCTATTAACGCCAAAAATAGTCTAGTCGAAAAGATGAAAGAAATAGAACTTGAATATAACGATTTTCAACAGAAAATCGTAGAAAATAATGAAGATATCGTAAAGACTAAAGATAGACTTGAAGAAATCTACGTATCTACTGAAGAAAGAAGGAATCTCGATCAGGCCTGGGAGATTCGTCAAGAATTATTGAATGTCTTAAAAGAGAAAGAGAAAAAATTGACCGAACTCGATAAGCTCAAAGAAAAGATAAGAGAAACTCAAGATTCTTCTGATGACCTTTTCAAGAATGTAAAAGAAAGTGAAAAGAAATGTTTGATTCTAGAAAATGAATTAAATGATTTGCAAAAGAAACAACCGATATCAGATGAAAAGTGGTATGAAAGGGAAAAGTTATTAATTCAGCTTGAGATATCAATAAGTAATTTAACAAAACAACAAGTATCATTGAATAAGTTATATGAAGACAATGATCAAACGATCGCTGCGATAACAGAGTTCAAAAATAAATTGGAAGAACATAAGAAAAAGGAGAAATCCATTGAATCCTTAATCGAAAAGAAAAAGAATAGGCTATTAGAATTAGAGGATATCAAGCGAAAATATTTAGTTAGTCAATTGGCAACACAACTTGAAGAAGGTAAACCCTGCTTAGTTTGTGGTTCAACTCATCATCCTTCACCAAGTAAGCTTGAGATAAATCAAGATGTTGATGGAGAGATCGAGTTATTAAACAAGGAAATCAGTACTGAAGGAACTACTTTAGAAACAGTTAGAATCGAGCTCAAACTTATTGAAAGTGATCTTGACAAGTTAAATGATCAATTAGCAAAGTTGGCTGATGAAATATCAAATAATGAAGCTGATATTAAAGAACAGTTAGCGACCTTACCAGAAGATTATCAGGAACTTGATTTGGAACAGTTTTCTCAGAAAATAGAACAGGACAAAGAGCAACATCTTCAGTTAAAAGAAGAGTTGGAAAATTGGAATAACCAGAATCAAAAATTACAAGAGCAACTCAAAACCATGAAAGACGAATTAACAAAAAGAAATCAAAAATACCAGATATCCTTAAATGAAATTAAATTATTGCAAGAGAGAAGAGAAGAAATAGAACAATCGTTATCAGCAACTAAAAAACTGGAGGAACAGGTCAATCAAAAGTGGTTTTCAACCAGAGGAGACTGGGAACTTGATACGATCGAGGTTCGAAGAAAAGAGATATTCGAATTTGACCAGGAACGGGAAAACTTACAAAAGCACCTGAATGAGTTAGAAAATAACAATAAAGCATTCGAGGAAAAAGCAAAGAAGTTAGTTGATCAATTACAAGAGACTAAAAGACAAATGCTCCAAATAGAAGCAGATATAAAGCGGGACTCGGATTATCTAACTGAACTAAATGATAAATGTAATAGATTAACAGCAGGTACTCCAGCTAAAGAATTAATTGAGAGAATAAAAACGGAAGAAAAAGTTCTTTCTAAGGAGCTTAATCAAAGTGAACATGATTTTAAGGGCAAAAATGACCAGCTGATCCAATTGGAAAAGAAATTAAGTTCTGAACAAGCGATATTAGATAATTTAAATACTCAATTTGAGAAAAGTCTAGAACAGCTTAAGAATTTTATCGAGTTAGAGCAATGGCAAGGGATTGAGCAAATTGAGGAATACTTATTATCAAGTGAGGAACTTAATTTAATAAATGAACAGATAACGGATTTTTATGATAGAAAGAAATTGTTATCGGAAACCAGGAGACAATACCTAGAACAAATAAATAACGGAAAGCTTACGGAAGAAGAGTGGAAGGAACTCCAAAAGAAGAAAAACGAATTGGAAAATGAATTGGAAAATAGAAAACAAAAACTTTCAGAATTAACTTTCCAATACAAACAATTAGAAAAAGAATATAAAGAATGGAAACAAATGGATGAAAAACGTCAAAGTATCCAGAAGGAGCTAGATATAGCTTCTGAATTAAACCAAGTATTACGGGGAAATGCCTTTGTTGATTTTATCGCCCAAGAGTATCTTCACAATATCACGATAATCGCCTCAGAAAAATTGAAATCATTAACTAGAAATCGTTATAGTCTTAGAGTAGATATGGATGGTGGCTTTAGCCTGATTGACGAGTTGAATGGAGGATTATCTAGACCAGTACAAACTTTATCTGGCGGAGAAACCTTTTTAACATCCTTATCTCTAGCATTGGCTTTATCATCCCAAATCCAATTAAAGGGTGGTCAACAGTTGGAATTCTTTTTCCTTGATGAAGGATTTGGTAGCTTAGATTCAGACTTATTGGATACCGTGATGATGACTTTAGAAAAGTTACACGCTGATCATATGTTAATAGGTATCATTTCCCACGTACCGGAATTACAAATCCGTATCAATCGAAGATTTATCGTAATTCCTCCTGATTCAAAGGGGAATGGATCTAGGGTTAAATTCGAATATGCTTAATATTAAATGATTAATTATTTAGTAATTAATACCGGAGTTTGCAAAGGAATATGGCGATATAACCATTCTACATCTTTATTATGCATTCTAATACAACCTTGGCTTACATGGTGACCAATGGAATAGGGGTTATTTGTGCCATGGATGCCAAATTTATATCCACCTGTACCAGGGACATTTAATCCTAACCATCTGGTACCAAGTGGATTTTTTTTATCACCACCTGGGATATTCTTCGGTAAATACCAGGGATTTTTAACTTTTGTAATAATCCTAAATAACCCTTCAGGTGTAAGTTCTTCGTTTTTGCCAGTTGCAATTCTAAATGTATAAACTACATAACCGTTTAGATACACTTTTAAGGTGTTACTTGTTTTGTTTATTTCAAGGTAGACACCCTCATACTTTTCGGGAAAAAAATGATCATTTTTGTTATAGGATACATTATCATCAGCATAAACAAACCAGTTAGGAATAAATGTTAAGATTGAAACTAAAAGAACTGTGGATAGGTATTTTTTTGCTTTGAATATTGATTTCAATTTTAACATGATCAGGTTACTCCTTTTGATTTAAGGCAGTAGTTATTTTCTCCAAAAAGCAATTTATTAATTTATGAAAATCTTTTGGATCCCATTTCCCTATTTGATTTATATGAATAAATTCCAAAGATAAACACCTGAGATACCACCTAGTACAACGAAGATAATATTTGTATTAAATAAGGCTAGGATAATCGAAATAATCCCCCCAAATATTGCTGAACCCATGTTGTCTGTTGAACTTAGTATACTGGGAAAAATAAGTGCACCTAAGACTGAATAGGGAACAAATTCTAAAAAACGCTTTAAATATGGAGGTAATACGATATTTTGAAATATAACCATCGGAACCATTCTGGGAATATATGTAACAATCGCCATTCCAAGTACTAGAAGAATTAAAGAATTCATTTTTGTTGACCCTCCGTAGGAAAAATTACTGTACCAATTATTGAAGCCAAAATTGTAGAAATAATTATTCTCCACCCGGTAGAGATACCAAAAGGCATAGGAGTATAAAATAAAATAGAGTTTATGACTGCAGCTAATAAAGAAATAATCAATATGGGATTTGATTTTTTTATAGAAGGTATTAGTAAGCCGATAAACATAGAGTAAAGTGCTATGCCCATACTTGACTGAATTGAATCCGGTAATCCTGCTCCTAAAAATATCCCAGCCAACGTTCCGATATTCCAACTGGTAAAAGCAGTTAAATTTAATCCAAAAAGAAAGTTTGGGGAAATTTCATTTTCCTCACGCAGTGAAGCAACCATGGAAGTTTCGTCGGTAATTCCAAAAGACAATATTGCCAAAATATTTTTTGACGTATTTCTTTCAATTCGTTGGGAGATTGAAGCAGACAACAAAAAATGCCGAAAATTTAGGATAAAAGTAGTTAAAACGATTTCCCAATATGTAGCCCCTATTGCAATTAAGTTCACCCCAACAAATTGACTTGCTCCCGCAAAAATCAATAGAGACATTACAATCCCCAGATAATTAGGTAATTCAACTGTTTTCGTTAGTAATCCAAAAGTTATTGCTATTGGTATATATCCAATTGCTATCGGAATACCAGCAATCATTCCTGTTCTAAAAGATGAATTTTTCAATTTTTAAACACCCCTCCCTTTATATTTAATAATTATAAGAAAATTAATATAAATGCGAAATATTAATTTTCAAAATATCAATGGTTGACAGAATAAATTAACTATTGCATAAACGTAAAAGTAACAGTATATATAAGATAATCAAATAAAATCATGAAATGGAGTGGATAATTATGTTAAAGGATAAAGTAGTTGTAATTACAGGAGCTTCAAGTGGAGTAGGAGCGGAAATAGCTAAATTACTAGCACAAAAAGGGGCTACCACACTATTAATGGCACGATCATTAGAAAAGTTAAAAAAAGTTTCTTCACAGATTGAGGGAAAACATGAAATATATCAAATGGATGTGACATCAACTGAACAGGTTTTTCAAACGATGGATGATGTATTATCCAAGTATGGAAAGATTGATATTTTAATAAATAATGCTGGTTTTGGAGTATTTGATTATTTTATTGACGCTTCACTTAAAGATTACGAAGAGATGATGGATACTAATTATATGGGGATGGTTAGATGTACTAAAGCCGTATTACCTTCAATGTTAAAGCGAAATAGTGGCCACATTATCAATATCGCTTCAGTAGCAGGTAAGTTAGCAACAGCAAAATCTGCTGGTTATTCAGCAACTAAATTTGCGATGATTGGTTTTGCAAATAGTTTACGGCATGAGTTGGTTGACACTAAAATATTTGTTTCTTCAGTTAATCCTGGGCCAATCGATACCCCATTCTTTGATATCGCCGATCCTTCAGGTAGTTATGTTAAGAATATTAAGTGGCTCATGCTTACTCCAGAGCAAGTTGCCAATGAGGTATTAGATGTTATTATCAGTAAAAAATCTGATAAAACAATTCCATTTTTCTCAAGGGTTGGAGTCAAATTATATCATATGTTTCCCAACACGTTTGATAAATTACTAGGAAAGATGATGAATCAGAAATAAACGTCAGAATTACAAGGGGAGATATCATGAGTCATCATAACAAAATGGTGGAGGACAAAATAAGAGGTGGAATTTTTGGTGTAGCTGTAGGAGATGCCCTAGGTGCCACTGTAGAATTTATGAAGAAAGAAGAGATTAAAGATAAGTATGGGCGTCATTCAGAAATTATAGGAGGCGGTTGGTTATCCCTTAATGTTGGTGAAACTACTGATGATACAGCCATGACTATCGCTGTTGCTGAAGGGATTATTGCTAATCCAACTAATCCTATTCATGAAATTGGATTAAAATTTGTTGAATGGTTTAGATCCGAACCCAAGAGTATAGGTAACACGATTAAACTTACCATTTCCAATTATCTTAAATATAATAATTGGGAAAAAGCGGCGATGAAGACTAGGGAAGAGTTAAATGGTAGAACAGCTGGGAATGGGAGTTTAATGAGAACACTCCCAATCAGCTTTGTATATTCAAATGATTTAAAAAAAATGTCAACAATATCTGGGCAAGTATCTATGATGACTCATTACGATATAAAAGCTGAACTCTCCTGCATTTTTTATAATAGATACGCCTCTTATTTAATTAATGCTAAAGATAAGAAGGAGTCATTCGTTAAAGCTCTTCAAAATTCAGAACAATTATTTAGTGGTAATGAAGGCGAAAAACTTTACTCTTTACTTAATTCTGCATTGGAGATGAGCTTATCTCAAGTGAAACCAACAGGCTATGTAGTGGATTCTCTGATAGCAGCTATTGTTGCTTTTCTCTCTTATGATAATTTTGAAGAAATTTTGATTGAAATAGTAAATATTGGTGGAGATGCAGATACGACTGGTGCGATCGCGGGTGGTTTGGCGGGGACGTTTTATGGTTACCAATCAATACCAAAAAGGTGGTTGAAAAAACTTTCTGATAAGAATAAATTAGAAAAAGTAGTTTCGCAACTATTACAAATTTGTAATTGAAGTACTGTCAACATTTGAACCAAATTTCCCATGATTATTGAGCCAGAATTTACCACACATGATTTTGGTCACGCTTTATACAAAAATAAAGTAACTATTGAAACAAAAAATGGAACCAAAGAAGTTAGCGATCCTTATACTAAATATTCTATTACGATAATTGATAATATGAAAGGTGAATTAAAGAAATATAAGGAATTTGATATTCTAAAAGCAGGAGGAATAAGTAAAGATAAAAAATCAATTATTTTGTATGAAGATGATGAATTATTTCAAGTTGGTAAGTATTATATCATGGCAGCTTATGCTCAACCAGACGGTTCACTTTTAGTATCAGGTCCTAACTCAAGCTTAGTTTTAACTGAAACGAGTAAAGATAAAATAGTATCCTCAGAAGAATATAAAAAGTATAAAAATGCTCTTGAAAAGGTATTTAAAAGCGACAGAAAAAGGTATAAATCTTTATTTGAACAGGCACTCTAAAAGAGTCGGTTTCCTTAACGTATAGGAAACTGGCTTTTTTAGGTTAAAATTTGCATAGCGTACAAAATTTTCGAAAAGTTAGCGGTATCCCTATTTAAACAAAATACAATACCTAATCAAAGACAGTTAGCATTTTTCCTATAATAATCAATTTGGATATGGAAACCATAGATTAATTATGTTATTATAAAACAAATGTTTTATAATAAAACAAAAGTTAGGTTGAGGCTGATGAATCAATTAACGAGTAAGGAGAAGGAAGTTATTGAGTTAATAAAAAAGAATCCCTTTTTAGAACAAGAAGAAATTGCTAAGCAACTCGGCATCACTAGATCGTCAGTTGCCGGGCATTTAGCTAGGTTAATTAAAAAGGGGATTTTACGTAGAGGTTACATTTTAGATGAAAATCTTGAAGGTATAGCAGTTGTTGGAGGAGCAAATGTAGATATAAAAGGTATTGCTGAAGGTGGTTTTAAGTATCAAAGTAGCAACCCAGGGGTTGTACATAAAACTGCTGGAGGAGTTGCTAGAAATGTAGCTGAAAATCTTGCAAGGTTAAATGTTTTGACCACTTTATTTACGGTAGTTGGCAATGATGAAGAAGGTAGATGGCTCCTTGATGTTACTGGCCAGGCTGGTGTCAATATTCAACATGTGGCACAATTTTTTGATGAAAAAACAGGATTATATCTTTCCATCCTTAATGAAAAGAAAGAACAAATTGGCTCTATTGCAGATATGCAAATTATGGAGCGATTTGACCAAGAGATTGTTCAGGATATAATACCAAAATTAATTCATCACAAGATGGTTTTTGTCGATACCAATCTGCCTAAAAAATCTCTAAATTTGATAATAGAGGGGCTAAACGAGAAAAAACTTCCGATCATTGTTGACCCAGTATCTGTGAAAAAGTCTGCCAAATTGAAGGACCTATTAAAAGGGATTAGATTAATCACTCCAAATAAAGAGGAGGCTGAATTTTTATCGGGGATTGAGATAGAGAAAGAAAGTGATTTAATTAAAGTTGCAGAATTTTTTTTCGTACATGGTGTAGAAGAAGTGGTTATTACACTAGGAGCAAAAGGTGTTTATGTTGCCACGCCTAATAAACAACAATTACTTTCTAGTCCAAATGTGCAAGTAAAGGATACTACAGGTGCAGGAGATGCTTTTTTGGCTGGGTTAATATATGGCTTGAAAAAGTATAATGATATTTTTGAAGCCTGTAATTATGGTTCAGCCATGGCTGCTATAACTTTAAGTAGAGTACAAACGGTAGCAAGTGATTTAACAGAAGATTTATTAGAAAATACGAGGAAGGAGCTATTTTAATGTTAATGGATGTACATTTTTTTAAGGATTACATAGAACTTAGTCAAGAGGTGAAAGATGCTTTAGAAGCTAAAAAACCAGTAGTAGCTTTA
Source organism: Vulcanibacillus modesticaldus (assembly GCF_001730235.1). Taxonomy (GTDB): domain Bacteria; phylum Bacillota; class Bacilli; order Tepidibacillales; family Tepidibacillaceae; genus Vulcanibacillus; species Vulcanibacillus modesticaldus. The sequence continues at coordinate 4,546 of NZ_MIJF01000035.1, read as the reverse complement.
GAATCAACGATTATTACCCATGGGATGCCATATCCAGAAAATGTAAAAACAGCTTTAGAAGTTGAGAAAATAATCAGGGATAACGGTGCTGTTCCAGCAACCATTGCGATCATGAATGGTGTCATTAAAGTAGGTTTAACTGAAAAGGAAATAAGAGATCTAGCTTCCCAAAAACATGTTATTAAAACAAGTAGGAGGGACCTTCCTATTATCCTTGCCAAAAAATTATATGGGGCAACAACTGTTGCAGGAACAATGTTAATAGCTAATATGGTAGGAATTAGAATTTTTGTAACCGGTGGTATAGGTGGAGTTCATCGTGGAGCTACAGAAACAATGGATATTTCTGCTGATCTTATGGAATTAGCACGAACAAATGTGGCTGTTGTTTGTGCAGGTGCAAAATCTATTTTAGATATTGGACTTACTTTAGAATATTTAGAAACACATGGTGTGCTCGTGTTAGGCTATCAAACCGATAAATTCCCAGCATTTTACACCAGAAGTAGTGGGTTTGATGTTGATTATCGAGTAGATTCACTAGAAGAAATGGCTAAGATAATGGAATTTAAATGGAAAATGGATTTACAAGGTGGTATCGTTATCGCCAATCCAATTCCTAGACAATACGCTTTAAATGATGAGTTTATTAATGGATCTATTGAAGCAGCCCTTATGGAAGCAAAGGAGAATGGAATAACTGGAAAGGCAGTCACTCCATTTTTATTGGATAAGTTAAAACAAATTACAGAGGGTAAAAGTTTGAGTGCAAATATTGAATTGGTGAAAAATAATGCACAAGTTGGTTCGAAATTAGCCGTAGAATATGCTAAAATGTTTCAATAGGTGCAAAATAACATATTGATTTTCAATATGTCCTAAAAAATATATGGAGTTGTGATACGAGAGGATATGGAGTTAGAGATCATTAGTTTATTTGAAAATTATAAGGAATTTGCAGTTATAATTAGCCTCTTAATTAATGTAATTATTGCTATCCTAGGTGTCATTCCGTCAGTATTCATTACAGGGGCTAATCTTGTTTTTTTTGGGTTTTGGGAAGGAGTATTAATATCCTTTTTAGGTGAAGCGTTGGGTGCAATTATTGCTTTTGTTTTATATCGTAAAGGATTTAGGAATATCTCTGTAAAGATTTTAAATGATTATCCGAAAATCAAAAAGATTATAGAGCTTGAAGGTAAAGAAGCCTTTGTATCGATTATTTCTTTAAGATTAATGCCTTTTATTCCTTCTGGTGTAGTAACAATGGCGGGAGCGATCGGCAAAGTATCGCTATTGAATTTTGCGGTGTCAAGTTCGATTGGGAAAATACCCGCTCTTTTGATTGAAGGAATCTCTGTGTATAATATACTTTCTTTCACGATTGTGGGAAAAATTATTTTAATAATTATTGGAATTATAGCTTTACGGATGGTAATCAAATCAATTTTCTAGTACCTCTCCTTCTATTTATGCATAAATTAATGATGTAGATATCATTAGCCTGTTTAGAGGAGAGAATTGAATGGAATTTTATCCATATGATATTAAAAATTTAAAGGAGATTTTAGAGAAAAATAAGGATTTTTTAGAGTCATTTTTTGGAGAAAATACTTTTGATGAACATTTCTTTAATAACATTTTTAAGCAAAGCCCAAAAATATTGACCAGTAGTGAGACTATTAACCAGGAAACGAATGCTCGTACAATCCCTATGGATATGATCCAAAGAAAACATGAGGTCATTTTAATTTTTGAAATACCTGGCTTAAATAATGCCGAAGATGTGGACATTAAATTATTAGGGTCTACATTGGTTATTACAGGTGAGATTAGAAGGAATTATATGCTTTCTGATAAAGAAATTATCAAATTTGAACGTAAAGTAGGGCGTTTTTCCAAAAAAGTAGCTTTACCTTTTATTGTTGATAATAAAAGAATACATGCAAAATATTATAAAGGTCTGTTAGAGGTTCGTGTTCCAATTATCAAACCTAATAATTATGAAAAAATCTCTGTTCGCTTCACTGATGAGTGATTTCCAAAATTCAAATAGGCAATTCAAAGGTTGATAAGATATAGAGATTTAGTATTTGAAGAAGTAAAATCGGAATCAGTAATGTAGGCATGGAGGCAGGTGAGAGTCATGGTACAACAAATGACAGAAGATCAAATATTATTGCTCATTATTAAGTACTTGAAAGAACTAAAAAAAGAGGAATTTCAAAATATAATCGAGGAATTGCAACCTTATGATATTGCTAAGCTATATAAGAATCTGCCTAGTAAACATCGATATAAATTTTTATTGTTTTTAAATCCAAGACAAATTGCCGAATTAATTCAAGAGTTGGATATTAAATTGCAACATGATGTTTTACATAAGTTAGGAATTGAAAAGTCTTCAACTGTAATGGATTTAATGGATAATGACGATTTAGCTGACCTGTTAAATGAGTTGTCTGTTGATAAAATACAAGAATATCTGACAGCAATGAAAACAGAAGAATCAGAAACGGTAAAAAATTTAATGAGATTCCCACCAGACACTGCTGGGGGAATAATGACTAATCGTTACGTTTGGATTCGTATTTACTATACCGTACGTGAAGCTGTTGATAAATTTAAGCTATTTGCTGAATATGCTGAATCCCTTTATTATTTATATGTTCTCGATGAGAATAAAAAGTTAGTTGGTGTTGTTTCTTACAGGGACTTATTATTGGCTGATATGGATGATAAAATTGAAGATATTATGTTTTCTCGGGTTATATCAGTACCTGTAGATATGGACCAAGAAGAAGTTGCTAAAACTATCCGTAAATATGATTTTATAGCTATACCTGTGGTGGATAAAGAAAATAAAATGGCTGGTATTATTACAGTTGATGATCTTATTGATGTTGTAGTTGAAGAAGCAAATGAAGATATAGAAAAGCTATCTGCATCAGGTAAAGATATAGATTTTAATACAAAATCCCACGTTGCTGCATTCAGACGATTACCTTGGTTAATCTTTTTGTTGTTTATAGGCCTAATATCAGGAAGTATAATAAGTAATTTTGAAAGTACTCTTAATAAAGTAATTGCATTAACCTATTTTATGCCGATGATTTCTGGAATGTCAGGTAATACCGGTACTCAATCATTAGCTGTAGTAGTTAGAGGATTGGCTTCACATGATATTGATCGTAAAACTATCTTCAACCTTGTTCTTCGTGAATTAGGTGTAGGATTAATTATCGGTGTAATAAATGGAAGTTTAATTGCAGCTATTGCTTATTTTTGGCAGGGTAACCCGATGTTAGGATTAGTCGTTGGTAGTTCCTTATTCGCTACATTAATTATTGGAACATTGGCCGGAACGATAATCCCTTTACTTCTTTATCGTTTAAAAATTGACCCTGCTATTGCATCAGGTCCGTTAATTACGACTTTAAATGATATTTTCTCACTATCTGTTTATTTTGGGATGGCGACAATCTTCATGTCTCATTTATTATAAACTTATATTAATACTAGATCCGTGATTGGTTATCACAACCAAACACGGATTTTTTGTTTTTGGCGTGCCTATATTCATACGGACTCAGGTTATTTAATATCTCTTGGAAGCACTGATGATTGAAAATTTATAAAATTGAAAATAAATACATGATTTTTGCAGGAATTATTGTCGAATTGTGGAAATATATATAAAAATGTGCAGCGAAATTTAGATTTCTCGAAACGATGTAAGTTAGCTGTTTTGGAGTGATTAAGATGATTGAACTATATTGGGGAAGTTTGATTTTCGGGGTTATTTTCACGATTTTGGTGTTGATTTTTGGCGACATCCTTAACGGTATTTTAGATGGTGTCATTAGTGCAATTTCAATTGATGGTGTTGGCTTTCTTCAGCCAATGGTTATCGTTGGTGGGCTGACTTCCTTTGGGGCCGCAGGTATTCTATTAACTGAGTATACAGACTTGGAAGGCATTCCTATTCTCTTCTTGTCGGTAATTATCTCTGTATTTATTTCAGTAATAGTATTTTTTGGTTATGTTAAGCCAATGTCAAATGCAGAAAACTCATCCATGTTTTCTATCAATGATTTAATTGGAAAAGTGGGAGAGGTAATTATAACGATTCCAAAGGATGGTTATGGAGAAATCTTAGTCAAGGTAGGTGCTGGAAATACCAATCAAATAGCTGCAAGTTATGATAATGAAGAGATTATAACGGGGACAAGAGTAGTTGTTATTGATATCAAGGATAATGTACTCTACGTTTCCCGTTTTGAAAATATTTAAAATAATGATATGATCCCCTTATAGTAGACAGAAAAAAGAAAAACCATTAGTCTGTCTATTATGGAGGGGATTTTTCTATGGGTAAAATTCGAAACACATATGATGTAGCATTCAAAAAGAAAGCAGTGGATATGTATAAGAATGAAGGAATGGGATACAAAACTGTGGCTAAAAAGTTGGGTATTGATCATTCTATGGTTCGTCGATGGGTTCATCATTATGAAAACGAAGGAATGAAGGGACTTGAAGAAAA
>NZ_MIJF01000034.1 GCF_001730235.1 Vulcanibacillus modesticaldus | reverse complement strand
CCACAATGAGGGCAAGTAAACTTAGCTCCTCGTTTAAAATTTAAATAAATATGAAGTTGTTCTTGTTCTTTATTAAATTCTTTATAACTAACAAACCATGGATCCTTTATATCTAATGCTTCTTGAAACATATCTAAATCTTCTTGAGTGTGTAACATTGACCATACCTCCAGTATTATTTTCATAGATTATTACCAGTATGGTCTATTAGATTTTTTTTAATCCAATATTATTTAGCGAGGAAGCAAAACTTAAGGTTATTACAACTTCCTATATGGGGGCTAGTGATTACAAAGCGATTAAGATACTTGCAGAGTTACCCAATACTGAAGTTAAAATATCCTTTGATCATAAACGAACCAGATTACATGCTAAGGCCTATTACTTTCATCGTGAAACCGGTTTTAGCACCGCTTACATCGGATCATCAAATATGTCTAACCCTGCTATGTCTAGTGGATTAGAGTGGAATGTTAAGATATCTGAATATACTTCACCAGAATTAGTTAATAAATATAGGGCATCCTTTGAAACCTACTGGCATGATGATGAATTTGTTTTGTTTGATCCTAAATCTGAAAAACAAAACATTCAATTAAAACGAGTGCTAGAAGAATCGAATCTACTAGAAAGAGAAGAAACTATTTTTTTCGATATTAGACCATATCCTTATCAACAAGAAATACTAGAAAAACTTGAAGTGGAAAGAGAAGTTCATGGATCTTACAAAAATCTAATCGTTGCAGCAACTGGTACAGGAAAGACTGTGATCTCTGCTTTTGACTTTAAAAAATATTATCAAAAACACCCAAACGCAAAATTCTTATTTTTAGCTCACAGAAAAGAAATATTAGAGCAAAGTTTAAAGACCTTTAGAGTAATTCTAAGGGATCAAAACTTTGGAGAACTTTGGGTGGGAGGAATGATCCCTAAAATAGGGAGTCAACTATTTGCTTCCATTCAGACTTTAAACCACAATCGAAAATACGAAAACTTTGTATCCGACTATTTTGACTATATTATCTTGGACGAAACTCATCATTCTAAAGCTGATTCATATGAGCGAATATTAAATCATTTTAAGCCTAAAATTCTATTAGGCTTAACAGCAACACCAGAAAGGATGGATAATAAGGACATCTTAGAATTTTTCAATAATAGAATTGCTGCTGAAATAAGACTTACAGAGGCTATTGATAAAAAACTTTTATCTCCGTTTCATTACTTTGCAGTCACTGACCCAGTTAGTCTCGAAAACTTAGAATGGCAAAAAGGAGGGTATTTACCTAGTCAGTTATCTAATCTTTATACAAAAAATGATCAAAGAGCACAGTTGATTATTGAATCTTTGGACAAATATATAACTAATATTGATAATGTGAAAGGTTTAGCTTTTTGTGTGAGTAAAGAACACGCAAAATATATGAGTGATTTCTTTAATAAGCACAATATTCCCTCTATTCACCTTGATTCAGATTCTTCTAAGGAAGAAAGGGATAATGCCCAATCTAAATTAGTAAAAGGGGAAATAAAATTTATTTTTATTGTAGATTTATATAATGAAGGTGTGGATATTCCAGAAGTTAATACAATACTTTTTCTTCGTCCAACAGAATCACAAACTATTTTCTTACAACAGTTAGGTCGAGGGTTGAGGCTATCAGATAATAAAGAAGTCCTTACTGTACTTGATTTTGTTGGTCAAGCGAACAGAAATTATGATTTTGGATTGAAATTTAGAGCATTGGTAGGAAAAACAAGAAGATCCATGAAAGAAAGAGGTTGAACTTGAGTTTCCAAATTTACCTAAGGGCTGCTTTATTCAACTAGAAAGAGTAGCAAAAGAATATATTTTAAACAATCTTAATTATTCTATGACAACTAAAAATAATCTAATAAGACTTTTAAAGAACTATAAGCAGCAAACAGATTTGCCCTTGACACTCAAGAATTTCATTAATCTTAATCAACTAGAGATTGGGCAATTGTATAAAGTAGGAAGTTTTTACGAACTAGGTTATAAAGCAAATGTTTTTAAAACGTATTTAGTTAAGGATCGTAAGGAATTAAATAATGCTTTATGGCGACTAGCAAACATTGATTCTAAAAAACTTTTGTATTTTGCCAAGGATTTTCTTAAGTTAGAGGATTATTCAACTGCATACTTAACTGAAGAACAAAAGCTCATGCTTAGCATGTTATATTATACATTTTGGGATAAAGAGCCGGAGGAAAGCTATGTCAAATCATTTGAAAGATTGAGGAAAAATAATTTATCAATTTATCGGGAGATTTTTGAAATTATTGACTATAAACTAAGTACTTTAAATACTATCACTAAAACAATCGATTTAGATTATGTAAGTCCCCTTGAGGTCCACGCAAGATATACTGTAGATCAAGTGCTTGCTTCATTCGGATTACATATCGAAAAGAAAAAAGTTCCATTTAGAGAAGGAGTTAAGTACATAGAAGAGAAAAAGACCGACATTTTCTTTATTACGTTGAATAAATCAGAGAAAGATTACTTAGAATCAACAATGTACGACGACTATGCAATTAATGATCACTTATTTCATTGGCAAACACAAAGCAGAACTTCAATTGAGTCACCAACAGGACAAAGATATATCAATCACCGAAAAACTGGGAATATAATATTGTTATTTGTAAGAGAAAATAAAAGGGAAAATACTAAAACAAGTCCCTATTACTTCTTAGGAAAAGCAAATTACGTCGAACATCAGGGCTCGAAACCTATTAATATCATTTGGAAACTAGAAGAAAAAATCCCGCAATTTATTATGCGGGAAACTCACATGAAAGCAGTTGTGGAATGATTTGATTGTCTTCTTAATAAATTATAAGAAAGTACGTTCCTATATTTCTCTTTATGGTATAATATGGTCAGGTATAATAGAACGGCTTACATCTATCAAACATTAACGCTTATGATTATGTTTGGAACGTTAATTGTTTTGATTATCAAATTAAAATAATCATATATTTATGGAAATTATAGTTAATAATATTGTAATTAAATAATTGATTGTAAATGGTGAAATATGGATCGACATGATTAATGACCGCAATCTTACATCACATACTTACAATGAAGAAACAGCTAAGTTAATTTACGAAAGAATAAAAAATAAATATATTAAATTATTTTTAGAACTCGAAATTAAGTTAGCAGGAGAATTAAAATTATGATGTATGGATTACATGAGAATATAATAGTACAGATAAAAAATGTATTATCAAAATATGAAGATATCAATAAGGCTGTTATATTTGGTTCCCGTGCACGTGGTGATTTCCGTTATAATTCAGATATTGATATTGTAATCTATGCGGAGGGGAAAGTTTCCTCACGTATATGGCTCGAGCTCGATGAAGCCGCAGGCATATATAAAATTGACATAGTTGATATGAATAGTCCAATTAATGAGGAATTGCGTAAGCGTATTGAGGAGCAAGGCATTGAGATTTATGCAAAATGATAAGGGAACACCAAATATGACATATAATGCAAATTTAATTGGATCGCTATGATTTTTGTAGCAATAAAAAAACACTTAAGATTGCAATAGTATTCGGCTTGTCTTTATTGTTTATCATTGGTGTTATAGTATATTTCTTAGCTAGGTAAAAATAACATCTTGTATATCATTTCCTACCGAAAGAGCTTATCGTTTTAAGATAAGTTTTTTTGTTTTTTTCACAATATTTCATCAATAAACATGTATTTTTCATTATATTCGACAAAATATTACATTTTACTCATAGAAAAAATGTTAAGATGAATTTAACTAGCTTATCAAGGAAGAATTGTTGGAGATATGGTTAGTGAAATTGAATATTTCAAGTCTCTTGATAAAGCATATGAAATATTAAAATATTATGATTGTGGGCCTAAAATAATCTTTAAAGGAGGGCTATAGCAATGATTGATATTAGCCGTTGGATTGAAATTTTTAATATTGAAGATCCATCCATTAGATGTCAAACTGTTCTAAATGAAATTCAACCGAAACTCCGTGAAATCTTTGATAGTTTTGTAGAGAAGTATAATGTGAATGGGGAAGTATTAAAATACAAGATTCATACATACGAAAGTACATTAGATACTAATAGATCAGATTCAAAAAATCCCAAATATAATAAAAATAAGAATAATTTTTGTAGAAAAGCTTTTGTTGGATTAACTTACGATATATATGACCGAGTTTCTATATTTAAAATTGAAGCTGATTCAAGAAGTAAGACGATAAAGATTGTTATGGATTTGGATTTTTATCCATTTTGGAGAGCAGTCCTTAATAAAACTAATGAAAAAGAACTGGATAATTTACTACGAAAATTGGACCCAGATATTGAAATTAAGCTTTCTGACGATGAAGAAACATTGATAAAAAACGAAGAATTTATAAAAAAAATTAATGAATACAAGGGACGAAAAACACCTTGGTTTAAATTTGGCCTATACTTACCATTCAAATCAGATATTAATGAAGAAGATTTAGTAGATCTAATGTGGGATACTTTTGTTAAATTAGAACCCCTGCGAAAATTTATTGAAAGGGATACAATTGAGCACTTGAATTCGTTAAAAGTAATTGATTTATTTAAAAATGATTCAACCCCTATATCACTAATAGTCTATGGACAAAAATACCAAGTAAATTTCGAGGAAGCTACTAAATCTTCTAATAAATTACACAAACAATCATTTTCGATATATGATAACGATCAATTAATCACTCAGGGGTGGTTAGAGTTATTTTTTCGTGAACCTCGAGAGTTACTAGGTGTGGTGATAAACGGGAGAGAATACATCTATATTCAATTAAGGAAATTACAAACCGAAACACAATACAAATTGAAATTTAAAAAGGCTTTTAGATTAAAAGGTAAGAACAACGAGAATAACGAAAATCAAACTTATCAGCTTAAATCTAACCAAATATTACTTGATCATGGTTTCCAGGTTGATGAAACGGGATTTTATGTAGGTACTTACGATAATAATTCTAAAACATTTTTAGAACCGATTGGTGAAATAAAACAGCGCTTAATTACAGCCTCTTTAATTTTTGCTGATGTCTTAGGGGCTTTTACTCTTCCCAAAAATGCTCCGGAAGCTAATAATAATCTCATTGATGATGAAGGTGAATTATCATTAGAAACTTATTCAAGCACCTTTGATTTTTCCTCCATTGAGAAAATAATTAGCGATAGTCAATTTACGTTCTCTTTGGATACATTACGAGATTTTCACTTAAACATGACTTGTTTAGTCGATAAGCATTTTGTAATACTGAGTGGAATATCAGGTACAGGAAAAACTCAATTATGTCGCTTATATGCAAATGCTGTATATGGATTAGATTATAGCGCAGACAATCCATATTTACGTATTATACCAGTTAGGCCGGATTGGATGGATTCGACAGCCTTATTTGGCTATTATAGTTCATTTGAAAAGCGTTATATGAGAACAGAATTTTTAGATATGCTAATCCAAGCAAACAAAGAGAAAGATAAGCCACATTTTATTGTGTTAGATGAATTAAATTTAGCTAGGGTAGAATATTATCTCAGTGATTATTTAAGCGCAGTAGAATCTCGAAAGCCTATTCATCTTCATAATCAAGATGATATAGAGGATATTCCTAAGACGATTGAAATACCACATAATTTTTATTTAATTGGAACGATCAATGTCGATGAGACTACCCACAGTATTTCTGATAAAGTATTAGACAGAGCATTTGTAATGACATTATCAGAAGTTGACTTTGAAAAATATTGGGAGAAGTTAGATAATAAATATAAAGACGGATTAAAAGAAGAGTGGGGAAGTTTAATAGATTTGCATCAAATACTATCAAAATATGAACTACATTTTGGCTACCGTACAATGAACGAGATATTACGAAAACTCTATAAGAATTTATTATTACCTGAAGATTTTCGTATGGAGCGAATAAAATCATTAGATAGGGTTATCTCAGAAAAGATATTACCAAAAATCCGGGGAGACGAAAAAATAATACCACTTATGGCTGAATTAGAAAGTTGGACAAAGGATACCATTGGTATGGATTCGATTACGTATAAAAATATAGTGCGAATGAGAGAGGAATTAGAAAGGTATGGAGCAACACAATTTTGGCGTTAATATTGAAGTATGGGACAATGAAACCTTATCATGGACTCCAATAGAAGATATGTATCTTAAAGAAGGCACCCAATATCGCTGGAGATCATCGATTAGAGGCGATTTTATATTACTAATGCAACAAATACCGATTATGATGACACGCACTTCTGAATGGTGGGAAGGGGTTTTAGATACTCCTTTTGAAAGTGGTATAGTAACTTTTACTATTTATCAGGGAAATGAAAGATTTGATATTGAACAGTATATTTATCCCGATTCACGTAAAATTACTAATGAGCAATATGAAGTCATGTTGCAAGATATATTATCTGAAGCCAAGGTATTATTTAAAACTGAAGGGCTTAAGAGAAATGTCTCAGCTTCCGGGAGAAAAAGAGAAGTTACTTGGCTTCAATGGAACTATATTGAACGCACGATGTCACAACTTAGAAATATATTTCTTAGAATAGAAGCCAATTCCTTGCGATTTCTAAATAAAAATCATGAATTACTAAAAAGGGAGCAAGTAAAAATTGTTAATAATCAATTGATATCATGGGTAGTTCGCCACGGTGAAGCATATGGTGGCAATCCAAATCGTTTTCCTGAGTATATGCTAGCAAATAGAAATATTGAGACATTTGATCTATATGAGAATAAAGTCATCTTGAGACAAGTAATTGAGCTAGAAACTATAATAAAAAAATTCTATGAATCTGAATATGAAGAATTTAAACCAATTGCTTCAAAATATCTAGACTGGTTATATAAATGGAGAAATGCTGAATTTTTAAAAGGGCTTTCTCCTTTTAAGGGAACTATTCGCATTTCTCAAGTTTTTCGCAAACATCCTTTGTATCGTGTATGGTATCAATGGTACCAAAAATTATATGAATTTAAGGATTTAAATTTTGATGTTCAATATAAAATACCTTTAAAAGAGACTCATCAGTTATATGAAGTGTGGGTATATATTCAAATTATCATCATTCTTAAAGAGTTAGGACTCATAGAAGACTCCTTTCGTATTTTAACTCAAGTAAAAGATACTTTCTTTTTAAAATTATCCGAAAATAAAAAAAGTACTATACAACTTAAAAATGGAGCAAAACTATCTTATCAAAGAAAATTTCAAAGTAATACTTATCCATTCAAAACATATACTCACGCTATGATCCCGGATATCGTGATAGAATACAATCAAAAAATATATATATTAGATCCTAAATACAGGATTCCAAGTAATTTATCGATTGCTTTAGGCGAAATGCACAAATACCGTGATGGGATTATTCATAGCGAAACAAATGAAAGGGTAGTAGAACAGGTATATATAGTTACTCCAAAAAGAAGCATCTTACCAGAAAATAAAGATTTTTTTACAGAAAAATACCGCGATTTTTATAAGATGGGAGCCTTTTCTTTATCACCAGGTGAGGATAATTGGGAATTAAAAGATTGGTTATCTAGTATATTTAATAGTTAAAGATATAGATTAATATCATTGACCTGACACTTTCACAGTCAATTTATATAGAAGGTAATATTTTTTCGTCTACTTGGACAAGTTTTTAAGATATAATAATATTAGTCTCAAAAAGATTTGTAGAAATGGTTTTTGATGAACTAACAAATATATTGAAGTAGCAGGTGATATTCTTGAAAGTTATTGAAAAAACAAAAATAAAACCTTTTGTTAAATGGGCTGGTGGAAAAGGTCAATTAATTCCGATTATTAGTAATCACTTGCCCATTGAGCTTGAAGAAAATAAAATTAAAAAATATATTGAACCTTTTATAGGGGGAGGAGCTGTCTTATTTTATTTTTTACAGAATTATCATTTTGAAGAAGTTATTATAAATGACTTGAATGAAGATTTAATAAATCTTTATAGAACGATAAAAAATGATGTAAATAAACTGATTGATGAACTTAGAAAACTATCCGATGAATATTTACCACTTGATGAGGAAAGTAGAAAGATTTATTACTATTTAATTAGAGAAAAATATAATAATAATTCTTTAGATATGCTAAGAAAATCAGCATATTTTATTTTTCTAAATAAAACTTGTTTTAATGGATTATATAGAGTTAATAAAAAAGGGGAATTTAATGTTCCACACGGCAAGTACAAGAATCCCCTAATTCTAGATGAAAATAATTTAATCAGTGTTTCACGGGCATTACAAAATGTACAAATACTTTCCGGTGACTTTGAAATTATAGAAAGTTATGTTGATGAAAATACTTTTGTTTATTTTGATCCACCGTACAGACCATTAAATACAACTTCAAGCTTCACATCATATCAAAAGAATGATTTTGATGATGATGAGCAAAGAAGATTAGCAGAATTTTATCATAGATTAAATGATAAAGGTGCAAAGTTAATGTTAAGTAATTCAGACCCAAAAAACACAGATGAAAACGATGAATTCTTTGAATTACTGTATAAATCAAGTGAAATTAAGGGTTCTGAAAATATTAATATTATAAGGGTAGAAGCATCAAGAAGTATAAACTCTAATGGAAATGGAAGAGGTAAGATTAAAGAATTATTAATATTAAATTACTAGAGGAGGTTGAAATGAAGTATTTATCAACTTATAAAAAATTGGGACTTCAGAATAGTGGGGAAGTTTTTGATTATTTTATGAAAAACTTAAAACATACTAACAGGACCTTTGACTTTTTTATAGATTGGAGTAGAGTTTTTCAAAATGTCGAAGATATTGAGGTTGAATTAAACATTTTAAACTATCTAATAGGAAAAGAGGACATAAATAATAATTTTAAAGATTTGCTAAAAAAATATCCAAATGTGGTTTCTGTTATTCCTATTTTAATTGCAGTTCGAGATGAGAACTTAGATGTATTAGTAGATTTTAAAGATGATGATTGGAAATATAAGAATTATTCTTTTAAAAGAAAAGAAAGTTATACAGATAAAGAAATTGAAGATATCGTAGAATTTTGCGATAAAATAGGTTTACTAGATATGTTTATTAATAAAAAAATTAAAAATATTGTAGACTACTGTATTGGATTAGAAGTTGGTATTGGAACTAACGGACGTAAAAACCGTGGCGGAAAGATAATGGAAGATATTATAGAGTGGTATGTGCAAGGAATTGCTGAAAAACTTGGATTTAAATATATAGCACAAGCTACGAAAACAAAAATCAAAAGAGAATGGAATATAAAACTTCCAGTAGATAAGTCATCTCGACAATACGATTTTGCTATCAAAAAAGATAATAAATTAGTGCTGATTGAAACCAACTTCTTTTCAGGTGGTGGTTCCAAATTAAAATCTGTTGCTGGAGAGTTTAAGGCATTAAATAGCTTTTTGAAGAAATATGATGTAATCGATAAATTCATTTGGATTACCGATGGTACTGGCTGGGGAACAGCACAACTTCCTCTAAAAGAAGCTTTTGAAAACAATGATTTCGTAATAAATACAAAAATGATTGTAGATGGTGCTCTAGAAGAAATTATTAAGTTATAGAGGTATAAGTAGATGACTAAAAAAATTAAATGTATTTATTGTAGTGAGAAATTGTACAAGAAAGAGTATATATATCATTTGGAAACAGAACACACATATCAGTATGAAGAGTTAATAAATCGTATAGTGGAGCTTAATAATGAAGGTTATACTATTAAAGAAATTGAAGAATATGTAAATTTGCCTGAAAAACATATTTATAACAAATTAGAAATCTTAAGGGAAGAGAAAGAAAAATATAATGTTAAAAAACCATTAAAAATAACAAACTGGGAGCCAAAAGATTTTGAATTAGAAGCCACAACTGTATGGAGTTTTCCTGATAGAGGAAAATGGGCTACACATAGTGGAAAGTATAGAGGAAACTGGTCACCGTATATTCCAAGAAATGTTATTCTAAGATATTCTCAGAAAAATGATGTAGTATTAGACCAATTTTTAGGTAGCGGTACTACCCTAATTGAAGCAAAATTACTAGAAAGAAAAGGAATAGGGGTAGACATAAACCCGGATGCTATAAAAATAGCAAAGGAAAATTTGAGATTTAAAAAAAATTATGAATATGAGCCAACAATTTATAATGCTGATGCTAGAAACTTAAACTTAATAAAGGATAATAGTATTGATTTAATTTGTACCCATCCTCCATATGCCAACATTATTAAATATAGTGAGGGAATAAAAGATGATTTATCTCATTTTGATATAGATGAGTTTATTGAAGAAATGGGAAAAGTCGCAAAAGAATCTTACAGGGTATTAAAAGAAGGTAAATATTGTGCAATATTGATTGGTGATACCAGAAGAAATAAACATATGGTTCCACTTGGATTCAAAGTCATGCAAGAATTCTTAAATGCAGGATTTTTATTGAAAGAAACTATTATCAAAGAACAGCATAACTGTAAAGCTACAGGTTTATGGTATAGAAGAAGTATAGAGTATAATTTCTTATTAATTGCTCATGAGTATTTGTTTGTGTTTAGAAAGCCTGAAGAGTAGGGTATCCTCGGAATTGTCCAGATTCTATAAAGATAGAGGAAACCCTATCTGTCTTCGAGTTAAAGTCGAAGAAAATGGAATTAACTATAAGAGCTACGCTGGATAGTATGAGTGTTGTTGGAATAATTATACAAATTAATGTTATTTTCAATTAGTGTTTCGTTTATTTCATTTACAGTTGACTCATATACCTCAAATGATTTTTCTAATAATAAAATATATTGGTCTACACTAATCTCTAGCATTCCGGGTTGAGAATACACTTCATGTAATATATTAATAATGGCAAAAGGTAATTTATTAATATAAATTTTTAAATTTAATTCTACAAGTTTCTCGAATACAAATACATGCGTATATTTTTTTCTATCATTTATCCATAATTGTGAATCTATTTCTAAATTATTCCTTTTACAATATTCTTCCCTGGTTTCAATGCTTTTTACGCGTGAAATATATAATTGAGTTAGTAACCACTTTGGATTAATATTCCCACCATTTATAGCATGTTGTTTATCAACTCCGTTGAATTTAACAAAAACTACTTTATCATTAACATCAATTTCATTTATTTGCGATCTATAAATTGGAGACCAAATTTTGGAACATTTAGCAGGAGGAATACTGTAATTCCCTTTTTTGTTTCTTTTATAATTTATACCATGAAAGTTCTCGCTTTGGGAAGTAAGCCATATTTTTGCTGGGGAATTTTTTTGTTTACTATTCAATTGTCTATGATAAAACCTATCAAAATTTTCACGAACAAAAGCTGAAAAGTCATTTTTGTCTATTTCAAATACATCTATAGGATATTCATTTGGAAAATCAGATGGTAAATTATCATGGTTTAACACGATTATGCAACCGTTATTGTTCATAAACTGTTCAAAGCGATCTTTTGTTTTTCTTTCATTATGATATTTAAAATCGCTCGTAACAAATTTTATTTCTGCTTGACGTTTTAACTTATTAATAACTATCTCATCTACGTCTGGAAAGTGTGTGTTTTTTATTTTTAAACTTGTTACCAAAAAAACTCTTTTTTTCTAAGCTCTTTACCATTTTTTACAACTTGTTTTAAAGACAAATTCCCATTGATGTAACGATTACTCATGTATTCATATATAATATGTTCGTGTATAAATGATTTGGACATGCTACCACCCATTGTGTATCATGTCCAAAAAATAGAATATTATTCAAAAAATTTTTTATACTTTTTTAAAAATACTTATGTACTCATGAACTTTATTTACTCTAAAAACATATGGATAGCCTAAAGGTTTAAGATTATTGTATTCTTTTTTTCTATCCCAGATAATATAGTCTTCTAAGCTATAACCTATATTTACCATCATTTTCGTTATATCAATATGATATGGATAAAAATTTGATTTTTTGCGGATGTCTTGAATAATGATTACACAATGTTTATTTGGTTTCATTAATTTGTGAATTTTTTTAAAAATGATATGTATTTTTGAGAGGAACAATTCATAATCCGTTATATTACTTAGGTCATCTTTATTGTTTCCGTAATTAATAATACTTTTGTTATCTGCAGTTCTTTTTCTATTTAGGATATTCCAATAAGGTGGTGAAGTAATGCAAAAATCTATTTGTTCTTCATGAAGAAATTTATCAATATCTAAACTGGATTGATTAAAAATCATATATAAGTCATTATCAAAATTTATTAATCGTTTTTTTATTATATTTATATAATCCTTATTTATTTCAAAACCGATACTTTTTCTATTTAATTGTGCTGCAGCAAGTATAGTACTTCCAATTCCTACAAAAGGGTCTAGTATAGTGTCACCAGGTTCAGTATAGATGCGAATCAATTTAGAAGCAATACTAATTGGAAAGGAAGCAGGATGTTTGAATTTTTTTTCCTCTTTTGTTTTAGAATCATCCCAAATACTTATTGACAATTTCAACCATTCTCCTCCATCTTTAATAGACATTGAACCACCCCTTTAATACAACTTATTTGGGATGGGTTGTCCGAAATTACAAAAAATAAATAAAAATCGTTCAGAAAATATAAACGATTTTCGCTTATTCAGAATATTTCATCCATTCGACAATATTCAGCAAATTTTTCTAGAATAGGATGATAAAATGTAAATAGTTTATTTACATCAGCTTGTAGACAAAGTCTTTATTTAGACAAATCTACAAGCTTTTTTTGTATAATAGATATTGTAATAAATATCTTGTGAGGGGAGAAATATGTTAACAAAGCGTAAGGAAGATGTGAGAACTCAAGTTGAATTAGTATCAATAGAGGATCTGGTACCAGAGGATCATTTGGTTAGGAAAATAGATCAAGCAATTGACTTTAGCTTTATATACGATTTGGTTAAAGATACCTATTCTTTAGATAACGG
>NZ_MIJF01000033.1 GCF_001730235.1 Vulcanibacillus modesticaldus | reverse complement strand
CCCCACAATGAGGGCAAGTAAACTTAGCTCCTCGTTTAAAATTTAAATAAATATGAAGTTGTTCTTGTTCTTTATTAAATTCTTTATAACTAACAAACCATGGATCCTTTATATCTAATGCTTCTTGAAACATATCTAAATCTTCTTGAGTGTGTAACATTGACCATACCTCCAGTATTATTTTCATAGATTATTACCAGTATGGTCTATTAGATTTTTTTTAATCCAATATTATTTAGCGAGGAAGCATATATTTGCAGTAAAAGGCTGTTTTTTTGCATTAAGCGGCAAAAAATATGTCGAATTTATTTTCTACTAAAAAAAGAACCCTTCGTTATGATGTGGATTTGAGTCAATATATTGGACACAAAAAAGTTAACTCTTATGCTGAATGTTTCAATTGATCTTCGATGGCTTGAGGAGTCAAATAACCTAAAGCACTATGTATTCTTTTTCGGTTGTACCAGCCCTCAATATATTGAAAAATTGCTATCTTAGCAGAATAGTAATCTAGATATTGCACGTGATTTACTTCTTCTTTTTTCAATATAGCATGAAATGATTCAATACAAGCATTATCATAGGGATTACCTTTTCTGCTAAATGATTGTATAATTTTACGAATTTGAACATATCCTGTGAACTCTGAACTTGTATATTGAGAAACTAAATCTGTATGAAGAATTAATTCTTTACTAGGTTTTTGATAAGCAAAATAACACCAACCATCTTTAAGTGTGTTGATGTAAGTAATGTCCGCTACCCATTTCTGATTAATATTGGTGGTTGAAAAGTCTCTATCTAGAAGATTTTCGTGTTCCACAATTTTTTCTTTACTTTGGTAAGGACGATATTTTTTTTATAGAGCAAATCCCTGCTTTTTTCATCAATCGTTGTACCCGTTTTAAACTAACATGATAATTCTCGGTTAAAAGTATATGATGAATTTTAGGAGCACCATACCGTTCCTTACTATCTTTATGGATTTGTTTGATTTTTTCTGTTAATTCTTGATTTTCACGCTCACGCTTAGACTGTGTTTTGTTTAATGAATAGTAATAGCTACTTCTTGGAATACCAAGTACTTTACATATTAGTTTAACTGGGTGTTCACCCTCATGCTTATTGATAAGATTGATAACTTCTGAATCGTTCACTTTTTCGCGAATATGGTTATAGCCTTTTTTAATATTTCAATCTCCTGTTTTAAACGTAAGTTTTCTTTTTGGATCTTCTTTATCTCTTTAGGAGTTAAGGAATTCTTTCCTTCACCTATAGAAGTATAGGACTTAATCCATTTATATATCGTTACTTCAGATACACCATATTCGCTACTTAATTTTTTTACTGGAGTTCCAGAGTTGTAGAGCTCAACAATTGTTTGCTTAAAATCTTCAGTATATTTTTTTGCTACACCTTTTATTTTCATATAGGACACATCCTCTCAAAATTATTGTATTAGACTTAACTAAGGTGTGTCCACAAAACTATACTAACTCCACTAATTAGATATTACTTATTAATTTATTGCTTATATCTATTATTGATATTTCCTATTGGATTGATAATTTTCAATGCACATCATTTTATATATCTCAAGACAGTTACACCCCCTCCAATTCAAAATAAATGGCGGGGTGAGGAAATCTATTAGAAACATAAAAAAGAACCTTAAGAGAGTATATATACACCTTAAGGCTCTATAATATACTGTATTAGATTATAGTAGTAATCTCTACTTACTAGGTTTTTAATAATTTGCTTAGGGTTCTTTCCCCTCATTTTTTCTTCAAAAGTATTGTGGTGCGTATTTATGATAGGTGGGTGGGGATTAATACTAAATTTACTAAACTTATATGGGTTATACTGAACTGTAAACTCATTACAAAAAACAGCTGGTGTATAGTTCCCTTTGATGAATTCTCTAATCAAATAATAAAGTTTTTCTTTATCAGTCAAAATATCCCATCCTATTTAATAGCATCAAGTGGACCAATGGCTTTCTGAGTGTACTTAAAATGCATTATTGTATTTGTTACTTCATCATACAAGATTTCTAAATTATATTTTTTACCGTTCTTAAACATTGTTGTATAATGCATTAATGCATCCGTCCCTCTTGGGTCAGGGAATCCTTTGGTAGACTTTATTGCATCCCCTTAGTATTTCAACAGGTACATAACGCTTTGGATTATCCATATGCTTAGCAGTGGTATTTGTGAAGTTTAGTCCTTCACCAATTTTTGAATACTGTTTTACCCGTCCACTAAGTTGTAATCTTAAACTTGTAATACAAAATGTTGGCAACTATTTTACAAATTATTGTGACATCTTTTATAACTGAACATTGATTTTTGATAATTGGCGTTTAATATCCCATCCTTTAGGTTTTATATCTGGATTGAACCATTCGGCTCCCTCTTTAATCCATTTTTTACGGTATTCCTCAAATGAAACTCCTTCACTATCATCATCAAATCCAAATTCAAAACCGCAACAATCACATATTTCATAAGAGGGATTACCATCATTATCATAAGGAACTTCTTCTAACCCATCGTAACCACAAACAGGACATATATTTTTCATTTTTATCATCTCCTATTGCTTCTTAAAATACTCAATCCCTTCTTTAGGTTTAAAATAAGTTCTTATAACACCATCTTTTGTAACTACGGCAAACTCATTAGTAGATTTATTATAAAACAGTATATCTCCATTTGAACGTGTTTTTGTTAAGATATTACCATCCAATTTTGAATTAATTAACTTCCTTGCTCCTTTTAAGTATTCATCCATTTTTATATTGCCAAATTCCTTTTGTTTAAGTACATGTTTATTATAATGACTTCTTAGAAGTTTATATGATGCAAAATTTGCATTTTCAAAATTACCAATACCTTTAAAACCTAATCTTACAACACCAGTCTCATTCTTTAATATTTCTGCAGCTTCTTCTACTATCTTATTGACTATCCCTTTTACTTTTCCTAATAGTTCCTTTAATACTCCTTTAATCTTTTCTCCTTGTTTTACGACTTCTACTACTTCATCTGCGTATTTTATTGCTCCTATTACAGGTATTAATCCTACTACATCAATTAATGTTTTCCCTGCATGTGACCATGTCCATTCCCAATTCTGTATGTCATATGTGATGTCTCTTATATCCGCTACTGCGTCTAATCCTAGCACGCCTAGTCCAATTTGTCCTGTTGTTCCTAATAGTGTTACTTCATCTGTATAATTACCTAAGAATATTTGCTTTCCTGATGCTTTAAGATATTCTAATACTTCGTTTATTAGTTTTGTATTTTGCTGATTTTTATCTGTTTTAGGTTTTTTTAAAGATGAATAACTAACTGTTTTATTAAAGGTTACATTTGTTGACTTATCATTTGCTTCACTATTTCCATCTGCTACTTCTTTTCCAGGTGTCTTGCTTTCATGGATTTCAGATTTTACTAGGTATACTTGCCAATATCCGTCTCTTACTTTTATTTTCTTTGTTACCTTATTTGTTGTGTAGTATCCTCCACCTGAATCTACTATAACCTCTTTTTTATAACTTGTGTCTATCCATTTCTTGTATCCAGATTTGATATATTTTCTTTCCCATTTGCTCTCCCATTCATAATGTCCTTCTCTTACTAGCTTTTTCGTCCACTTTGTTTTCCTTACCCATTTTGTCCTATATTCTACCTTCCAATATCCACTGGTTACTTTCTTCCATGTGTAATAGTATTTAGTCTTGTAATAGCTTCTATCTACCCAATATTTCTTACCTGTCCACCATGAGTATTTCCAGTATCCTCTTTTTACTTTGACTTTGTAACTTTTCTTAACTTTTTTCCAGGTGGTTTCTGTTACCCATCTCTTATATGGTACTTTTGTTTTTTCGTAGTAATAAGTCCTTTCCCATTTATATTCAGCTGGTACCCATTTCTTTACTTTTGTCTTAACCCATTTATATCCGCTGGTGTCTATCCATTTTCAATATCCTCTTTTGACCGTTACCCATTCTTTCTTTTCCCATCTAGGTACCCATTCTTTTTTGGTTTCTTCTACTTCTTTATATTTAGGTTCTTCCCATCTGTAGTCCCAGTAATCGATTCTATATTTCCCTCTGCCTAGATCAGTCTGGGTTTGGTAGGCTTGGGGTTTTTTGGTTTTCCAATTGGTAGTAGTTTCCCCGCTGATTGCTTTTGTGTATGCTTGTGTTGCAGGTGCTATAACTTGAAATAGTAAAGCTAGTACTAATACTAAGGCTATATAGTTCCTAATCTTCCATCTATTAGAAATTATATCATACCTCAATTTCCTTTCCTCCATCTTTTTTCTAAATTATTAGAATCTTTAACATAACTGTTCACTCCTTTGTTGTTATCTTGGTTGTGTTTTTTAGCTTCCTACTCCATTAAGTGAATTGATGATTCTAGTAAATACGCCTACTAATGAATCTTTTAGTAAAACTAAAGTAGCTATGATCATAACTGCGATAACGCCAATCACAATGGCATATTCACTTAAAGCTTGTCCTTTCTCATCTTTTTTTAAGTGTTCTATTCCAATATTTAAAGATAACCATGCTTTCCATATGATTTTCATCACTCTTCACCTCCCTTCAATAGGATAGTTGGTAGTTCAATCCCTGAAGCTAGAAACTTATCTGTTTTTTGAATCGCTTTTCCTGTGGGACGTAATTCTCTTGATTCCTCATCCCATTGATAAATTGTCTGTATTTTAATGTTCTCTTCCATTCCTAGCACTTCTACAATTTCAACCACTTTACGTTTCCCATCTCTCATCTTGTTTAGCTGAATGATAAAATCTATTGCCGATGCAATTTGTTGTCTAATCGCTTGAATTGGCAATTCTAATCCCGACATTAAAACCATGGTTTCTAGACGACTTAGCATATCTATTGCTGAATTAGCATGTCCAGTAGATAAGGATCCCTCATGACCGGTATTCATTGCTTGAAGCATATCTAAAGCTTCCCCGGATCGCACCTCACCGACTATGATTCGATCCGGTCTCATTCGTAATGCGGTTCTAACCAAAGTTCTCATGCTAATCTCGCCTTTTCCTTCCATATTAGATGGTCTTGTTTCTAAACGGATTATATTTTCTGCTTTAGATAATTTTAATTCTGCTGCATCTTCTATGGTGATAATTCTTGATTTACTTGGTATGAACATGCTTAATGCATTTAGAAAAGTAGTCTTTCCTGAGCCTGTTCCTCCTGAAATAATTATGTTATATCTTGCTTTGACCATCTTTTCTAATAACTCGGCTACGTCAGGAGTTAAAGTCCCAAATGATATCAATTGCTCCATTGAATACGGTTCCTCTGGAAACTTTCTAATTGTCAAGGATGTACCATCGATTGAAATTGGTTTAAGTACGACATTGACTCTAGAACCATTTGGTAATCTGGCATCAACAATTGGATCGCTTTCATTTATTTTTCTATTTAAAGGTGAAACAATTTTTTCGATAACATGCATTAGTTCATCGCTGTTGTTAAACGATAAAGGTGCTCCTCTTCGATTTTTGGCAATTTGCATGATTCCTTCTTTTTCGATATAAATCTTATCTAGCCCATTGACCATGATTTCAGTAACCGTTGGGTCATGGATTAATGGCTCAAGAACGCCATATCCAAACATAGTATGCATCAATTGCTCTAATACTTCTGCACGCTCATACGAAGTTAATAGCCATTCATTACGATGAGCTTCCATTTCATCCTCGATTATTTTCCAAATATTATTGCGCACATAACTTAACTCTCGACCTAATCCGCTAATAAACAAATCCCTATTTTCCGATATACGCTGTCTTACTCGATGATATAATTCACTTTTTGCATCCGTGGGATTGGTCATTTGTTGATCCTTTGTGGATTCTTGATTAAAAAATTCCCGCTGTTTCTTTTTAATCAGATCTTCTACACTCATCTATTTCCCCACTTTCTTTAACACATTGGATGCTAATTTTTGAAATGGGCCGCTTATTTTTCTTTTTCCTGTATTTTCAATAGGTATTCCCTTATTGACATATTTTTGAATCCATTTACTCATATCATTTATTTCGCTAATAATGGGATAACCGGTTTCTGTCTGAAACTCCTGATTATTAAATCCTGAATAGCGGGTACACCGATTTATGACTAACGCTACTTTTTCTCTAGATACATTTAAGTTGTCCAATATCTCCTTGAACAAAATCACTTTCCAACCCGAGGTTACATCTTGTAGTGTGGGAATGAGGAGCAAATCCGCATGTTCAATGGCAGCTACATTGCGTTCACAAAGTTCTGATGAAGTATCGATAATTATAATGTTGTAGTTCTCTTTCTTTGCTGTTAGAAGGATTTGGTTGGTATGGTTAGCAGTTAATTTTTCCATTTTCAACGGTGAAGCACTGAGCAATATATGTAAATTATTCTGTTCGTTATAAGGGAGAATGCTGTCTCTAAAATACTCACTAAATTAATCAAATAGAAATTGCCCTTCATTTTGTTCTAGTGCGGTAATCAAACTGGACATACCTTTTCCTCGAATCGGAATCTTAAGCATTGAAGGAATACTCCCGTAAATTGCAAGATCAATCAATAATACTTTTAAATTTTTCTTTGCATAGTGAATAGCCATATTTACTGCAATAGTCGATTTCCCAGAACCACCTTGTGGGGAAGTGACCAATATCGTTTTCTGATTTTTCATTTCTTATCAATTTACTCCTTTCTGATATGTAAATTCATAAGGATAGGTTGGACCCGTTGGCATTGGTGTTAATCTATTTATATTAATTGGATTTAATGCTAGATCAATTTTCCCTTTTCTTTTAGCCAATGCTAAATTTTGAGCTTGTTTTGGTATCACAAGCAAAGTTATATGCTGTACAGAAGTACTGGTTTGTCTATCTTCTGCAGAAATACCTTGAACATCAAATACCTCAATATTCTTCAATATAATGGAGGAATAAATACCACCAGTTTCACCTTTAGAAGATGTAAAGATGACATCAACCTTATCCCCTTTTTGAAGAGTAAATGCTAGTCCACCTTCTGCATCCACTGATACTGTAATCGCTCTCATACCAGTAGGAATAAAAAAAGCTTTACGAACTTTATCTTTATCTTCTGACTGTAAATTAATAGTTTGAGCCTGATCGATATTGTTTACTATTTTATCGGGATCGTTAATAATAACTTCTCCAGCCCTTATTTTCTTTACAGCAACTGCACCAATTACTTCTTCTTCTCTTTTCAAGGCATCGGGTACTAATATGGACTGATCCGCTTTATTCACTCTTATCTTCTTTACCATATCTTTTGTAATTACAGTTTCTGGCATAATATCCTTTGCTGCTACGACAACTTCTACCTCTTCTCTAATAGAGTGCAAAAACTGATTCACATAAAACGCAATACTTAAAGATAAAATAATTCCAAGAATGGTCTTAATCCATGTATTTTTAGTCATAACCCACCTCTATACTTCAATATCAACAATTTTTTTACTCACATAATAGTTAATCGCAATAAGTATAAATCCAATAAACATCAACAATTTTCCTATTAACGTACTATACATTGGCTCCATATATTCTGGTGATAATAATGTAAGACTTCCTACAATTCCAATTGGCATTAAGGATAAAATACTTGCTTCCATTCTTTTACCAGAAGTCATAACTTCTATTTCATTTTTTATTTCTATCTTTTCGCTAATCATTTTAGAAATATTGTTTAATATTTCAGTTAGATTCCCCCCTCTTGTTTTCGCAATTAAGGTTGCATTTACAAAATCATCGACATCTTCGATCTGAACACGATCACGAAATGATATTAGCGTTTCTTCCACTGAATAACCCATCTTTAATTCCTCGGCCATTCGTCGAAATTCAATCAAGATCGGTGCCTCTTTGTCATTTTGATAAATTCGCTGTAAATCAGATACACTTCGTTCGATTGCTTTTTGTAAAGAAGCTCCAGCGCGAAGCGAAGAAGATAAAGAAAACATCGCTTCTTTTAATTGGTAGTTTAATAGTTTTCTTCGTTTTTCAATAAGGCCTTTAAGAATAAATCTGGGATAAAAGATTCCCGTTAAACTAATTACAAGGGCAAATGACCAACTTCTGAAGAAAAATACCACAAACAAGAAGATTCCTAAACTTATTGGGACTGCATAAGAAAGATATTTTTTTGTATCAAATGCATACTGTCTTTGATCATGATCAATTTTTAGAATCCGTTCTAACAATGAATGTTTTCTATTTTCTTCTCCTTTAATATAAGCGTAATATTTTTTTAAATGACCTTTTTCACCTTGATTTCCTATCCATACATTTACTAATAAGGAATAAATAATATAGAACAATCCACCACTTAATAAACTAATCATGAGAATCATTGACTTTTCATACCTCCAAAAAATCAATAAACAAAGAATTTAAGCAAAGAGAAGATAGCTGGTGTAATAAGGAAAATCATCAGAGCAGGAAGTGCCAAACCAATTAAGGGTAAAAACAACTTGATGGAAGCTTTCTCGCCTAATTCTTTTGCTTTTGATTTTCGTCGATTCCAAGCCTCATTTGCTTGTTCTCGTAAAACCTGTGTAACCCCACCAGCACCCTTTTCCAATGACTGAATCAAAACTGATACAAAAAGAGTTAATTCATCTACTAGTACCCTATCAGCCATATTCTCAAAAGCTTCTTTTTGCGGTATACCAACTGATATTTCTTGAAGAGTTTTTCTGAATTCTTCTGGCAGTGCACCACTCTTCCTATTGGAAACCTCTTCTATTGCTTGAAGTAACGATAAACCTGAATCGGCTGTAACTGCTAGTGAAATTAGAATGGAAGGAATTTCTTTTTGAATCTCATAACGTTTCTTCCTAATTTTAATATTTAACCATTGGTCTGGTAAAAAGAATCCAATCAATGCCATGATTACACCTAATAAAATAAAAAAGAACGAATGTTCAATAAGGTTAAGAAATAAAAAATAGATGAAGATAAAGCTTGAAGCTAAATATTTTAAGCCTATAAATTGTTCTACCGTAAATATTTGTTCAAGATTGGCTACACGCAATTTTTCTCTAATAACATTCCATCTAGGAGCATATCCATCAATCCGAAAAAGAACAACAGACCAGTTAATAAGAGGATATATATTTTTAAAAATAGAAGACGCAGCTTTATTCTGATTTTTGTTTTGTTGTGAAATAATAGTAGTCACTGTCTTATGTAAATATTTTTCAGGGAAAAGCTCTGATAGAGGTAATAAAAACAACAAACTCATAAGAAATGATAATATAGTGATGATAAGAATCATTATTTCCACCTTCTCTATTTGTTCTTTATTTTAGTAACCATGGGCACTTGAATAAGTTGTTAATGTATAAGAATCAATCCCGAATATTTTCAGAAAAAATGTAGGCACCGTATATTCCGCTGTAAGTTTAAAAGTATTTGGTTGAGTGGAAGGAACTTCAAAGTCTATAATCGTTGCTGTGGGCAAATTTCTATCCAAAACCTCTTCAGCAATCTCTCTTGCTTCATATTCATTGAGAACTACTTTTCTTTCTGTTAACCAGATCTCCCGATCATAGGCATCAATTGCTGCTAAAGTAGCTGCATCCGCAGCAGTATCAAGAGCTAAACGATGATAAATAATAATCGATCCATCCACCGTTAGTCCTAAAATGGCTATAAATACCGGCATCATAACTGCAAAAAATGTTGTCGTAAATCCTCTTTCGTTTGTTAATATCCGAAATATTTTTCTTACCATTCATATTCACCCTTCCTCCGGTGGTTGGTTATATCGATAAATAACTTCTGTTTGAAGCGGCACCGCCTCATAAACTGTTATATCTTCTAAAAATGGTAAATTTAATTTAAAATAATAGGTAACATTTATCATTAAAATACCATTACCATCATCTGTTATATCTATATCTGAACTTTCGCTATTTGGAAGTGAATCTAATACTCTATTAATTGCTTGCCTAACATGTTCTATCTTTTCTTCTTGAGTATAAGTTGGCTTATTCCAAATAAACATTCCTTCTCTACCACCCGAATGAGCTGCTAACAGCACAACACTTTTGGAAAAGGTAAATATACCAGAATATATAATCATCATAACCAGTAGTAAGACAATTGGAAGAATGATAGCCAATTCTATAGTTGCTTGTCCATTTTGATTCCTTTTTTTATTTAATAAAATTGTCTTTAGAATATTCATACATACCCCCCTTAAAACCAATGTGTATTGTCAAAAGTTTTTAATTCAATATTAGAAAAATATTGAATTTATGAAACAACAACAATAAAAAAAGAATATCAATTCTTCATACTTTTGACACAACTATAACTAATGAAAGGAAATGATTATATTGAAAATCTATATTGAAAATAAAGGATTAAAAATTTCTAATATGACAATCGCTAACACTTTTATAAGTCGCTTAAAGGGGTGGATCGGTAAAAAAATGCTCGATGATAATGAAGCTATAATGTTAATACCTTGTTCGTCCATTCATACTTTTGGAATGAAAATGACTATTGATGTAATGTTTTTGGATAAAAGCAATAGAATTGTGTATTTAATAAAGGAAATGAATCCGAATCGTATAAGTCCAATCATCCCCCAAGCAAAAAAAGTCATAGAAATGAAGTCGGGACTTCTAAACGCTTACTTAATTGAAATGCATGACCAAGTAGTTATTTTTGATGACTAAAAGGTTTTAATATAGGAATAATGTACCTTTTTTTGATTAAAATGTACATATTTTTGCAGTAAAAGGTTGTTTTTTTGCATTAAGCGGTAAAAAAAAATGTCGAATTTTGTTGTCGAATGAATCAGCATAAAAAAAGGAACCTTACTGTTCAAAAGAACATCAGGTTCTACTATTTATAAATTCCTTAACTTTACTAAAATGTCTTTTTGTAAGAGGGATAGAGTTATTTGTCCCAAATAACTTAATCTCATAGTTTCCATTCACCATGTAATCCGGAAGAATTGATTTTATGTAATTACTATTAACCAAATAGCTTCGATGTGGCTTAACAAATGTATCTGGTGACTATTTCCATAATTCGTGCAAAGAATTATTAGTTTCATAAACAACGTTATTCTTACAGATAATCAAACTTTTACGATTTGAAAACTTTTCAACATAAATAATATTCATTAGATTAATATGTATAGTTTTGTTTTTATATTTAAAGTGTATTAATTTTTTCTTAATTCTCTGTATTCTTTCAAACTGTTCCAATTTTCTTAATTGATCTATCCTTTTTTTTGCCCTTATCACAGCTTTTTCTAGACGTTCAAATGTAATAGGTTTACATATAAAATCTGTAACTTCTAGTTCGTAACCTTTTTGAAGAAGATTTGGATTTAAAGAGGAACTTAAAAGAATTATCTGAGGATGAAAACCATAATCCAAAATTATTCTAACTGCTTCCATTACATCTGAATCTTTTAGAAAAACCCCAACGATTAAAATATCAGGATAATAATTTAAATAGCTCTTAATCAAATCCTCCTTAGTAGTCACCTTGTCCACTATCTTTAAATTCATTTGCTCAGCATACTTTGCATAAGCAGTAAGTTGAATTAGATCATTCTCGGCGATAACTACCGTATACATTCTTATTACCTCTTAATTTTATAGATTTTATAAATAGGAGCGATACTTCCTTAAATATCTTCTTCATAAATCTCTAATGAATTCATAATTTCTTCAGCTATTGGCTGCCATACTTCCTTTTTTTCTGTCGTAAAATTTATGGTGGAAAGTAATAGTTTATTGTCTAAATCAGTAAAAAAGATATAATTATATATTTCGGTATCATCGGCAGGTGTTTTGTATTCTATCATGCCTATCGTTTTCCCATTTATTTCATATACACCATCTTTCACTAAACCATCTGTTGAATATACTTCCTGTAAATTGTTTTTTATGATTTCTTTAAATCCTTGGATCTGTTCCGGTCTTATTTCATTCTCCGTAACTTTAAATGCAATATTAACTGTAGCATCTTCATTTGTATAAACTAACGTAGGTCTATTTTCTTTTGGATATTTTATTTTCATTAACTCTTCTGACATTTTTTTGAATGAATCAGGAATTAGAATACTAACTTTATTTGAAAGTACCTCTTTTCTTTCAAGTTTAATATCCTGAATATTAAAACTATTTGTTTCAGACCCCATCTTAATACCCGATTCACTTTCTTTTCCGTCATAATCGTTAGTTTTACTACTTGTAGTAGTGCTGGATGTTAATTGATTATCATCCAAATAAAGATATATTACCCCCATTACCGCAATAACAGTAACAACAAATAATATTACGATTCTTTTATTTATTCTCATACCTAAATTTCTCCTCTCTATAATAGAATCTTTATTTAAAATCAATTTACCATTTTTTATCCGTTTTTTAAAGATATTTTCAGTATAAATTAATACTTATTTTTCAGGTTAACTCCCATAACGGACTTCTACCGTATAGTTAATATACATAAAAAAACGTAAGGAATATATGAGCTATCGCTATCCCCTTCCTTTAGCTTTCTTTGATAGTACTCATAAAAATACAGGGTTTCTAGGTTTTTACTGCCTTTAGATATTTGAACTTGCTGAACTGCTAGGAAGTAGAATAACCCATGTAATGTTCTATTGCCCTGCTTACTTTTCTTATCCTTTCCCTTCCCGCCCGAACTAAAATTAACTGGGGCTATTCCTGCAAATCTTGCCAGTTTATCAGGGTTAGGGAATCTTCTAATATCTCCTATCTCAGCAACAAGGGCAGAAGCAGTTACTAAATCAATACCAGGCATGGTGTCCAGTTTGTAGTCTAGTTTATCCATTAATAATATTAATTCTTCTTCTACATGCTCTATTTCCTGTTTTTTAAATTCAATATCTCTAACTAAACTTTTGACTAGAAAATCCCTATGCTCTTGATATTCTCTTTTCGTATCACCATCAGCAGTAATTAAGGATAATATTTCTTTTGCTTTTCTCTTAGATACTGAATTATTACTAGCTTCTAGGAGAAAGGCTGTTAATTTGTTTATACTAATTCCTTTTAGGGTGTGAGGGGCGGGATATTTTTGAAAAAAGGCTAGAGCAGTCTTACCGTCTATCTCACTAAAGAATTTCTTGTAACTGGGATAGTGATAGCTTAACTGTATATGTAATTGGTTCTTTAATGCTGTTAGTGCTTTTACAAGACCGTTTCTTCTAGTCACTAATTGACCTATAGCCCAGTATAAGTCGTGGGGGTTAGCATCAGGTAAAATATCCAGTTTGTTTAATAAGACATAGGCTACAGTATAAGCATCCCAGCTATCACTCTTTTTTATAGTGGGATAACTTTTTCTTTCTGCAAAGGATAAAGCGGAATTAACTTCCTTTACTATTTGATTATTTTCTATTAAAAATACTGCTAGACTTCTACCATAGCCCCCCACATCTTCTAATCCATATATAGGAGTAATGCCTTTTTTAGTGTGTTTTTTCACTTCTTTCAATAATGCAGGAAATGCAGAAGGCTTATTTTCAAACTTAATTTCTCCTAGTTTCTCATGCCAACAGTCTATAATCACAGCTGTATGATGGTTTTTGTGTAAATCTACCCCTATATAAATATGCTTTTGTTTATAATGCAAAAAATATCACTCCCATCCATTTTAGAATTTTATATCAAAATGTCGGCAACCTTAGTTCGAGCGTTAGTCTATATTAGACCCGCATTGGGACGCTAGCCTATCCATTTTGACTCCTTCAAAGTCTTTATACGAGTTGAATTGTCCTCAGTTAAGTAACGAATATTTAAATTATTGGTTGATGCTTTCCTTTAACTTCAATTTGTCCATATTTATAGATACCTTTATAAAAATCTTCTCTATCTAGGATTCTTTTAATTTGCACTTTGGTGAATCTCTTACCTTTGCTTGTTGTATAGCCTTCCTTGTTTAGCTGTTCTGCAATCTGATTTAATGACCAAGTAGAGTGGGAGTGTCTTAAGTCAAATACTCTTTTAACTGTTTCTGCTTGTTTAGTATCTATAGCAAGTATCTTAGAGCCTTTCTTCGCCTTATAACCAAAGGCTACTCTACCCCCTGCATAACCTCCTTGTTCAGCTTTTTTTCTTCTTCCTCTACCTAGTTTCATGGCTATTTCTAGTCTTTGGTATTGGTCTAGTAGTTCCATCATTCCATTTATTAAAAAATCGTTAGGGTCATAGGTATATATGCTGTAATTAGGTTGTTCTATGGATTTAATATCTACTTTATGCTTTTTTAGTTCTCTATGGATAATTATTTTTACAATGTCTGCCCGCCAAAGGCGGGAGGTGTTTAGAACTACAATATACTTAACATCCCGCCATTTTAGGTCTAATAGCATTTCCTGCAATCCTTTTCTGTCTACTGTTAAGCCTTCTTCATCAACTTTAGCCCCGCTTATTCCTTCATCCTTATATATATCTAGTAATTCTAATTGGTGGTGGGAGCAGTATTTCTTTATTTCTTCTTCTTGATAGGTAATACTATATCCATCCTGTACTTGCCTTTGGTAGAAACTCTTATATAACCTATTGCTCTTTCTTTCATCTAATCATCCCTCCTTGTTTCATAAATTGAAATTTTTGTAACTGTTGGTTTAAGCCGATATATTGACCTTGAATTTTTGAATTTTCAAGGTCATGGTTAAAACTATGAAATTGTCAACGAGTAATTTTTAAGTTGTTAGTATTAAGCAACAGGGTAAAGTGATTGTAAAGGTCTTTTTGGAGGGATAAATATATCTTTTTTATGGGGTTTTATTTGGGAATAAAAAATCCCCCCCAGTGCCTAGCATTTTCAATACTTAGTACAACGGGCGGAGGAGTGTGATGTTATCTCTTTGCGAATTAATTTAACTATTATTCTTTCATGTCGTATAGATTAAGTGAGAAGTCTTTTACATATCGAAAGTAAATATTTTTAGAAACAAATGTGGTTGAGGGGAACACATAAAAATAAGACCCGATTAATAATCGGTGGGAGGCGTTAGAGGCTAAGATACTTTTCCCAGTTAATCCGTCGTAGTGTCTTTTGGCAGGGAACCTTGATAGAGTGATGGTAAAGCCATCCACTTAAGTATTGCTACACCTGGATACGTTAGAAGCTCATAGGCTCTGGAAACCCCATATTCACAAGCCATGTTCTCCCCTTAACAAGGGGAACGCTCTGTTTCCTATCTTCAACTAAAAACCCCCCCGCCTGCGACAGCGGAGCGGGCGGGGGGATGAGGTTCGAAGATTTCACATTATATAAAACATCAATAGCGTTGCATAAAAGTTATAGTGGTTAGTTCACACAATATTCTGAACAATATTTTCCTAAACTTCGACCAAAGAACCAGTAACCAACTAAAGGTGATCACTGTCCATTTGGCAATTATTACTATTTGATTTAATTATTCACAAAAAAACAAAACAACTTACAATAACTATTTTTATCCTGGTGCTTTAACCATTAACTTTATCCAATTATCGTATGGCTTCCAAAGTAAAATTCGTAACCAGC
>NZ_MIJF01000032.1 GCF_001730235.1 Vulcanibacillus modesticaldus | reverse complement strand
CTCAATTAACAATCTTATTTACATGATTTATGCTACTGCTAATAAGTTAGATATTAATGTTAAACCTCATTAGGTTATTTTATTTCCTTTACAGCCTAATTGAACATCCTCTATCAAGGCTCAGGCAGTCAAGCGCTCTCCTTGACGGGTTGAGTCTTGATAGAGAAACTATGAATAGGCTGTAAGGTAAAAACATCTATTAACCTATTCGTATTTTCTAATACCAATACTAGATGGCGAAGAGCCAAAGAAAAAAACTGGAACAAGTAGTTCTTTATGGAGTTATGAATATTTTCACGAAGAAATACCAAAGAAAGGGGAAATATCAATCATTACTAATTGGGCTGGAAGACCTAAATGTGTTATTGAAACAACAAAAGTAGAAATAGTTAAATTTAATAAAGTAACTGAAGAATTTGCAAAAACAGAAGGGGAAGGAGTTAACTTAGAATATTGGAGAAAAGTACATTGGGATTTTTTTCAAAAAGAGTCTAGAATAACAGGAAAACTACCAGATGAAAATATGCCAATAGTTTGTGAGAACTTCAAAGTTATTTATGAATTCAAAGAATAAAGATAGTGGAATATTGCCCATCTTAGGCGACACATCCTTTCGTCAACCTATTCAGCATTTTTGAGCTCAAGTTAAAGCTAACCAAGGATAAGAAATACCTGTAACCTTGATGGTTGTCGTGAATATGTTCCGTTTTAAGAAATAATAGGAGGCTAACATGCTTTGGATTATTTATATATTAAATTATATATTACTAATGTATGTAATTAGGAAGATTCCAAAAGAAAAAGAGAAGAATTTTTGGTTGAAAGTTACTTTTCTTTACCTAGTTTCGATTATTACATTAAACATTAATATTCTGCCTATTCCTATAGGTTTAATCATTGCATTCTCCGTTGTAGATAAAGAAAAAACAATAAATAAATCTATAAAAAAAATAGTACTTCTATTTGGTTTGGTATATTTTATTCTAACTATTGTGGTACCTCCGATAGAAATTAAAGATATTTTAACCTATAATGAGCTTCATAAAGAAATTAGTAGATTTGAAGATGTTCACTCTATACATATATATGACGATACAGCTCCTATACAAAAAGAAATAAGAAAATACTATGATAGTGATTCTAGTTTATACTTACAGTTTATAACTTGGGTTCTTAATCAAAGAGGGATTGAAATTGTAAATAAAGAATGGCTTGAAGAGGCATATTCTAGAGATAATCTAAATTTTTATTGGTCTTCTATACAAATAGATGGTTTAACTAGGCATGTATATATTAGATTCAAGGACGGTAGTGGAGAATATTTTGGGATTTTTAAAAAGGAGAATGATGGAAGTCGATACTATTTAAAAACTGTTATCGAACACAGTGGCATAGAAGATGGAATTTATCCAACAATTTTTCCCTAAAATTTAAAATGAGGCGCCATTCGTCACATAACACACTTAGTCGTAATAAAGCCTTTGTTCTTTCGATTGGCAAATTATCGATCGCATCAATGACGTTAGTTAGTTTTATTTTAAATAATCAATTAAAAAATGATTCGGCGAAGAAAATAAAAGTAAGGGTGATGAAATTGAATAAAAAAATTTTGGTGTTTTTTGTTTTCATTCTATTACTAGGAGTATTTATTTTTAGTAGTTATACAAAACAAACAGATATTGAAAATGAATACAATGGAATAATATATTCATTAGACAGCAATTTTGAAAAAAAGACTTCAATTCTTCTTAAAGGTAAACTTTATAAAAGTTCACTAGGGAAGGGTAAATTTGTTGGAGAAATAATAGTTGATAATGATATTAGCCATGATTTATATATGGAAGAAGAAAGAAATAAGTCATATTTTGGGGTTATTACAAGTGTAAACGGTGGATATACCAAAACAATAGGAACTGTGTTTATATCTTCTGACTTTAATTCAATTTGGGGTAATTTTGAGAAAATAGACAAGAGATATAACATTAGCAGTTATATAGCTGGACCTGCAAAGAACAAAGAAGAAGGCAATAAAATAGCTCAAGAAATTATGCAAAGATAATCAACATTAATTAGTTATATAGATGCTATATCAGTGTACATCATATAACGTAATATTAGCGCAACAAATATCCCAGAACATATGGAGGAAACAATTTATCTCTAATAAAGAATATTTAATCTATATTTTTTAATCCCCCAAAATTTTTTTTCATCTTAGTAGAGAATAAGTTATGATCTATTTCTTCATTCTCTTCAACTTTAAAATCGTCAGATATATTAATGTCTTCTTCAAATGCTAGTTCATCATCGTGGATAAAATTTTCCTCTTGTATAGGTGTAGCGCTTGTTTGTTTAGATAAGAGTAAAATAGTTTTTTGCATCATTTTAATTTGTGCTTCTAAATCTCGAATTCTGGTTATATAAGATTTTATCTTTTCATTTTCTTCAGGATAGATATATTGATATAGTGCGTTCCTAATGCATTCAGATTTATCTTTCTGTTTTTCAAGAAATTCCTTTATTTCTCGGTCTCTTTTGGTATTTTTATAACGAAAGCTCGGCAAGCATGGTCACTCCTCTTTAGCCGACATAAGTGCATTTTTCCCATACCTTAAAAAACCTTCTGCATTAGCAAATTGACTATCATATTCACCTTGAGCTACGACGATGTTATCTGATTTAATATACCTTTTCAAGTGTTTTTCTAAGTGATTAGCAATTCCACCAGCTAGATAAATGGTATTAAAATTAAACCTTCCCCATATGGGGGCTAAGCTATTTATTATTTTATTCGCTTGCTTTTGGTATAGCTGTTCGATCTGAGTGTCTAACACTATTTTCTTTCCATTTATTACGATATATCTATTTTCAAGAACTGATAGCATGTCGATTTCATTTAGTTCATAGGCTTCTTCATTAAACTTTTGCTGAATCTTGACTAGTAATTCATTAAGCAAATCCTTTATACCTAAATCTTTCTCCTTAGTCCCTGATCTTTTATCAATAAAATCAAGTTCACTATTGAAGACCGCATAGTCTAATGTTCTATAGCCTTGGTCTATAATTGCATAGTTTCCTTTTTTAATACCTTGCTTAAAAGAACCATCTACATTTAATAGCATACTAAAAAAAGCTCCTACTCCCTGAGGTAATACTTTTACCTGTTCGATAATGACTTTTCGAGTAATTGGATTATCTTTATCAAGCAAGGTAACTAAATGTGATCCTAATAAGTCTTTTTTGTAAGAATTTGTAAGAGATTCATTTCTGTAATGGGATATTGGCAATCCTGTTAGCAGTACATAAGGAAAATCCTCTCCATAATGATCATTTATTAAAGCAAGTAAAGACAATAGTGCTGCTCTTGTCTCTTCTTTATTTAGTCTGTTTTCATCATAGACAAACATTCCGCTTTCCTGCTTAATTGCCAAATTTCCAATAAACCATTCTTTATCGTTTATTTTTACGTGTAAATCATTAAGACGATCATCTAGTGATTTATTTTCCTTAAATCCTTTAAAAGTTATAGTATTCCCCTCTCCGACGACACTTGGTATCTTGAAACTGGCAATATCACTGAAAAGTTTAATGTAACCAAACCCTAAATCGACCGCCACTAATTGCTTATCTTTCATCCTATCTCCTCCCATATGCACTACATTGTAGTACATACTTATGCTTTAGAAGCCTAGATATTCCTGTTAAATTTATTCAGTTTAAAAAGGTGTAATACGAATGTACTACATTATATATCGTTATTTTCTAAAGTCAGGTGATAGTGGCATAAATGAAAAATTACTTTAATAAAGATATCCTAGTAAGTTCTGTTTGGGTGTGGTGGGTTTGGGGAAGTTAAACGTGTACGAAGCATTGGATATCCTAAAAAAATATTACATCACGGAATCAAAGCAAATGGTTACGAGATGGATAAGACAAAATAAAATAAAAGCAATTAGAACGGATAATAGGAAACAAGGCTGGGAGATCGATGAAGAAGACTTATATGCTTTTATTGAAACCCTACGTCCTGGACTCAGGAAAATATATCAGGAAATTGAAAAATTGAAACAAGAAAATAAAATGCTTAAAGAGATATCGAAAAAAGTTATAGCAGAGGTTGAACTAAAGCAACTCAGTTTTGATGATTTTGAAGAAATAAATACTAAAAAGAAGCGTGGGAAGTATGGCAAAATTACTCCTTCGTTATTGAAGAAGGTATTTTTCGCTAGCAATGAACTTAAATATTTTAGCGAGACAGAACGTGATTATAAATTTCGGGAATTCTATAATCTATTCTTTGAGAATGGTAAATTAAAACCCGAACTATTTGATACCGATAAAAATGTATATATTTGTCCAGTTACTTATATAGCCTATGATTACCCAAAACCATTAATAAAAAATGCAGTTAAGGAGTTTTTAGAACCAAGATTATTTTAAACTCTTAACTGCACTTGTCACTCAGTTAAATTTAATTCAATATCTATCTCCTTATCACCCAGTATAGTTACTTTTTCCACTATGGTTTTTAATAAAGCTTTTGTTCTTTCGATTGGTAAATTATCAATTGCATCAATGACGTTAGTTAATTTTGTTCTTATGTTTTGTTCAAGTTGTTTTAGGTCATAAGAAGGTTCGTAGTTTGCCCTTTTAGCCTCGTTAATTATCTTTTTCATTTTTTTTCTTTCCTCGTTAAGATCATCTAGTTCAATTAATCCAGCAGTATAAGCTTCAACTTTTCTCTTATAACGTTTTTTTGCCGTTTGGATTTTTTGTTCTATATCCTGATAATGCTGATCATGAATTTTTTCTTCTAATGCTATTTTAAGGTTATTATCGATGGAGTTATAAAGGGATAGAAGTCCCTGTTTAAACCACGTTTCTACTTCATTAGCTTTATATTGTTTACTAGTGCAAGTACCTTTGTTTTTATTGGCGGAACATCGATAGACTCGGTATCGATTATTTTTTGACCCCGACCAGCCAATACTCATTCCAGATCCACAATTACCACACTTTAATAACCCTCCGAGTAAATGAGGACTTGTTTGAGCACGAGAAGCCATTTGTTTTTTATTTACTTTCTTTTGAACCATTTCCCATGTTATTTTATCAATAATCGCTGGTAAAGCATCATCTACGATTATCCAATCATCAGCATCTTTTTCAGTTCTCTTTTTCTTACTGGAATCAACTCTGTTCCATACTAGCGTGCCTTTATATACAGGGTTTGTTAGCATTCGTTTAATTGAACGAATCGTCCATTCTTTATTTTGTTTAGATGGTATCCCCTTGTTATTTAGGTATTTAGCAATTGCATAATAGCCTAACCCATCATCAGCGTACATTTTATATACTAGATTTACAATTTTAGCCTCGGGTTCATATACAACTAATTGTTTATCCTCAAGCTGATATCCATAAGGACTTTGGGTAAGCCATTTCCCTTGTTTTGCAGCGTGATACATGTTCTCATAAACCCGCTCTCTAATCCGCTCCCTTTCAAATTCAGCTACCGCACCTAATATTTGCAGTGTTAATCTGCCTGGGGGAGTGTTTGTATCGAATGACTCACTAATCGAAACAAAAGAAACATCATATTCTTGAAATAAATCTATGATGGTTAAAAGATCTAATAGTTTTCTACTTAAGCGATCTAATTTAGTAACCATTACCTTTGTTATTATCCCAGCTTTAACATCTTTAACTAATTTGTTAAGATTAGGTCTATCTAAATTTTTAGCCGAATATCCATCGTCAACATAATTACGTGTTTCAATATTCCACCCCATTGCTCTACAGTATGCTTTTAAACGTTCTTGTTGTTCTTCTAAAGAGACTCCCTCTCGAGCTTGTTCATCGGTAGAAACACGGCTGTATAAAGCAATATATTTTAAATCGTCTATCATTGATATCACCTTATTTAGTTTGTCTTATTAATATGTAATGCTCAGATAATCCTAATATGCTTTATAAAATTAACAGGGTTGTCCTTCCTTTCTACCTGCATATGTTTTATTGAGGGGGGACTCCTATGGAAGATATTAGGGTTAGTTTTACTATTAAACATGAGTCACAAGTAATAAAACTTAGTAATATAGAAAAAATTAAGGATCACCCCATATTTGATGTTCTGGAAAAAAATTTATTAATATTAGAAAAAAAGATGTATTCAGAAGCAGCGACAACAATTTTAAATGATCAATTAAAAAATGATTCGGTAAATAAAATAAAAGTAATTTTTAAATAACGAAAAGAGACTACCTTACTAAGATAGTCTCCTTTTTTTTATCAAATTATTCATATTCATAAATAAATGTTCATTATTATGATTAAAACATATTTTATTTGTCCATAATGATACTAACTACTAGATTTCTTATTAAAAACTTCGATGCCTTTTTCAACGGTAGATAAAAGATAATCTGTAAGTTCAGGATTGTTTTCTGCTAATTGCTTTAAAAGGAGGTTGACTCGTTCAATACGGTATAGAAGCTCGTTGTCAATTTCACCTAGATCAACAGTCGGAAATATTTCTAACTCATCCTGAAGTTTTTCTAATAAGGAGAGGTGAATAGTTTCTGTTTTACCAGTTTCAAGATTACTTAAATAACCTGATGAAACACCAAGTTTGTTTGCGAATTCATTTAATCCAATACCTTTTTTGACACGAATTGCTCGAACTCTTTGTCCCAAATTTCTCATTTTGATCCCCTCCTACATGTAGTATAACATCATTTTTTAAAGAAAGGAGAATAAATTTTGGGAAAATTTAAAAAAGTTAACGATTTATCGGTTAACTCAGTAAGTTATGTAAATGACCCAGACGCAGCAAGAAAATGGTTTGATATTATCCTAGAAATTTTGAAAGAAGAATTTGAAAAAGAGGCTTCTAAAAAGATGGATTAGCTGAATAAGTTTTTATTAAGTTTGTGAATGGAGTGTGAATGGAAATGTCTGTTGCAGCCTATTGCAGAAAATCTATAAATTCACAAGAGCATTCAATAGAAACACAAAAGTTTCTAGCTAGGGAAGCTGCAGCAAAGTTTAATTTAGTTATCGATGAATATTACATTGATGATGCAATATCAGCAAAGAAGACGAAGATAGACGAAAGAAGCAGTTTAAAAAGATTGCTTGACGATATTGAAAGTGAAAAAGTTACTACATTATTTGTGTACAAAAGGGATAGATTAGCAAGAAATGTAGAGCAATACATGGAAATATATGAATTATTTAAAAGGAAAAATGTCAATGTAATCTTTACAGCAGAAAATGAAATTTCGTTGCAATACACACCAGCAGGAGAGTTTTTTGAACTAATTATGGCGGGATTTAATGAAAGAGAAGTCGATCAAATTCATCAAAGGATTAGAGAAACAAAAAATACAATGGTTAAGCAAGGGAAATTACAGAGTGGAAGAATACCATATGGTTATATAGTGGATAAGGAAGGATATTTAATTCCTGATAAAAATGTTGTGAATGATATTAAATTTATTTTTACAGAATTTGTTGAGCAGGATTTTAAAAACTTTTCAGCATTTGTAAAGCATATTAATGACATCGGTATCAAGTATAAAGCGGGGGAGAAAGCAACGGCTTGGAAAGATTCTAATTTAAGAACACTAATTCGCAACCCTGTCTATATAGGAATTCGTTTTGTTAGTGAGACTGATGGTGAAAAGTATGAGTTCCAAAATGAATCATTGAAGGTAGTAGATGAGAATTTATGGAAAACTGCACAAAGAAAATACGAATTAAACTATTCTCGGAAGAAGAACGTAGAAGTTGATGATATAAGAAATATAGGATTTTTGTTAAATGGACTAGTTGTTTGTGGAAAGTGTGGAGTTCAAGTGAACGGAAAAGTTATTCAAGATATAAATGGTCAAAGAATGGGGATTTATCAATGCAATAGGCATAAAAAATATATGATGGAAAAGAAAAATATAGAAAAACAAGTATTGAAAAAGGCAAAATCTATCTTTTTAGAAATAGCAAATGTAAGAGGTAAAAAGATAATTATACAGGACTTTAAGAGTTATGAGGAAGATTATATGAAAAAAGTTAAGAAGCTTGAAGAGAAGATAAGTACGTTGGAGAATGAATTAGCTTCGATGTCAAAGGAGTGGTTAAATAATAAAAGTAACGAAAAGTTAAAGGAGAAGATGTTTGAAAAGCTAGATGATATTAAAAAGAAAAAAGAAGAGCTAAGCAAATATAAGTATTCTATTTATTTCCTGAGAAAATACCCTATTGAGGAGAGATTTGATTATTATAAGTCTAACTTTAATATTGAACAATTAAATGTTGAGCAACAAATTGAATTGATTAAGGATGTCGTAGATAGAATATATCTAGGTCCAGGTACTAATGTTATGTTATTTAAATTTCCAACAGACGTAGTAACTAACATATACGAAAATGCGATTATCTGATATCTTAAAGCCTGGAATGAGGGGGGCATTCTATGGACGACATTCAACAGATAAACAAACAATGGCTGCTCAACTATCTTCTGCAAAGGGATTAATTGAAAAATATCAATGTGTATTAGTTGGGGAATATCTAGATGAGGGTGTTTCTGCGAGAAAGAAGGATATAGACAATCGAAAAGGGATAAAAAATCTTTTGGCAGATGCTTACCTTGGAAAATATGATTTTGTTGTAGTGTCTAATCATGATCGGCTAGCCAGAAGTCCAAAAGAACATTTTAAGATTCGTCGTACGATGAAAGAGGAAAATATTCCTATTGTGATTAGCAGTACAGAGAGTTTATATGATTCTGGAGACATAATAGTAAATCTTATTTATGATGGCACCTCAAAGTTTGAAATAGATAATACAAGAATCAGAACGAGAGATACGATGCGTAAAATTGCAAAGGAAGGAAAATGGGCTGGAGGGGTCGCTCCTTATGGATACAGGTATGTAGCACAAGAGGGTAGATTTGAACAAGTTGAGGAAGAAATAGCGATTGTACGAAAGATATTTGAACTGTACAGAAAAAATGAGGGATTTAAATCTATTGCTAATCAACTAGAAGGTGGTAGTTATAGAGGAAAGGATTGGGACAAAAATAAAGTTAAGTATGTCATCACTAATCCTTTTTATGCAGGATACATTTCTTTGTACAGAAGAAAGGAAAATAATCATCAAGCAATAATAGATGATAGAGATAATTGGATAATGGAAAAAAGCGATTTAATTGATCCAGTCATCTCGATTGAAGATTGGGAAGCTTGTTGGGATTTGTATCAAAGAAGAAAAAAGCTAGAAATAGCTCCTAAGC
Source organism: Vulcanibacillus modesticaldus (assembly GCF_001730235.1). GTDB lineage: Bacteria > Bacillota > Bacilli > Tepidibacillales > Tepidibacillaceae > Vulcanibacillus > Vulcanibacillus modesticaldus. Next base: position 7,089 of record NZ_MIJF01000032.1, on the reverse strand, counting down.
ATTATCATACAAGCTTTATATTGGGTGGTTACGTTTACTGCAAAAAGTGTGGAAGTAAATTAAAAACGAAAGATCAAAGAACAACAAGTAGAGCATTGCATCCCGATGGAACAAGAAAGGTGTATGGCGATAAAGTATATCGATGCTTAGAGTGCAAATATTCTATAAAAGATTATCAACTGCACGAAATAATTGAAGATTTACTGTTAGAAATTAGGGAAGCTAAGCATGAAGAACTTGCAAGAAAATTAGTGGAAAGCTTAAAAGAAGATGTCCAAGGTTTAAATGATGAGATAAAAGAACTTGAATTAACCATAGCTGAAAATAAAACTAATATTGCAAAAATAGATAGAGAAATTCAAAGTTACTTAAGTAAAGAAACAGATGAGAATAAAGCTATGGTTAATATTTTAACGGTCACCAAGAAAAAAATAACGAATAGAAACGAGCAGCTAAGGAAGCTAATAAATGAAAAATTAAATCGGATTAAATATAAACAAGAAGTAGAAATGAATGAAGAACTGTTAAGTAAAAAAATAAAGGAGTTCTCTGTTCCAATAGATGATCTTAATAATAGGGATCTCAAAAGGTTGATTGATTTTCTGGTAAATAAGATTGAAGTTTTTGTTGAAGAAGATAAGGATGGGAATTTGAAAGGATATGTTGATATCATTACGAGGCACTCATTAAAAATGAAAAAAACATTATAAAATCACTTCTTCAAGTTGGGGGAAGTGATTTTTTTATGTTCTTAGCTTTAACAAGGAAAGTAGAGAAAAAAAGAGAAGAAATGAATTGGATTTTTCAATAAAAATAAATCAATATTAATTAAATATAAAATTGTATTAAAATCTCGGTTATAGGGATAAGGAGAATCAATGCTTCATAAATTTCTCGGTTATAAGGACAGGGGCACGATCGTTCCCCTGCCCCTAAAACCGAGCTTGATATGACTGGATTCCTCTGAATTTACTGTTATCAAGGGTTTGAAGGATTTAATTTTACTTTAGTAATTTTACTAAAGTAAGATCTCGGTCATAAGGTATGAACAAAAAATAAAAATCACCTTTTCTCGGTGATTTGGTAGGAAAATTAAATTAATTCAGAAAAATCTTACCAGGCACTGAGTTTTATGGTAATATTAGATTGTTTGAAAGAAGTTATATATTATTAAATAATAATGCTACAAGCCTATCTTAGATTAGTAGAAACAAGTTAGAAGGAGGGACTATATGACTCTGTCTACTTTTCTTACTAATGGATTACTCATTAAAAAAGTCTATAAAGAAGTTGTTGATATGATAAAGACGATAGATGATTATCTCCAGGAACAGGATTTTGAAGATGTCAAGGAATTGTCGTCATATTTTTTTAGTGGTAAAGTCCCATATGGAACTATAGTGAATTTACAAGGAAGGTTTTCTGAATATTCACACACTTATCATCCGTATACATATATGCCGACATTTCCACAAAAAATTGAGCATAAGAAAATTAGCCCTTACAGAGGAAGTATTAAATTTAGATTTGATCTCTTTCAACCACCAGTTGAAACCATTCCAGAAATAAATGTTGAAGGTAAAAATTATAAAATAGGTTTTATTTATCCTAATAATTTTACTGGTTTTATTTATGAGCCCGCTTATAAAAATTATGATGAGGCATTACAGGCAGGTAAGCCATATCTTCATTTGCCTGATTCAGCTAAACCTATACCTATTATCTATAAATTAGATAGACCATTAAATAATGGTGATATATATATAATAAAAGCAAAGATAATAGAATTACCATATGAGCATTTAAAAGTTATTACTAGACACTTATACAGGTTCCCATTAAATATATATGAAAGGGCTATTGATTTGTTTTCCTCTGATAAAAAATCTTTATGTTTGCTAGTGGATTCAGAACCAACGTATATAAAAGAAACTGAACAATTTTCTCCAGAAAAATTCCCGATGACATTTTTCATAGAAACTCATATTGAAAACGATGGAACAATTAAAGATATTGAACAGCTAATTAGAAATTCTATTCCAGATTTGGCTGATAAAAAAGCTCCGATAAAAAGTACAAATTATAAAGGCTTTGAAGATTATTTTGGATTCTTTACAAATGGAAATGTATATATTCTGTATCGAAGACCTTCTATAATTGGCTTTTATGTGGAAGTTGATCCCATGAATAATCTCGACTATCAAGAGAAAATCTCTGAATTACATGGAAAAATAAGAAAATTTAACAGACAATTGCAAAACATGACTGACAGAAGAATTAAATTACATGTAGATTTTATTTCTGATAGAAGACTAATAAATATTCTTGGACTTCAAAGAGTTTTAGAGTCTAATGAGCTTGAAAAAATATTAAAAGAGTATCCTGAATTTATTGATACTAGAAATTGGCTAACAAAAAAATAAAAAGAGTTCTGTGTTTAATCTTTGTTGTTATATCAATAAGAGAAGCATAACTATATGCATATCTTTTTTATTTATAATATTGTTATTTTATGGTAATATTCAGGTATAATTAAATAATTTCGAATATTTGAATAGTTTAAAATTGTTATCTGATGATAAATATTTTGAAAAGAGTGGGGGAGAAAAATGTTTAATGCAACTCATTCTCATCGTGGTATTAAAAAGGGGTTAGATATTAAGGGAAGTTCTCAGGAAGTAAATATTGTATATAAATTTAGTGAAGTTTTCTTTGTAACTTTTTCAAGAGAAAGCAGATTTAAGAATTCAGAGTATAATTTTGTTTTTCTAAAGCCAGATTCAATCTTTAAAGAAAAATTTAACTTATCTAATGAGGTACTACTATTATTTTCAAATTATGAGGAATTTGATACGAGAACAATGGATTTTGTTGATAAAACTCTACAGGAATTTGATAACAGATTAGATAAAGTATGTATATTGTTAGTTAGTAAAGATCCCAAAATTGAATTAAAGATCGAAAAGTTAAATAATGATAATAAAGATTCTAAGATAGTAGTTCCATTTACTTACAAGGAATTTGAAGGAACAGGTTTATCAGTAAATAGTATAGAAAATAGGTTTCGAAAATATTTTTATAATCGAGATTTGTTTGCGTTGGAATCACCACTTAAAAATGATGCGTACTTTTTCGGAAGAAACAAAGTTGTTCAAAATTTTTATGACAAATATAGCTTAGGTGAACATTCTGGTTTATTCGGTTTAAGGAAAATTGGTAAAACGTCAGTACTCTTTTCATTAGAAAGACTTATAAAATTAAGAAATGGTATTAGTATATACTTAGATTGTCAAAATACGTCAATTAATAAATCGGAGTGGTATGAATTATTATTTATTATTATCAATTCTCTGAAAGAAAAATATAATTTAGATTTAGAGATAAATAGGTCAGAATATAATAGCAGGTTTGCTTCTGAAAGTTTTGAAAAAGATTTAAAGAGTATTTATCATTTATTAGGTGAAAGACGGATACTAATAATTTTAGATGAAATAGAACATATTTCTTTTAGCACTTCAGTATCTGATCATTGGGCTAGCGGTAAAAGTTACTTAGATTTTTGGCAAACGATAAGAGCAATATACCATAAAAACGAAGATTTGTTTAGTTTTATAATAGCTGGTGTTAATCCACTATGTGTTGAAGAACCGCTTGTAAATGGTTTTGATAATCCAATTTTTAGTATGATAAAACCAACGTATTTAAATTTATTTACTGTTGATAATGTTAAACAAATGGTAGGAAATATAGGTCATTACATGGGTTTGCATTTTGAAGAAGAAATATATACATATCTTACAGAAGACTATGGTGGGCATCCATTTCTAATTAGACAAGTATGTAGCTTAATTAATGAGAGTGTAACTCACAGAAGACCTACCACAATAACCAAATATATGTATAAACGAGACAAAAAAGAATATGATTTGAAAATACATGAATATATTCAATTAATACTTTCTATATTAAATCGATGGTATCCCCAAGAATATAAACTATTAGAAGAACTTGTTATCAATGGAAATAATGAATTTAGGACAAGATTTGGTGATTATGAAAAGATTATAAAACATCTTAAAGGTTATGGAATTTTAAAAGAAGATAATGGTGAATATTTTATAACTATTGATGCTATAAAGAAATACATTCAAAGTAATGTAAAAAGAAGGGAAAACTTGAGCACTAAAGAAGGTATGTGGAAGGAGGTAAGTGTTAGAAGAAATACTATCGAGGAAAAACTAAGAAAAATAATTTTGATATCTCTATCGTCTAAATATGGACCTAAACGAGCTAGAGAATTAATAATTCAGCACACGAGAAATAAGGATAAAATAGATGGATTAAAAATTCAAGAGATAATATCAGAAAAAATGTATTTTAGAGAATTAAAAGATTTAATTTTAAAGGAATGGACGGTGTTTAATAATATTTTTCATGAAAAGGAAAAATTTATGATATTTGTCGATTTTATAAATAAAATGAGAATTGATGCACATGCAAAAGATATTGATGAGTCAGACTTGGCTATTTTACTTATCTCTTTCAAATGGTTAGAAGAAAAAATTGATGATGTGTTAATATAACTTGTCATTGTAATTCGGCATATTTGTATAATAATATTTAGCAAGAAAAAAAGGTGATAAAATGCCATGTTAGAGTATGATGTTTTTGTTGATGAGTCGGGAAATTCTGGACTAAACTTATTTGATTATAATCAGCCTTATTTTTGGGTAAGTGCACTCATAGCACCTAAAAACTCTAATCAAGTTATTGATTATGAAGTTAAGAAATTAAAAGATAAGATTAGAGTAGAAGAATTACATGGAAATGAGTTGGGCTTAGGAAGAATAAATAAATTAGCACACGACATTATAGAAGTTTATAGAGAAATAAAAGCTAAATTTATCTTTGTTAGGGTACATAAATCTCATGTATCTACAATGAAATTTGTAGACTGTTTAATTGATAGCGCACATAACCCCGCAATACCTGAATTTTATTATTTTTTTAGAGAAAATAGGATTATAATTGCTCATTCTATTTCAGCTTATTTCGGGCTTGAACTTCAGAAATGGTTCTGGGAAATCTATATTTCAGGAAATGTTAACGAATTTAAAAAATTATTATTAAATTTTAAAGACATATATTCTTATAATATGCCAGATCCTAGATTAAAAGAAATTATCTTAGATGCGCTTAATTTTGCGATTGATCACCCAGAGGAAATTCTTGATGATTTCAAAAATGAATTTGAGTCCCCCAATCTTATTTCTTTTAGTTTACTTTTAGACGGATTAAAAAAGTCACTTCCAAAAAACAATTCAAAAATAGATTCAATAATACATGACGAACAAAGTCAATTTGCTAAATATATAAAAAAGATGTTTGAATACTTAAGTAAAATGACTATTAAAGAACAATATAGCAAGTTCCCTGTTATAGAAATAGATGATAAATTTAATAAAAGTATTGAATTCAGTCCATCTTCAAAAAATGCAGGATTACAACTCATAGATGTAACCATGTGGTTATTAAAACAGAAAATAGATAAGAAGAAAGTAATACATGGTGAAGCATCAGATCTGATTCATTTTATAAGTGAGAATGGTATCATTTTAGAGTTTAGTCATGAATCCCAGTCAGAAGAAGTGAAAAAAATATGTCAAGACCTTATGTCTAGAGAATTTACAACAAAACAAATTAATCAAGCAGAAGCCTATCTAAGTGCATTGGAGAAAGAACGTAAAAATAATATTAAAAATAGGATGTAAAATCATCATAATTATAGTTAAATTTACAGTTGGCACTATTTACAATATATTATTGATTTTTCTACTGTAGGGTTGTTCTCTAACGAATGCATTAATATTTATAACTTAGAGGATAGGGTAGTGAAGCATATATTAAAATAGGAGAATACATCAAGAATAACATCAGTAAATCTATCAGAATTGATGTTGTAAGAGACTATGTAAAAAAAATTGAAAAATTTTGGGAAGGAAACGGTATAAGATGAAAATTCCTATATTTGTGAAAATATCTTTTTGGGGCATGTTATTCTATATTATGGGTGCGTTCTTGTTAGGTAATGTTGCTCAGGAAAGCCAATTTTATAATTATTGGATTACGTATGGCACTATTTTATTGGGATTTGTTGCAGTTGGAGCAGGTGTGTCTTGGATTATACAAATAAAGTCGGCAGCTAAGTTTATTATCCATTCTTTATTAACATCATTAACTATACTACTTATACCATTTGTAATTTCATTTTTCTTACCAGATGCTTATGTTGAACAAGTATCAAATAATGTAGTAATTGATATAGAACATTATGATGTATCTATAATATTTGGTTTCGGAAGCCTAATAACAATGGGAATTTCTTTAATTATAACACTTATTGGCTCATTTAATCTTTTATTCAAACGTAAATAAACAAATAGAGACACAGGGATGATGCTAGAAATTAGTAAAAAGTGTTCAATTTTACTTGACGGTTATAAATATATTCATACTGCTCCATGAAATATAAGGGGTTTTTATTATATGGAACTTTCTAAGTATGTGAATTCAAAATTTTTAAAAAAATTCTGATTACAAATGCAATTATAATCGGTTTTTTATTCATTTATCTGTCATTTGATCGTTTTTCTCTATTTTTTGAGTATTTAGAGATTCTGGGTTATTGGGATGTAACCATATTAACTATTATCTTTTTGTTTTTAGCGTGTATAAAACAATTTAAGTTTTCCACTATAAATGAAGTTAACAGTTATAAAGAGTCAAAATCTACTATGATAGTTTTAATAATGTTAATTCTATATTCTTTATACACGATTGAATGGAGTTAGTATAGTTTTGTGGACACACCTTAGTTAAGTCTAATACAATAATTTTGAGAGGATGTGTCCTATATGAAAAGAAAAGGTGTAGCAAAAAAATATACTGAAGATTTTAAACAAACAATAGTGGAACTCTACAATTCTGGAACTCCAGTAAAAAAATTAAGTAGCGAATATGGTGTATCTGAAGTAACGATATATAAATGGATTAGGTCCTATACCCCTGTAGGTGAAGGAAAGGATTCCT
>NZ_MIJF01000031.1 GCF_001730235.1 Vulcanibacillus modesticaldus | reverse complement strand
ATAAGCTCTTGTTGTTAATTTTTTAACGTATTTGTCTTGCTTCATTTCTTCTACTTTTTGTTGTAATTTTACAGAATTGATAGGAGCTATCCATTTACCAAATGACGAAAATAGTGTATCCTTGTCCATAAGCATGGTCCTTTATATTGGATTTGGACAGGGAGCACCTGTACTTCCATTATAAAGGATTTTTTTATGAACTAGTGATTATTAGAAATATTCTGACTACATTAATGCAACGCTAGTGATAATTATTATAGAAATTGCGAGAGCTTTAAGAACTATTAAATATGATTTATATTTTTTCATAATATTTACCTCGCTTATAATTTATTTATGGACATGGATGCTCACTATTAATGCATAAAATTACGTATAACGGTCGATTATTCGCGACGTTCCCGAATGTTACAGGTATGACCGAGTCTTAGATAGCTCTTATCTTAGACTCGGGCATGCCGACTCGGTTAATTCGGGAATGTGTCGCTTGTATAAGCTATCAAACTACTTCGCCTATTCTTCTATGTAATCCTGCTTCGGGCGACCAAGGGCGTTAGCCCGCAGCGTGAATATTGTGTTAGCTGATGTTGCTGCCTTCCTTGATTTTACAGTATAATTTAATACGGATTTTGATAAAATATATTGAGATTATGTGTATAAAATACATCTTTAATAGGAAATCTTTTTTGAAAAATAATAGGTTTTTTTGCACCAATTGGTACTAACATTAACTGTTTATATCCATTTGAAGTTTTTCTTTCTTCAATTCCAACTCTATTATCAAAGCTTATTGTAAAATAATATAAGTAAGGATATATCCATTTTTTATATCTTCTTTTTTTCCCTGAGAGACTAATAATTCTTATATCTTTTCTTGTAGCTAACGCTTGTTGTAATTCGACAGCATTCAGTGGAGTATCATTTAACATCGGAACACTATCCCATTGACCATCAATCATAATCCATTTTCCCTTATCTCTAAGATAAGCTTCTACAACTACATGCCCTGCACCATATTTTCTAGTTTCACAGTCTTCTGTTTTTAAACTCAATATTCTTGATTTAATCCCTATAGCATTTAAACATCCACTAAGAATAATTGAGTATTCAACGCAACGAAATCTTTTCCCTTCTGAAACTTCTTTAAGTATTGAAATTGGGTCACTATTTTGAGGAATATTGTTACCATTATGTTTCCATAAATTATGTACCCAATTAGTAAGTTTTTGTATTTTAGCAAAATTATCATTAGATGTAGAAATGAGAGCATTTAAATTACATTTTGTCAGTAGTGTTTGTAAATAAGTATCATTAGGATTACTCCAAATAAATTTAAATTTTTCAGCCTCTGGTATATCCTCTTTAGAAAATTTCAATTCCGCTTTCATCAACGAACAACTCCAATAAGATAAATTAATCTACAATATGATAAGGCTTCTTTGATTATCTAACAGCAATTTCAGCTAACTTCTTTATTACCGAATTGATGTTTCGTATAAAGATTAATTAAGGTTGGGTTTGTGAATATAGTTCGTGTAAGGTACTTTTAGGTATATGATGATGTTAAGGTTATTTGAAAAGTTTATCAAGAGGGCTTTGAATGTTACTTTCAATACTGACATGGGTATATATCTCTGTTGTTTTTAAATTCTTATGCCCTAATAATTCTTGAATATGTCTTATATCTATGCCACTTTCTAGAAGATGTGTTGCGAATGAATGCCGAAGTGTGTGAACTGATGCTTTTTTTTGAATTCCAACCTTTTCACGCGCTCTTTCAAATATTTTTTGCACTGATCTTTCTGTTATATGACTACCCTCCTTCCCACCGGGAAATATCCAGTACTCTGGTCGATACTTTTTAGCATACAATCGCAAAGTGTCAAGGGCCACTTTAGAAAGAATTACATAACGATCTTTCTTTCCTTTTCCCTGTCTAATATGGATTAGCATCCTCTTACTATCAATATCACTAATCCTTAAGCGAACTACCTCACTTACTCGTAGTCCTGCAGAATATACCAAATAAAGTATTGCTTTATGCTTTTCATTATTAACACTATTTAAGATTTGAAGAACTTCTTCTTTACTCAGTATATCTGGCAGCTTACGTTCTTTTTTTGGTCTTGGTAGATTTAAAATAGGTTTTGATTTATTAAAAACTTCTTGATATAAAAATTTAATTGCACTAATTGCTTGATTCACATAGGAATTTGATTTTTTTTCTTCATTAATTAGATGAAGTAAATACTTTTGAATTTTTTCTTGGGATAACTCTATGGGGTGACTTTGATAATGAATTGTTAGTCGTGTAATATGGCCAAGGTAGGATTTTCTCGTTTTCGTACTATAACCTTTTAATTCCAATCGATTATTCATTTCTTTTAATAAACCATTTATCTGAGTTAAGTAAATTTTTGTCAGCAAATCTTTATTTTCTGGTTTATATAGCATCTCTATCGACTGATCCACTAGTATTATTTTGTTAGGAAACAATTCAATTAATTTTCTTAAGGACTCATCAGAATAAGGAATACTCCAATGGTGTTTATTAACGTACCATCTACTTCCCTTGATTCTTCTTAGCTTCTGTGCAATTCTGTAATTTTGGTTATTTAGAATAATAACATTTAATTCTTGTGAATTCCTTTTTTCAATTCTAATCGACATTTATTCACCCCTTTTTTAATAGAAGTTAACAACAAGGTTAATTTAATTTCTAGTCCTACGAAAATATAACATTGTTAAATCAATAGATAGAACATTTGTTTCTATAATACCATGCACTTGATTTTTTTACAATAATAACCACTGTTGCGCCTATCTAAAAAAAGGGTTATTCGTTTTAAAATTTCGATATTTAACCCAGATTTCCTCTTATAAAGGGAGATTTTTCTAATTATTGCTTTTCAATAATACACTATGCTTTTCGTGAGCAAAAAAAAATTATAAGAAATCAATATTATCAAATTTCCTTATTATTCTCTTCTAGAAACAATTTTATCTTTTTGAAAAAATCCTGATATTTTTTTAATTGTTGTTTTAAATTCATAATTTCCTGATTCATTGAATTTTTTTCCGCGTTCACTAAGTTAAGTTGTTTCTTTAGATTGTCAATTTTCAAGTTTAGGTTGGTTATTTCATCTTTAAGTTTTTTTATGTCTTCATTGCTATCTATAACTTGAGTAGCTTCAATCTCTCTTAATAATGAGACTATTTTATTTCCATAATCTTTTAAAGGCGACCATTTACCGCTAAGTTGTTCAACTGTTTTAGCTGTACCATTTAAAAATGGAAAATGTCTTGGATCAGGGGTGTCTTCGCGTGGATAACCTTGAGCCCCTGCATATAAGGCCAGATGATCTAGATGTGCAGTAATACCTTCTTCCCATGAGTTAAATCTTTGATATGCGTTAGGATTTGTATCATTTCCCCCTGCCTTAGTTTTTAAACCACTTGGATTATGATAACTTGCATCAATTCCAGCATTACTCTTAATGCCCCTAAACAAAAATCCTGTTTCAAGTGCAAATTGTGCATAAGCTACTACTGGATTAACCCCACCACGTCTTGGAGCTAATTGCCAATAGATCGAAGCTAAGTCAATGAATCCTTGTGGTGCTTTTTTCTTTTTTGCCCATTCTTGTGCCTGTTGTAAAGTTGCAGTTGTTGTTCCGAGTATTGGAGTTCCTTTTTCAATTGGAATAGACTTTATAAATTCTTCCCAACGTGGAAGGATTTTTCTTGGACAATTTTTTCCTGACCAGCGTTTGTGTGTAACTACATTTTTCAAAGGAATATTGTACTTAGCCATAAGGTATCGGATCAATTCTTTAGCATTTTCCTCAGCTTTTGCCATATTGCTATCTTTATTTTCAGTTATTTCAATCCCAATCGAAGTCATATTCCCTGGACCGTTACCATCCCCTGCGTGCCAACCGACTTCATCAGTAGGTAAATGTTGAACGATTTGTTTGTCATCAACTGTAAAATGCCATGAAATTTCTTTGTTAACATTAATCAAATATTTTGCATGGGCTAAAGCATTAGCACCTTTATTTGTATTTGCAGTATTGTGTATCGTTATATATTTGGGATTCATTTTTATCCCGGGGCGATTGATTTTTCCTTTAGGGATAAATTTTTTAATAATTTTAATCAAAACTTCCTTCTCCTTTCTCAGAAATGTTTATCAACACTTATCATGCTAATTCTTTTTTCTACTTCATCTTCTAGTTTATTCAATCATTATGCCTAAAGTTCAGTTCTTTGTCCCACCCAATTCACCTAATTTAGCTGAAATAAAAAAAACACCTATTAATTGGTGTATTAAAAAATGGATAAAATTAAGTCCATTGTTTTTAATCAACAATGGACTGTTCTAACCGTGGGAAAAGCAGATTATTTTCTAAATGAATATGATCAAACAAATCGGATTCTAATTCTGCTAACTTTAGATATGCTTTCGTAAATGTTTTACAAGCGTCAGCTGGTATCTCATAATCATTTGTTATCTTTCTTAATTGTTTGAGAATATCTCCAGCATTAACATGTTCACTTTCTAGTTCTTCTATTTTTTCTCTAATCTCATTTAATGCTGTAACTGATGGAGACTGTTCATAAGCTTTAATTAATGGGAAAATTATTTGTTCTTCTTTTATCAAATGTTGTTCTAAATCCATCTTCAATGTATGAAATAACCTGTGCACTTTCACTAAATCTTGATGGTTAGAACCATGAACTCGCAAAATCTTAGTAACAAGTTCACTTAATACTGGTAATTCTGTTTGTAAAAATGCATGATGTTTATTAATAATATGCTCGATCAGGGAACTTAAACTGGCCTTATCCCATTGCTTGCCAGTATCTTGTGTGCTAGTATACATTTCATTTAGTTGATTAATCACTTCATCTTCATCTAAATTCTTCTCTCTGATAGCTTCTATTAATGGTCGATCACCACCACAACAAAAGTCTATTTGTAATTCTTTAAACAACTCTGCAGCCTGTGGAAACCTTGCTACAATATCACCAATTTTATCTGTAACGATAAATTGTCTTTCCATTATAAAACCTCCGTTAACATTATTTTCTTAAAAATATCTTATTTTACCCTCTTTGGTCTGTAATAAATATCACAGTAATGATTTTCCAATTATTTTTAATATTAACTAATCTATTAATAAATATTATTCCTAATATCAAAGAAAAATTTCGAAAACTCCTTGATAATCAAAAACGCCGTTATAAAAACGGCGCTTATAATAGCAAGATAGTGTAGCATAAGCTATTTTTACAAATTAAATTTTCTACACTATTTCCTTAGTGATTCAGTTAAATTATAAACTAGATAGTATAAATCCACCTATTATTCCACCAATAATAGCAAATGATAAGTTTTTAAATCCTTTTTTAGCACTATCTCCAGAAGCTAAAGACGCTACAAATAGTCCAGCTCCAGCAGCCCATGCCATATCAACCCAAACTGGTCCAGTTTGATATATAAATCCTACACCGTGATTTAGCGTCCAAGATGTACCAACAATAAAACCAGCTGCCATCCAACCACCGATAGCCCCCCAGTTTTCCACCATTTTTCCCCATAATAATCTAATTAAAAAAGGAAAAATGAATGCTCCAGCAAAGGTGGTAACAAAAGTTTGGAATGTCATCAAATTACCTTCCTCTCATATGCAATAATTATGTGATTTTCATTTATTTAGTTGCTAAATGTTGCTCTAATTTATAGGCTGTGAATCCTCCTACTGCTCCTCCAAGAATAACAACCGCTAAAGTTGGTATGGATGCAATACTAGCGGAAATCCCCTCATTAAACACACCCATCATAGTTCCGGCAACACCAATACCTACAGCCATGTCTACCCATGCTCCATCATTGTTGAGGATACCTACATAGTGATTTAAGTACCACATGGTACCGATGATAATTAATCCAGCGAACCATCCACCGGCGATACCATAAGCAGATACAAATTCACCCCAAACACCAAATACAAAAATTCCCGCAATTGCAGCTCCTAAAATAGTTCCTAAGTGCTTCATTTCTTCACCCCGTTTAGTACGAATTAAAATTTTACTAAATTTGCTGCTCCTATTATTCCAGCTTTAGTCCCTAACTTTGCAGGTTTGATATTTACAAAGTCCACCAATGAATTATATACATAACCTCTTACTTTTGCAATTAATTCATTAATATATCCATATTTTTTTAACGATTCAGTTACTCCGCCCCCTAGTATAAATATATCCGGATTAACTGTATGTGTAATATTAGCTATTCCCACAGCTAAATAATCAAGCACTTCATTAATTAATCGTTTTGCATCTATATTCCCATTATCAGCTAATTCGAAGACTTCTTTTGCACCCTTATTTGTAATTTTTCTCTCTTTTGCAAATTTAGCAATCGCTGTTCCACTACTCAAATCTTCTAATGTACTTGATGTTAATTGTTTTGGGCTGTTAGCAATTATACGCATTTGCCCAATCTCACCTGCAGCTCCTTGTGAACCGGAAACAATTTTTTTATTAATAATTAATCCTCCGCCTATTCCTGTGCTTATGGTAATATATTGGACTATATCAAAATCTTTTCCATTACCATATTTAGCTTCGGCAAGTCCGGCAACATTAGCATCATTATCTAACCTGCAGTAAATTCCTGTGTTTTCATAAATCATTTCAACTATCGGCACATTTTTCCAACCTAGCAGATTTGGAGGTTCTATTATTACACCTGTATTAGGATTTAGGGGGCCTGGAGCACCAATGCCTATTGAACTAATTTTATCTTTGTTTTCTAAGCTATTTATCATTTTTGTAATTTTATCAACAACATATTTTGGTCCTTTCTTAGCCTCGGTTAGATCACTAACTTCTTCAATAATATGTCCATGTTCATCTACTACACCAACCCTAACATTAGTTCCACCTAAATCTATTCCAATGTTATATGAAGCCATATTTTTCTCCCTTCAATTCATTTAAGGGACTTAGAACAAAATCATCCTTACGGATGATTTTTATTTCCCTCTATAATTTAGAATTGTAGCCTTAAAGACAATTAATGATGTAAAAATTACCATAAAAACAAAAGTGTAAATAAAGTCAAATTTAAAATTTATCGAAAAGACACCAATAATAAATGATGAAATAAATAATGATAACGATGTTATATTCCAGATATTTTTATATGTTAACATACCATGGGTTCTGTTAACATAATATAAAGTAATCATAGATAATATCGCAATAGTTAGTAGCGTATAAAATAATGTATAGCTCATATTCATTAAAGTAATTATGTTAAATATATCAAACAAAGTAACAAATATTTTTTCTTTTATATCATCGCTATTATTGAAAATATCACTATAACTTATAGCTGTGGATTGACCTTTTATCTTAATTTCTAAATATTCTTTTTGAAATAAAATATAATTATTCTCATAAATCTCCTTACTATCTGTTAAAAATAAAATTGCAAAATCGCCATTACTATAATACTTTTCTTGATATTCATATATCAATTGACCATCCACAATACTAAATTCTTCTATCCTCTCAAAAAGCAATTCGTAGGATTTTTTCATGTTTTCCTTATACTCTAAACTATTTACAAAATAAGACACACTGATATTTAAGCTTGCTGAAATAATTAAAATTATCGCTAAGAAAACACTTTTATTCTTTATTTTATCAAAAATAAAATTCATATGATTCACCTTAGGAGACTTATTTTTCATACTTTAAAAATGGGTCGCATATAGTTATTCTTTGCGCCTCAACATCACTTACACCTGTATAAAGAGTTGCAGTTCCATCTTTATTTCTTACTAACCCTCCACTAAATAAAACATCGACTAAGTCAGGTCTTTTGGCCTCTCCTTCTCGCATATTATTTCTTTCTGCAATAATATTTAATTTTGTATGTTCTAATGTTTCAGGATCTAAACAAAATTCCATTGAATAATAATGTCTATTTTGCTGTTGATCAAAGTTAGCTATATGACCCAAAACTCCAATAAGTCCGTTTGATAATAAATGGGCCTCATTTACTCCGCCCCATTCCTCATCAATAAACTGACCTGCTAGCAATGGAGCAGATTCAATTTTTTCGATGGTTAAATCTTCTAATTTATCAATTTTAAAAAAGCCTATTTTCCCCCGTCCGCCTTTTTCGCCTTGAGGTCTTGTAAAAACGCCAATTGCGCCGTTAGCTAGACCAACTAATCGTATATCTTTCATTCCATTTGGTCCTACAGCAAATTGTTTTAAACTATTAATATTTTTACCGCGATAAAAAATTGTTCTCCACCATAAATTTTCCGGGTTTTCTGGATGGGTAAAAATTTCCACGCCGCCAAATACAAGTTCATCATTTATTTTGGTAACAAATGGATCTTGTAATTTATATTTTTTAGTGTTTTCTCTGGGAATCCACTTTCCATCCCTTTCAACAAAAAAGTAAACCTCTGAATTCTCACTATCACGTGATTCAACACGTCCTGCGATGACTAATTCTCCATCATCCTCAAATGGTGCTGTAATATTATAAACATCTTTTTCGCCAACACCCGTAAAAAATAATTTTTCAGGATTCCAAGGTTGTCTTTCTTCTTTAAATTTCAGCAATAATTCATGCGACGTCAGTATAGACACTTTTAAATCCTCCCCATTGATATTTTTATCAAATATTTATAAGGCAATAATAGATATTTTTCCATCTATATCCTCTTACTATATTCCTAATGCTTTATATAAATCCTCGATAGACATTTCAGCTAATGCCATGACCGTATCTGCTCCTCCATAATAAATTTTAACTACTCTATTTTCATAAAGTACACCACATGTAAAAACAACATTATTGAAAAACCCTTCTTTCTCATAAGGAGCTTCTGGTTCTAAGATCGGCATTTTAGTTTTTGCAAGAATTTTATTTGGATCTTCCAAATCTAGAAGAAGTGCGCCTAAACAATATCTACTATTTTTATCTGCAGCATGATAGATTGCAATCCATCCTTTTTCAGTCTTAAAAGGTACAGCTCCCCCACCAATACGGCCATTTTCCCATCCGTCATCAGTTACAGCACTAAAATGATGATGCTGTCCCCAGTGAATTAAATCAAATGACTTAGCTGTCCACATGTCTGGTGTTCCTATCGCTTTTGGAACTGGGCGATGTAAAGCAAAATATAAACCATTTATCTTTTCAGGAAAGATGCAAACATCTTTATTTTCAGGTTCAAAAATTATACCTAACCTTTCATATGAAATGAAATCCTTTGTTTTAGCTAAAGCAGTAGCTGCACCTTTTTCAGATACCGCAGTATAATTAATATAGTAGGTATCATCTATTTTGGTAATACGAGGATCTTCAATTCCCCAAGTCTCATAAGAGCCATCTGGGAACATAAAAGGCTTCTCAGCAACTTCAAAATTTACACCATCTTTACTTCTAGCTATCCTAAAATGTGATAGAGAAGTTAAATATTTTACAACCTTTTCTCCATTATTTGTTTTAGCAAAAATAGTTCTGGAATCGGAAAAATCATACTTTTCTGCGTCTTTTATTTTATCAAAAGTTTTTATTACTAGATGATATTTCCCATCTTTTTTTTCTAGCAAAGGTATTTTTATAATGTTTTCGTCATCTGAGATCACACTTTCAGCTACACGAATTAACATTATTATTTCATCTTTATATCTAGTTATTCCAGCATTAAATGTACAATCAACTTTAAAATCTTCTCTTGATGGCTTTACATCAGCTGGAGTAATTAATGGATTTTTGAAATTTCTTGTTGCTTTCATTATCTAATTCTCCTCACTTTTTATCATGATGATTGATTCGTTTGGTAATATCTCTATCATTTCACGGGAGAAATCAATATTATTTCTTTTGTTTGAATAGATGAAGTTGAAATCTTTATATTTTTTTAAATCGAACTTGACCTTGCTTCTATCAAAATTGATTAATATTAATGATTTCTCCTCATTATATTTTTTTAGATAGTAGATTAGGTTATTATTTTTATTTAATTCCTCATATACACCCTTATTTAATGAATTATACTTACTTCTTAATTTGATAAGATTTTTATAATGATTGAGAATAGAATTTGGATCGGATAATTGATTTTTTACATTTATTTCTTCCTTATTTTTATTTATATTTATCCAAGGCTTTGTACTTGAAAAACCTGCATATTCAGTATTATCCCATTGAATTGGTGAACGAGATTTATCTCGACATTTGCTATTTGCGATTTTTAAAGCTTCATTTTTATTTTTACTTTCATCAATAGCCTTGCTATAAGCTAATATCCCCTGAATATCTTTCATCTCATGAATGCTATTTGCAATATAATCCCTCATACCAATTTCTTCGCCATTATAGATGAAAGGGATACCTTTAGCAGTTAAAATAAGAGTAGCAATATTTTTAGCTCTATCTTCTTCTATTCCCTTATCACCAAACCTTGAAATATGTCTAGACATATCGTGACTACTAAAAAACAATGTAGGTAACTGTTCTATATCAAACTTTTTTTCCATTGTCCTAATTTCTTCAAAAATTTTATCAACATCAAATTGTTCGATACTGCCTAAATTAAAATTAAATGCAGCATCTAATCTTTTTTTTCCTATATATTTCTTTATTACATCTAAATCTTCAGAGCCTACTTCACCTACTAAAAATTTATCATCATACTCTTCCGTTAATTTTTTTAGTTCCTCTATAATTTCCAATATTCCATCTTGGTCTTTATCGTATAAATGAAGTTGTTCACCATTTTCATCATATGGATTATCTTGTAAATGATCTTTGACAGTTAAAAAATTAATCACATCTAACCTGAACCCATCAATACCTTTATCTAGCCAAAACTTAATAACATCAAACATCGCTTCTTTAACTTCATTATTACTCCAATTCAAATCAACTTGCTCTTTAGCAAAGGCATGGTAATAGTATTGATTAGTTGTCTCATCATATTCCCATGCAGATCCGGAAAAGAAAGATTCCCAATTATTAGGATTGTCTTTCCATATATACCAATCCCGTTTACTATTATCTATTGAAGATTTGGATTCTAGAAACCATTTATGCCTATTTGAAGTATGGTTCAATACCAAATCAGCTATAACTTTAATATTCCTTTTATGAGCTTCTTCAATAAAATTCGTAAAATCCTCCATTGTTCCGTGGTCTGGATCAATTTCATAATAATCTTCTATATCATAACCATTATCCACTTTAGGAGACTTATAAAATGGAGTAAGCCAAATTCCATTTACTCCTAAATCTTTAAGATAATCTAACTTGGAGATAATTCCTAAAAAATCTCCGATACCATCGCCATTTCCATCACAAAAACTTGGCATATATATCTCATAAAAAACTGCTTCTTTCCACCATTTATCCATCGAACTATCCCTCTTTATAATTAACCTTTAATACCTGTCAGTTTTATCCCTTCAGTAAAGTATTTTTGACCAACAAAGAAAATAATTAATACTGGAATCATAGTCATTAACGATGCTGCCATTAATTGTCCCCATTCTACTTTGTGTAAACTTTGAAACATCGATAATCCAAGTTGCAATGTAAATTTTTCATAACTATTTAAGTAAATCAATGGACCCATTAAATCATTCCAACTACCCTGAAAAGACCAAATACCAATCGTTATTAATGCTGGTTTAGAAATAGGCAAGAAAATCTTATAAAAAATCTGAAATGAATTACAGCCATCAATTCTAGCAGATTCTTCTAATTCCTTCGGTATAGTCGAAAAATATTGTTTTAAGAAGAAGATAAATACTGCAGAACCTGCAAAAGCAGGAAGGATTAACGGCACATATGTGTCAATCAAATTAACATTTCTCCACATAATAAATACCGGTATAAGTGTAATTTCACCTGGAATCATAATCGTAGATAATAAAAACAAAAATAGAAATTTCCTTCCCGGAAATCTAAACCTTGCAAATCCATATGCTACTAAAGCAGATACAAAAACCTCACCTATCCCTTTCAAAACAGTAATAACTGTCGTATTCCAAAAATACCTTATAAAAGGAATAGTTTCCATTGCATCAGGATAATTGTGCCATGCAATAGGATCTGGTATCCATTTAGGTGGAAGTTGAAAAATTAAAGCATTTTCTTTTAGCGAAGTTGAAACCATCCAAAAAAATGGAAACATCATTGAAACTCCACCAAGGATTAAAAGTAAATGGATCAATAATTTCTTGTATTTTTCTTTTCTTTTAAATTTTGCTTTACTCTTTATCGCCATTAACTTATCTTCTTCTACGTTTATTACTTCGTTCATCTACAACACCCCTATTCTTCTCCCGACTCATAATACACCCAGAATGATGAGGTTTTAAATACTAATAATGTTAAAATTAAAATTATTATGAATAATATCCATGCCAACGCTGTTGCATATCCCATTTTGAAATACTTAAACGCATTTTCATATAGATAAACTAAATAAAACTTACCTTGATTACCTGCTCCTCCTAAAATGTAAGCATCTGTGAATTTCCTAAATGAACCAATTATTCCCATTATTAAATTATAAAAAAGGATCGGAGTCATCATCGGTATAGTTATCTTGAAAAGTTTAGCAAAAAACCCAGCACCATCTATCTCTGCTGATTCGTACAGATTTTTTGGAACGTCTTTTAAACCTACTAAGTAAGTAATCATTCCTCCTCCAGCTCCCCAAATTGAAACGAGGATATAAGAAGGAATCACCCAATCTGGGTCTGAAAGCCAACCCGGCCCTTGAATCCCTATCATTGCAAGCAATGAATTGATTAATCCAAATTCCGGATCTAAAACCCATCGCCACAATAATGCAACTGCAACACCCGACACTACTGCCGGCAAATAATAAATAGTTCTGTAAAAACTCAATCCCCTTATATTAGAATTGAGTATAAATGCTATTGTGAATGAAGTTAATATCCCTAGCGGTATCGCAAACAATGCAAATTTGAAAGTCACCGACAGAGAATTATAAAACTGTTCATCATTAAATATCGTTATATAATTGTCCAATCCAACCCATTTTGGACTTCCCAGTATCGGCCACTTAGTAAAACTTATATAAACCGCATACCCTACAGGCCATAAAAAGAAAATAAGAATTCCTAAAATCCAAGGCATAATAAATAAATATCCCTCGTATTTTTTGTAAATTTTTCTAAGTTGTTGTTTATTCACGGTAATCCACCTCTTAATTCTGTGCTTTCCCATTTGATAAAGAAAGTTCTAGAGAAAAATCACTTCTCCCTAGAACTTCTAAAAGAGTAAAAAATTTTATTTAGCTAATAATTCTCGTAAAGCTTTTGCAGTCTCTTCAATAGCTGTATCTAAATCAAAATTATCATCATTTCTTAAAAGTGGATCATACAGATTATCCCAAACCTTTCCAGCGATTTCATTTTGCTTTGGCATATTATTAAATCCACGAGCAAATTCCATTGATGCTTTAATAGCTGGGAGTGCTGATTCCTTATCAGGTCGATTTTCGGTAATTTTACCAAACTTAGATTTAACTGGAGGAACTACTTTCCAATCAAAGAATTTGTTAGTTAAATCAGATAATGCTTTGTAAACAACTTCTTTATTTTCAGCTTGTGATGACATAACTGTTGATGCAATCCAGTTAAAAGTAGCACGCTCAGTACCATATGGAATAACCGTTGTTCCAACATTGAAGTCTACTGTTTTTTCAAAGTCATCTCCAGCTCCACCCATGAACGTAGCAATTTTTCCTGCTTTAAATTGCTCACCAAAACCTTGTGCCTCTATTTGAGTCTTACTTGGTGTGATTTTGGAGACATGTAAAATATCATACAATACCTCTAAAGCTTTTTTAGATTCTGGAGTATCAATTATAACGTTTCCATTTTCATCAACATCTCCACCACCATATGTCCATAACCATGTGTGAATTGGTGGCCAACCATTTACAATAAAACCATATTGGTCTATTTTACCATCGCCATCAGTATCTTTTGTTAATTTTTTCCCCATTTCAATAAATTCATCCCAAGTAATATCTTCCGGATAATCTAATCCTGCCTCATCAAACAAATCTTTATTGTAGTACATGATTACAGGTTGGGCAATCCAAGGAAAACCGTATAACTTATCTTTCCATTTAGCAGTTGCTAAAGTAGGAACATAAAAATCATTTAAATCAATACTAGAGTCGTTTTTTGCATATGTTGTAATATCTTCAATAGCACCTAATTCAGCATAAGCTGGAATGTATTCTTGAGATAACCACATTAAATCTGGAGCATCGTTACCAGCTATCATAGTCTGAAGTTTAGTGTAATAATCTGCTGGAATACTAATAACTTCTATTTCATATTCATTAGATTCAGCATTTAATGCGTCAACAATTTCTTGAAGTTCCTGTAATTCTCCTCCTCCAGCCCAAGTGGCAAATTCAACACGCACTTTTTTACTTTCTTCATTATCAGTATTTACCTGAGAATCGTTAGAACTACAACCGGTAAATACCAAAGTCATAACTAAAAGTAACGCTATAAATGAAATCGCTTTCTTCATTGTTTACTTCCTCCCTGTTTTGTTAAGTTATCGGTTGCTTTATTTTTATTGTACTTTTGGTTTGCTACCCTGTCAATGTTAATTAATAAAATTTATCAATTTTTTTAATCTATTATTTACATATTGGACACATTTCTAAAAAAATAGAGACTAAATTCTAAATAGTATTTCTTTAAATAGAACTTAGTCTCTAATACTTATTATTTAACTATTATTAAGAACCTTAACCGACTCTCTATTAATAATTTCAGTATCGATTACTATTCTCCTAACTTTTGCATCAGGGTTTTGAATTCTTGTCTCTATTCTCTTAATAGCATATTTGGCTATATCTTCTGTTTTAACTCTTATAGTAGATAATTTTGGAGTAGAAATAATACTGTGTCTAACGTCATCAAATCCTATTATTGAACAATCTTCAGGAACTCTATAACCTTCTGATTGTAACTTTTTTGTTAATTCGTAAGCTGCCTTATCACAGTTACATATGAATGCAGTTGGTAGCTTTTCTGGCAGTTGTAGATCAATGAACTCACCATTATCATTTCGATCTTTTATAATATAATTTTCATTAATTGGTATTTGATGTTCTAATAATGCTTTATAGTAACCTAAATATCTATCTTGAATACTGCTAGTTAATTTAATATTTCCACAAAAACCAATTTCTCTATGACCGGATTCAATTAAATAATTAGTTGCATTATAAGTAGCATAATAATTATCAGTTAATATACAATCTAATTCCAACTCTTTATAATAAAAATCTACTAGAACAATAGGTAATGAAAGCTCTTTTAATTTTTGAATATATTCAATTGAAATCTGTCCAATAATTAGAATTCCATCGACTTTATTCTCTTTGCACATAAGTGGTAAGCGAACTTCTTCTTCTTCCTTTTTTGTTATAATCGTAAGAATTAGGTTATAATTCTTTTCACTTACTTCTTTATATATATTTTTGTAGATACGTGTATAGAAATACTCATCCTCTTCCATAAACACTTCTGGAACAATAATTCCTATATTTCCAGTTTTATTAGTTTTTAGCGCTTTTGCACTAGAATTATAGATATACCCCATTTCATTGGCTGTTGCTATGATATTTTTTCTTAATTCTTCACTAACCCCCTCTTTACCCGAGAGAGCTTTTGATACTGTTACCTTTGTTACTCCGAGCTTATCGGCAACATCTTGCATCGTTATTCTTTTCTTCATAAATATAAATCACCTCCACATGCTAAACCTAGATCGGATATTCCCCTCATAAATAAACCAATTTAATTTCACTTTAGCCACCTATATTTGTTAGGTTATCGGTTAATTTTATTTTAACTTTATGTTATCTAGTGTCAAGAGTTTTTTTTATTTGCAAGTATTCCATATCAATAAATTTAGATTAAACAAAAATAACCCCACACTAGATAATCTAGCATGAGGTTAGTCTTCAATCTAAAACGCCGTTTTAAAAACGGCGCTTAAAAACATTCTGCTTTTAACACTAAAATGCATTTTTAAATATTTGCATTACATCTTCAAGAGTACCTTGTTTAGGATTGGTCAAAGCACATGCATCTAATAATGCGTTTTTAGCAAGGGTCTCAACATCTTCTTCTTTGACCCCTAGTTCACTAAGACCAGATGGAATATTAACATCTCTAGAAAGCTTTTTAATTGCTTCAATAGCTTTTTTAGCAGCCTCTTCCACACTTAACCCTTCAATATTTTCACCCATGGAAACCGCAATGTCAGCAAGTCTTTCAGGTACTACTTGCATATTATATGTTTGGACATGAGGTAGTAATACTGCATTACAAACGCCATGCGGTAAGTCATAAAATCCTCCTAATTGGTGAGCCATAGCATGAACGTATCCAAGACTAGCATTATTAAAGGCCATACCTGCTAAAAACTCAGCATATGCCATATTATCTCTAGCCTTTTCATCTTTACCATCTTCGACAGCTTTCCTTAAATTAGCTGAAATTAATTTGATTGCTTGTAGCGCGCAGGCATCTGTGACTGGAGTTGCAATCGTTGAAACATATGCTTCAACCGCATGCGTAAGTGCGTCCATTCCCGTTGCGGCAGTTAAAGATTTAGGCATATCAACCATAAGCTTTGGATCATTTACAGCAATCTTTGGTGTAACATGTTTATCGACGATAGCCATTTTAATATGTCTTTCTTCATCTGTTATAATGCAAAAGATTGTCATTTCACTAGCAGTTCCAGCTGTAGTGTTTACTGCAATTAAAGGAAGTTGCGGCTCTGAAGACTTATTGATTCCTTCATAA
Organism: Vulcanibacillus modesticaldus; assembly: GCF_001730235.1. GTDB lineage: Bacteria > Bacillota > Bacilli > Tepidibacillales > Tepidibacillaceae > Vulcanibacillus > Vulcanibacillus modesticaldus. Next base: position 325 of record NZ_MIJF01000031.1, on the reverse strand, counting down.
TCTTTGATACTTCCACCATTTGTAGCTACTAATGCGATTCCCTTTGCACAATCATGCGGGGAACCTCCACCAAATGAAACGTATTGTCAAAAGTTTTATAGATTATTGTGTCAAAAACCTTGTTGTTATTGAAAAATTTATATTAAGGTATTGCCACCCCCTCAATTTAAGGGTAATTTTTAGTTGACCATTCAAAAAATTACTCAAACAAAGGAGGCGGCAAACTTGATGTCTAAAGTTATTTCTTTGTTGCTACTATACATTGAGGTTCAAAATAAAATCATTGTTTATTTGATGGGGGCATTGCTTGGTAAGAATTCTCTTC
>NZ_MIJF01000030.1 GCF_001730235.1 Vulcanibacillus modesticaldus | reverse complement strand
AAAGAGTATTTGCAGATATGAAAGAGAAACATGGTTTGCGTTGGACTACGTTAAGAGGTTTGAAAAAAGTCTCGATGCAGGCGATGTTAGTTTTTGCTGCCATGAATTTGAAAAAGCTAGCGAATTGGACGTGGAAGAGACGTCCGAATCGCTCTCAATTTTTTATTTCATCCAAGATTTTAAGCATTTTTGACAAAAATAACCTCATACTAGGTAATTTAGCATGAGGTTAGTCTTCAGTCTGAAGCACCGTCATTATTAATATGACGGTGCTTTTCTTAGTTTTTTATTGTGTTCTTACTTGGATGATTCTTGATCTATCAGATTCTCCCTTATTATTGACGGCAGTTACATAAAAGAAACCTTTTTTATCAGTTAAAAGCTCATATGAAAATTCTGGCTTGATTGAACTACCGATTAAATTATAATCTCCTCTTAGTTTTGAACTGTAATAAATATTGTACTTAGTAACATAATCGTCTGGTGGATTTTCATCCCATGTTAAGGTAATTTGTAAACCAATGCGCATTATACCAAGGTTCTTAGGTGCGCTTGGTATTGCAATTGCAATTTGATCGTTATTTTGGCCAGGTATTATATCAGTATTACCTTCTATGTTATCATTCATATTTTCTTCATTAAAAGGATTGTTATTATCTAATTGTTCATTGTTTGTTAAGTTGAATCCAAGTAGTTGAGTTGGTTTTGATTCATTCCCCATAACATCAACTGTAGTAATGTAGTAAGCGTATTGATCATTAAATTCTACGACATCTTCAAAATATAATCTGTTTGGTTCCAAATTTGTTTGTTTTACAACTCCAACTTTAATAAATCCAAATTCAAAAGTAGAAGTACGATAAATTCGGTATCCAACCACATTTTCATTAATGAGCTTATCCCATGAAAGAATATTTTTACCTGATTGTATCTTTATTAATGGATTTAAAGGTGGAGTTAAATTTTCACCAGTAGAAGTTCTAGGATCTACCTGATTAGGTAGCTCTTTCTCATAATCTACAGGTCTATCTTTTCTTATTCCTTCACCGTTTTCATCCTTTAATATTTCTCCTTCTTTATCTTTTTTATATGGAAGTACGTAAGGTTCACGCTTAAAGTAAATTCCTATCTCTACCATATCATCAGGTGTTTCAGGTTTGGCAAGATAGCGTGTATCATCAAATGTTATAACTCGTGCTTTTTCTAGTGAGTCGTCGATTTCTGTTGGGATATATTTTTTATTGAACCAATCTGAAACTAAATATCCTGCTTCTTTAGTTAATTCAGAAGGAAGTTTACCAGATGTGCTTGATACTTCCATCTTAACGATACCTTCTGGACGCGTAAACTTTGCATCAGTAGCTGAAAGTTCAGGTTTTGCTTTTAATACTTCAGATAATATTCTACCCCAAGTTTGAGAGGCTATTGAGCCGGTCTTTAATTTGTACGGGAAATCATATCCAACCCATACCCCAAGGGTTACCTCAGGAGTATAACCTATAAACCATAAATCCTTGGAGTCATTTGTTGTCCCTGTCTTGCCAGCAACATCTAGTTCATTACCGATAAATTTACGTACTATTCCACCTGTACCATTAGAAATTACAGTTCTTAACATATCAGTAATCAAGAAAGCTGTTTGTTCACTAAATACTACTTCCGGCTTTGATTGATGTTGATATACGATATTTCCATCTTTATCTTCGATCTTTTCGATTAGATATGCGTCAATATAGGTTCCGCCATTTGCAAAAGTAGTATATGCATTTGCCATTCTTTCAGGAGAAGTTTCAATTGTTCCGATAGCTGGAGTATAACCTGCTTGCTTGAAAAATTTCTCATTTACTCTAAATCCTAATTTTGTGTAGTATTCATATCCTTTGTCAATGCCAACCATCTTATAAACCTTGACTGCAGGAATATTAAATGACCAGTTAAGTGCTTCTCTAGCTGTTATTCTTCCATTATACTTTTTGTTCCAGTTCTCTGGTTCCCATTCAGTTCCTAAAGGAATGTCATCAATTGGAGTTGCTGGTTGAATATATCCTAACTCCAATGCTGGTGCATAGTCTAATAATGGTTTAATCGATGAACCTGGTTGTCTTTTAGTAGAACCTCTAAAGTTTGAATGATTTATTTGGGAAGTGTAAAAATCTCTACCCCCAACGAATCCTAGAATTGCTCCAGTTTTATTTTCAATTAGCGTAGCACCAACCTCTTCTAATGCGTTTTCAATTGGAATAACTTTGCCGTTTCTCATTTCAAAATCATAACTTATTGGCTTATTAAAATTGTCAGGATTTTTTGCTACGGCGTTCATTGCTTCATAAACGGTTCTATCAATTGTGGTATATACCTTATAACCACCAGTTAGTAATTTTTGTCTTGCTAATTCAAAGACTTTATTATAATCGTCAGTACCAGATGCCATATTTAAACTTTCAATTAATTTTTCTGCCGCTCTATTTTCAATTTCTAGCATTAAATATGGGTATCTATTATATGCTTTTTCATCTGATGCGGAACTTGAAAATGCTTCTTTGATGTCATAAGCTAAGGCCTCTTCATATTCATCAGTCGTAATGAAACCTTCTTCTAACATCCTTTTAAGTACTAATTCCTGTCGTTCTTTAGCTAACTGATAGCCCTCCTCGTCAAACCCTTGACTGTTAAACGAAGAATATGCTGTCGGTCTTTGTGGTATCCCAGCTAAGAACGCTGCTTCTGCTAAATTTAAGTCCTCAGCATCTTTATTAAAGTACCCTTTCGCTGCTGCTTGAATACCGTAAACATTATTTAAATTTGCAGCTTTTCCAAAATGAATTTTGTTTATATAAGCTGTAAAAATCTCTTCTTTAGATAAAATTCGTTCCATTCGCAATGCTAAGAAGATTTCTTTTGCTTTTCTCTCAAAAGTTTTGTCAAAGGAATAAAAGGTGTTTTTAGCTAATTGTTGAGTTATTGTACTACCACCAGTTCTTACATCGCTATTTAATAATTGTTGTAATACAGCTCTTCCTAATGCCTTTATATTAATACCGAAATGCGTTTCAAAATCTCTATCTTCAATGGCTAAAAAGGCATTGTAAACATTTTTAGGGATCTCATCAAACTCAATAATTCGTCTATCTTCGTCTGCTCTTAACATTCCGATTAATTGATAACTACCACTTTTATTCTTGTTAGAAAAGTAAGCAAATCCGGTTAGGTTATTTGTAAAAACTTTACTACGGATTTCTTCAGGACTTCGTACAGGATCATCTTTTACTAATGCTGCTATAAGTCCAGCCCCAACTCCAGCTACTAAAAAAGTTCCTAAGATGATGACGATAAAAGTGAATTTTAGGAAAGAAGAAAAATGCTTAGTACTTTTTTTAGATTTTCTGGGTTTTTTCTTTTGCGCCATTTAAATTCCCCCTTAATTTGCTATTATAGCACAAAATAAGTGAATAAAGCTTTAAGGTTATAGAAGTTTTTTGTTGATGTTGACAATGTTTAATTATTATGGTAAATATCTTTTATTATAATATAATAATAGTAAAGCTATGAAAGCAGTTTAGTAGGTTATAATAATCGCTTAAAGAGAGCTGGTGTTTGGTGCAAATCAGTACGTTATTGTAACTGAATTACCCTGCTAGAGCTGAATAGGTGAGCCTTTAAATAGCCTATTCCGGTGTTGCCGTTATTTAAATTAAGATGAGAGTACATTATCTCCTTTACTCTTTTTGTACTCTTAAGTAGGGTGGTAACGCGTGCAACCACGTCCCTAAATTGGGATGTGGTTTTTGTTTTAGGTAAAAATATTTCTAATGGGGGTTTTGTTATGGACAAAGATTTAATGCTAACTGATGAACAACAACGAGAGTTAGAGAAGCAATGGGAGATACTTAGTCGTGGGGCGGTTGAGATTATACCAGAGGACGAATTTAAAAGGAAAATAGCCAAGTCAATTAAGGAGAATAAGCCTCTTAAAGTTAAACTTGGCTTGGACCCTTCTGCTCCAGATATTCATATTGGACATACGGTACCTTTACAAAAATTAAGACAGTTTCAAGAATTAGGACATACTGTTCAACTTGTTATCGGTGATTTTACTGGTCAAATTGGTGATCCTACTGGTAAATCTGAAACTAGAAAACAGCTTAGTAAAGAACAAGTTAGAGAAAATGCTGAAACTTATGTAAAGCAATTGTTTAAGGTATTGGATCCACAAAAAACAGAAATTCATTATAATAGCGAATGGCTTGAACCTCTGACTTTTGTTGATGTAGTTAATTTAGCTGGTAAAATAACAGTGGCAAGGATGTTAGAAAGAGACGATTTCGAAAAAAGGTTTAAGGCTAATCAATCGATAAGTATTCATGAGTTTTTCTACCCTTTAATGCAAGGCTATGATTCTGTAGCCCTAAAGTCGGATGTTGAAATTGGTGGAACTGACCAAAAATTTAATCTACTTATGGGACGGCACTTACAAAAAGAATATGGTGTAGAACAGCAGTCAATTTTGATGTTGCCATTGATTGAAGGATTAGATGGCGTACAAAAAATGAGTAAAAGTCTGGGTAACTATATTGGTATTGATGAAGAGCCAAATCAAATTTATGGAAAGGCAATGTCAATTCCAGACGAACTTATGATTAAATATTACCAATTAGTTACGGACTTACCACACGAAGAAGTCCAACGGATGGTTAAAGGTTTGCAGGAACAAGCAATCCACCCAAGAGATGCCAAGATGAAGTTAGCTTATACCCTTGTTAGAATGTACCATGGTGAAGAAGCAGCTAAAGAAGCTGAACAACATTTTAAAACTGTTTTCCAAAAGGGTGCTTTACCAGATGATATTCCAGTTGTGGAATTAGAAAAAGAACAACTAGAAGGTGGTAAGGTCTGGATCGTGAAATTGATTGTAACTTTGGGGTTGGTACCATCTAATGGAGAAGGACGTAGGATGGTAAAACAGGGTGCCGTGAAGATTAATGGTCAAAAAGTAGATGACTTAGATTATGAAGTTAACATCGAGCAAGATATGGTAGTTCAGGTAGGAAAAAGAAAATTTGCTAAAATTAAATTACAATAATCAAAGAGGACTGAAACCAGTCCTCTTAATTATCTTCTCTGATGAAAAAATTAGGAATTTTATTGATAATAAATATGGAAACGATTATTGAAATAATCATTTCTGGAACTAGGTAATATAGATTGTAAAGTAAAGAATATAGGTACACATTCATATTTTCTGGTGCATACTGTCCAAACCAAATTACTCCAGAGACAAAATGGCTTAATAATCTTAATGAAGAAGCAAAGATGATACCAATTGTTAGATAGATACTCTTTTGTTTAAGAGAAAGGTTTTTATTGATTTTAACAATACCAGCAAAACCTAAAAGAGCAAAAGCAACAGGATAGTCTAATAAAAATTGGACGGGATGAACGATATAAGCTCCCAATATGATTTTTATGGTCCCAGTTAAAGCTCCGGCAATAATCGCTGGGACGATTCCTCTTCTAAAAGCAAGTAAAAAGATTGGCACCATCACCAAGGATACAGAGCCTCCAAAAGGAGCTTCATAAACTTTGATTGCGTTTAATAAAACAGCTAAAGCTGCTATAATTGCGATTTCAGTCATGATACGAATACGATTATTCATGATTATCCACCTTTCACTTCTGGTCTATAATTTTAATTTTCAGTTTTAGCTAAAAAAAAACTCTATAAACGGACTGGTTTACAGAGTGTTAGGTGATACTCATAAAAACCACTTCCCTTCGCTGGAATTACCCAGAAAATCAGGTTCTAAGGGTTACAGCTTAACAAACGCTGTTCTCAGCTTTACAGCACCCCTAGTGGCCCAATATTTTGTTTTCCATTGATAGTATATCATTAAATTAAAGAAAAAAGAACATTAATTAAAGCAATAAATAAAATTAAAATGAAAAAACCACCCAATGGATTTCCATTGGATGGCTATCAAATTATCTGGAGTAGTACTCAACGATTAACTTCTCGTTGATTTCTTGTGGTAATTCGGAACGTTCAGGAAGACGAACAAATTTACCTTCCATTGCATTTTCATCAAAAGTAACGTAATCTGGTAGGTAATTACGCTCCTCTAAAGCTTCTTTAACAACAGTTAAGTTACGGCTTTTTTCACGTAAACCAATTACGTCTCCTACTTGCACTTGATAAGAAGGAATATCAACTTTCTTACCATTTACAGTGACATGTCCATGATTTACTAACTGGCGAGCTCCTTGACGAGTACGAGCTAAGCCCATACGATAAACAAGATTATCTAAACGACTTTCAAGGAGAACCATGAAGTTTTCACCAACAACTCCATGCATCTTAGTAGCTTTAACAAATAGGTTAGCGAATTGCTTTTCGTTTAAGCCGTACATATGACGAAGCTTTTGTTTTTCATTAAGTTGAAGTCCGTATTCACTCAATTTTTTGCGTTGTCCTGGTCCATGTTGTCCAGGTGGATAAGGACGCTTCATTTCCTTTCCAGTACCACTTAATGAAATACCTACTCGACGACTTAATTTGTGTTTTGGTCCTGTATATCTTGCCATAAAAAACAAATCCCCTCTCAAAATTGAATTTAATATTTACTATTAAACTGACGTGCTCAATTTTGCTTTACATAAGTTGCGGTAGCAACAACTTATGGCTTATAAGAAAAAATCAGCCGCTGTCTTATAAGCACAAAATGAGTGAGGGTGTTCACGTCAAAAACATAACTACCTATAATCACAACTTATATAATAAAACTTTTGTAACTCGGATGTCAAGTTTATTGAATGTTAAGCTTATTATTTAGTGAAATATTTTTTTAAAAATTAAAAATTTCAGCAGGAATATTTTTAATTTTATTTAATTTTAATATAGTGGAAATATTTTCTTTTATTGTTTAGTTCGTTTGATATCCACCTCTTGTAATCTTAATTCATGTAGATATAATATATTAAAGGTATCTCTTTATTTTGAATTACTGCCATATTTCAACAAAAGTTTTTTTGATATGTTAGAATGAGATTGAGGGGGTGGGCTGGCTGAAGGTAAAAAAACGGATTATCATCATTGTTTTTTTGTTTATGCTGATATTGTTAACTGTTGGCTGTTCTAAGCTAGAATTTTTTAATGATAATCAAAATGAGATTCCAAACAAAACAGATGAGAACGAATGGAGTAAACCGGAAGATAACAGTCCATCGTACGATTTCGCTTCTTTATACAATCTAAGAGATGTACCAAAATTAGAAAAATTGTTTATTAATTCAACGTTTATTAAGCATATATCAATTAATCACTTTTCTTATTTGCATGGATTCAGTTCTGATGGTCGTTATGTATCATTAATAAATTATATTGAAACAAATGAGCAAGGTTATTTAGTAAACATATTTGATACAATTACAGGTAATATAGTATATTCGATCTTTGTTCCGGATGATGAGAATTTGTTAGATTCTAATGAATTGGCTTTAGCTCAAGAAGCGCTTGAGGATGTTTTTAAGATTAATGTTCCTCCAAAGAAATTGATTTGGAAAAATGGTTTAGCTTATCAAGCTAATAAAACTTCATGGGTCTTTGAAGTTACCAAAAATAATGAGCGTGTAAATTTGAAAATCAACAATTTAGAGTTTAAGGATACTTGGACATTGTTTTTAGTTGATCAGCAAGATTTTTACGGGTACTTAGAGTTATTTAGTTTCCCGGGGAAACCAGAATGGTTAACATTTATATACCATCTGAGCTATTATACAACAGGAGATCGGGACTTTATTTTGAAGTTTGTTAATTTGGAAAACCTTACAAGTAACAATAGTGATGAAGGTGTTAAAGAAGGAGTTGATAATTGGTTATATGGTAGTTTTAACCTTATCTATAACCAATGGAACACAGGTAGTAATAAAGGATTTATTGCGATATCAGGTGATAATGAGCGGGTTGGAGATAAGGGTTATTTGGAACAAGTTAAGCAGTGGATTTATTTAGATCCTTCTGGAAAAATGGAATGGTATGGTAACTACCAAGGGGTTTTTAACAGTAGAGGGGCTTCTGCCCAACGACAAAAGCAGTCATTGGGTAGAGATTTTTATTATAGGATTAATTTAATAAAAGATAATAATGATTCTTTGCAGTATTTTATCATTGATCAATTTGATTCTGAAACAAAAAGTTTATATAGAACGATTGAGTTCAAGTGGGATCCTGATGTATTAGAGATGGTTCCAGTTCAGAATTTTCAAACATAATGAACTTTAAAATCAAGTTATAGAAGAGGTAGTTTAATGGAAACGACTATTTATATGATAAGACATGGTGAAACGGATTGGAATAGAGAAAGAAGATATCAGGGGCAACAGGATATACCGTTGAATAAAATAGGGGAGTTGCAAGCCAAAAGACTTGCAAAACGCATATTCGATGATGGGATTCGTTTGAATGCTATCTATTCTAGTGATTTAATAAGGGCCAAGGCAACTGCACAGAAGATTGCAGATCAATTTGGATTGAATGTTCATACTCATATTGGTTTAAGGGAACGGAATTTTGGACGATTGGAAGGAATCAAACTTGATGAATTAAAAGCAAAACATCCTGAAGTGGATATGAGAAATATTGAGCATATAGGGGCATACGGCGTAGAACCCTATGATGTATTCAAATCTAGGATCTATAAAGCGGTACTGGATTTGTGTAAAAAACACATTAATGAAGATATAGTAATTGTAAGTCACGGTGCAGCGATAAATGCTTTTTTACATGAGATCAGCGGTGGCAGTTTAGGACCTGGTAGAACACGTATAGTAAATACGGGTATTACAACGATAACTTTTGATCTTTTGAAACTGACTTGGAACATAAAAGAGATTAATGACCAATCACATTTAGAAGTGATTTAGTTGGAAGAAGGGAAAAAACTTATGGCTACTAGCGTTGAAAATTATAGATATTGCATCGAAAATAATGAACGTCTTAGATTAATTAATAATGCAAACAAAGTAGCGATGATGGCCAAAGCAAAACCTCTATTGAAAACTCATCAGATTACAGATATTGAGAAAAATCAGTTGCTAGTGAAAATTTTTAAGCGTTTTGTTAAAAAAATAGGGAATAAAGTACAATTACTAGACAATGAGATCTTAATTCTGGCGAATAAAGAAGCACAAGTGCTTGACTTTGTTGCTGATTCTATTATCCCGGATTTCTTATTGAAAAATGAACTTAAATTTGTTGATTGGAGTACCAAAACTATTGGGGCTAACGCAATAGGATTAGCAGCTGAACACCAGGTTATCGTTTGTGTTAAAGAAGAAGAACATTTATTATCTTCATTGCAAAAGTATCTTACAATTGCTGTTCCAATTTTTGATGATAATCATTTGGTTGGGATTTTAGGGTTAGTAACATTTTCAGGAAACAAGGAAAAGGCTTTAAAATTATTAGAAGGATTGGTTATTGGATATGAATTGTTACTTGGGGAAGAACGTGAATTTGAACGTTTAGAAAGAGAAATTGAGAAAAGAGATGTATTGTACACAATAACTCAAAAATTATATTCTACTTTTGATGTCAATGAGGTATTGTCAGAGGCAATAAATAGTATCAACTTGTTTTACCCCAATAACAAATTAGAGCTATGGTTGACACATGATTATTTTATTCCTAATGTATCAATTAAATTAATTAATATAATTCCTGACAAGAATGATATAAATGGTAAAGCATTCTTAGAGGGAAGCTTGATTATAAGTGATGATGCTAATGAGTTAGCAGCACCGATTAAAGGAAAACAAGGAATATACGGAGTTATCCATTTAAGTTGTAGTGATCATTGTGACTATGATGATGAAAAAGTTCGGTTTATTTCAAGCATTGCTGAAATTATCGGTACAGCATTTGAAAACGCCAACCTTTACCAACAATCGATTAATTCAGTGAGGGAATTACAACTTATCAATGAATTAACAAAACAATTAAATCGAAGTTTAGATAAAGAAGAAATTCTAAAAGTTGCTATATCGGAATTAGAGAAAATTTTCAAAACACATCATGTTTTTGTAGTTCAAGCCAATAAAAGAAAATTCACACTCGTTGCTCATAATGAAAATATTGATAACATAACCACTATCCCATTAGATTATGGATATATGGGGTATGTATACAGTAGAAAAGAACCTGTTATTTTTTCAGATATTAAGAAAGACCAATACATTGATGATCAATTAATTCACGAGTCTAAGTTACGTTCCTTGATAGCTGTACCTATAATTGCTCGTGAAGAAATAATTGGCATCTTAAGTGTGGCGAGTAAGCAACCAAATTATTTTTCCTATGAGGACTTGAGAATCTTACAATTATTTACCCAACATTTAGGATTAGCTTTGACAAATTCGTTACTACATGGCAAGATTCAACGTTTGGCAGTTACAGACTACTTGACTAAATTATATAACCGGTCATATTTGGATACTAAAATTGAAGAGTCTCAGAAGAAAGATAAATATGGTTCTTTGTTACTCTTTGATATTGATGATTTTAAGAAGATAAATGATTCTTATGGTCATCAAGTAGGCGATCGGGTGCTAAATCAAGTAGCTAAAATTCTCAAGAGTAGTATTCGAGAAGAAGACATTGCCGCTAGATGGGGTGGTGAGGAGTTAGCGATATATTTGCCTAAAATGTATACGGAAATTGCTGTACAAATTGGTGGACGAATAACTGAGAGAGTTAAAAATGAGACTAATCCAAGGGTAACGGTATCTTGTGGAATTGCGACTTGGGAAGCAGATGATTCTGATATAAGTTATTTATCACTAGTTCGAAAAGCGGATCATGCATTATACAATGCTAAAAATAGTGGAAAAAATCAGGTAAGAGTATATGATGAAGAAAAATCAATAACATGACCTGTTGGTGATAGAGGCCAACAGGTATTTTTTTAACTTTTTTTAATCTTTTTTAAATTGTGGGCTTTAAGAAAATGTTAAAAAGTTGTAGAATTAAATTGATTGAATTTTCAAACACATAACTTGAGGGGAATGATATATATGAATGGTCTCGCTGATACTTTTGTTAATAATGGTATTGGAGTAATTCCAATTGAAATAAATACTCCATTTATTATTGGTTCAGTTAATCTTTATCTGATTTTAGGAGAAAAAGTAACATTGGTTGATACGGGACCTAAGACTGAGTTGGCATGGAAATCATTTATTTATCATCTTAATAGAAATGGTTTTAGAATCAAGGATATTGATCAAGTTATAGTTACTCACCATCATGTTGATCATAGTGGCCTTCTGTCGGTATTATTAGAGTACCATCCAAAATTAAAAGTGTATGCTCATAAAAAATCAGTCCCATGGTTGGAAAAAAATGATGATATTGTACAAAAAAAATATAATTTTTTTGAGCAATTGTACTTAAGACATGGTTTATCTAAAGAACAAGTTGAAGCAGTTAGTAAATTTAATGATTATTTCAATCAATTTATTGAACCTATTAATGTTGATGGTGTATTGGAAGAGGGCGTGACTCCCGAAGGATTACCAGACTGGATGATAATCCATAATCCTGGTCATTCTCAAGGACATATTTCACTATATAATCTTGAAAAGGGGCTTCTAATCGCAGGTGATCACATAATTGAAAATACTTCTCCAGGAGCATTTATTGAACCACCTTTTGATAAAGATGGTGATAGGCCTAAAAGTCTTGTTGATTATCAAAATTCACTTGAACGGATTAAAAAAATAAAGATAAAGCAGGTCTTTTCAGGGCACGGAAAAATGATTACAACACCATACGAAGTGATTGATCAACAGTTAAATCGTATTAAACAACGAGTATTTAAAGTGAGAGAAGTATTTAAAGATGAACCCTTAAGTGTTAAAGATATTATGAAAGAAGTGTACCCTGATAGATTTGAAAAATTTATCCCGTTGTATTTTTCAGAAATTTTAGGTGTGTTAGATATTTTAGAAAATAACAACGAAATTACTTCTATAGTTCAAAGTGGGGTAATTAAGTATTACTTAACGGGTGAGAAGGCAGTTCAATCATGTTAGATTTAGGCTTAATTCTCATAAGAACAATAGAGAATTAAGCCTTTAATAATCGTATAACCAATCATGATTAAAATAATTTTTATATAAGTATTACTATATTTTTGTTTGTATGTTATTGTTAAATTGGAACAAGATGTTAGCGTTTTCATTTTATATTAAAAGGGGGATGTACTATGGATCAAAAAAAGAAAATGGGTTTTTCTACACAGGCCATTCATGCAGGATACTCATCAAAAGAACACTATGGCTCATTAACACCACCAATATTCCAAACCTCAACATTCGTATTTAATGATGTCGAAGAAGGGCGGGCAAGATTTTCTGGTGAACAAGAGGGATATATTTATACGAGATTAGGAAGTCCGACAGTTAAGCTATTAGAGGATAGAATAGCTGTATTAGAAGGGGCAGAGGCGGCAGTCGCATTTGGTTCTGGTATGGGTGCTGTTTCAGCGGTAATCTTTAGTTTATTAAAAAGTGGTGATCACATTATCGCTACTGATGCAATATATGGTGGAACATATTCATTTTTTTCAATGATCAAAGAAAAGTTTGACATTGACTTTACACTTATTGATATGTCCAACTATGAAGAAATCAAAAAATATATTAGACCAAATACAAAAATGATTTATATAGAAACACCTACTAATCCAACTATGAAGTTAGTTGATTTAGAGAAAGTAGCAAAACTCTCTAAAGAACTTGGTACAATTTCTGTGGTTGATAATACTGTTATGTCCCCATATTTACAACGTCCAATAGATCTTGGAATAGATATTGTTTTACATAGTGCAACCAAATACATAGGCGGACACGGTGATGTGATAGCTGGCTTAGTAGTGGGAAGAAAAGAAACGATGAAAACTATAAAAATGGCGGCTCTTAAGAATGTTGGATCAGTTATGTCGCCGTTTGATGCTTGGTTATTACTTCGGGGTTTAAAAACATTATCAGTTAGACTAGATCGTCATTCTGAAAATGCGATGAGGATTGCTGAGTATCTAGAACAACATCCAAAGGTAGAGAAAATTTACTATCCTGGTTTAGCTAGTTTTCCACAATACGAACTTGCCAAAAAACAGATGAAAGCACCAGGTGGATTGCTCAGCTTTGAGGTTAAAGGAGGATTACAAGCAGGTATTGATTTGTTGAACAATGTTAAAATATGTAAATTAGCTGTGAGTTTAGGAGATATTGATACCTTAATTCAACATCCTGCTTCAATGACCCATTCAACTGTGCCAATAGAAGAGAGATTAAAGATGGGGATTACAGATGGTTTAGTTAGACTATCAGTAGGTTTAGAGGATGCGAACGATATTATTGCTGATTTAGAACAAGCTTTCTCATTTGTAAAATAATTTTTCTTATTATCGACCTATGTTCTTTTGGCATAGGTTGTTTTATTAACATTTTGCTTATAGAATAATGATGAGGTGTTGTTAATGAACGCAGGTGCGATAATCCTTGCAGGTGGAAAATCTAAACGTATGGGTACTAACAAAGCCTTACTAGAAATTAATGGTCGAAAGGTCATTGAAATGGTTAAAGATAGGTTAGCGGAAGTTTTTTCAGAAATCATTCTTGTTACCAACAATATGGAAGAATATGATTTTTTAGGTTTACCAATGGTTGAAGATAAAATTAAAGGGAGAGGTCCTCTCGCAGGGATTCATGCGGGATTGTCAACATCTTCATTTGATATAAACCTCATTGTTGCATGCGATATGCCTTTCATCTCTCCGGAGTTAGCAGTTTATCTTATAGGCCAAATTGAAGAGTATGATGTAGTAACGCCAAAAATTACTGGCGAGATCCATCCATTATTTTCGGTCTACAATAAATCTACTTTGCCTATCATTGAGAAACATTTATTAAAAGATAAATTGAAGATTAAAGAACTATTAAAGCAGTTGAATGTCAGAGTTGTCACTGAAGAGGAAATTAAATATTTTCTTGATGATAATCTAGAAAATTTAGTTTTTAATATGAATTCTCCAATGGATTATGAATCTGTAAAATCAAGAATTGACAATAACTAACATTTATTTATTTTATATTGGAGAAGTAGGTTGTTAAATAGTTTTGCATTGGTGAGTATGTTAGAATGAGGTAAATATTAATGTTAGGGGGAGATATGATGAAATATCGTCGACTAGGGACTACAGGAATTAAAGTAAGTGAGATATCGTTAGGAAGTTGGTTAACCTATGGTGGTTATGTAGAAGAAGAAAATGCTATTAAATCTATTAGAAAAGCATATGAACTTGGTATTAACTTTTTTGACACCTCTAATGTTTATCGTAGAGGTGAAGCTGAGAAAATAGTTGGGAAGGTATTAAAGGAATTTCCTAGGGAATCATATGTCCTAGCAACAAAAGTTTTCTTTCCAATGGGTGATGGAGTAAATGATAGTGGACTATCACGTAAACATATTATTGAACAAGCAAATGCAAGCTTAAAGCGTCTTGGACATGACTATATTGACTTGTATTATGCACATCGTTATGATCCAGAGACGCCATTAGAGGAAACATTACGTGCTTTTGATGATTTAGTTAGACAAGGAAAGGTATTGTACATAGGAGTTAGTCAATGGACACCTGCCCAAATTGCCGAAGCAATACATTTGGCTGATAAAAAATTACTCGATCGAATTGTTGTTAATCAACCAGTGTACAATATGTTTGATCGTTATATTGAAGATGAAATTATCCCATTATCAGAAAGATATGGTATTGGACAGGTGGTTTATTCACCTTTAGCACAGGGAGTATTAACTGGTAAATATAAGCAAGGACAGGCGGCTCCAGCAGGTAGTAGGGCAGCTGATCAAAATGGAAGTAAAATGATCGCTCGTTTTATGACAGACGAGAATTTTAAGCGAATCGAAATGTTAAAGGAAGTTGCAAATGATTTAGGAGTAAGCCTTGCTCAACTTGCTCTTGCATGGGTTTTAGTTCAAAAGAATGTTTCTAGTGCAATTATTGGAGCTAGTAAGCCTGAGCAAATCGAAGAAAATGTAAAAGCAGTTGAAATAGAACTTACCCAAGATGTATTAAAGCGTATTGATGATATTTTAGCATAGCAGATTTTTCTTAATATCATATGTTGTAATATTTTTTGGAAGGAGCGTTATTATGAAAGATCCACGTATTGATCAATTAGCAAAGCAATTAGTACAGCACTCAGTTAAGTTACAAAAGGGAGAAAAGGTCCTAATAGAAATGATTGGGGATGAAACGGAATTAATTAAAGCACTAGTAAAGCAAGTTAATAAAGTTGGCGCAACCCCTTATGTAACTTTGAAAAAACCAGAAATAACCCGTGCCTTACTTATGGAAGCAACAGAAGAACAACTAAAGGATATGGCTTCTTGGGAATTGGAAAGAATGAAAACGGTTGATGCTTATATTGGTATTAGATCTGGTAACAATGTAAATGAATTATCTGACGTTCCAGATGAAAAAATGAAGCTTTATTCTAAATATTTCTTAAGTCCTGTTCACTTTGAAGAACGCGTTAATCGTACGAGATGGGTTATACTAAGATATCCTAACCCTTCAATGGCACAATTGGCTAATAAGAGTACCGAAGCATTTGAAGATTTTTATTTTAATGTATGTAATTTAGATTATGGTAAAATGTCAAAGGCAATGGATGCTTTAGTAGAATTGATGAATAAAACTGATAAAGTACATATTAAAGGTGAAGGAACTGATCTCACTTTTTCGATTAAGGGAATTCCAGCGATTAAATGTGCTGGAGAGATGAATATCCCTGATGGTGAAGTATATACAGCTCCTGTCAAAGATTCTGTAAATGGTTATATTACCTATAACGCTCCGACTTTATATGAAGGAGTGACCTATGAAAATATTAGGTTAGAATTTAAGGATGGTAAAATTATTAAAGCTACTGCAAATGATACTGAGAGAATCAATAAAGTATTTGATACTGACGAAGGAGCGAGGTACGTAGGAGAGTTTGCTATTGGTGTAAACCCATATATCCTTGATCCGATGAAAGATATCTTATTTGATGAGAAGATTGCTGGTAGCATTCACTTTACCCCAGGTAAAGCTTATGAAGACGCAGATAATGGCAATCGCTCCGATATCCATTGGGATTTAGTCTACATTCAACGTCCAGAATATGGTGGAGGAGAAATTTATTTTGATGATGTGTTAATTCGGAAAGATGGTAGGTTTGTAACTCCTGAATTAGAACCACTAAATCCAGAGAATTTAAAATAAGTATTTGCCCTCCTTGGCATAAAGCCAAGGAGTTTTTTTAATTATTTATTAGTTTCCATAAGAATTTATGGAAATTATGGGGAATAACTTTAACATTACTTGCTAGAAAAACAAGATTTGGTTTATTATTAGATGAGTGATAGGAGGGATATTCGTGTATATAGGAGTAGATTTGGGCGGTACTAATATTGCAGTAGGATTAGTAGATGAAGAAGCAAGATTAAAGTATCAAAAATCAATACCAACAAAAAGTGAAAGAACCGCAGAAGCTATAATAATGGACATTATTAATTTAATACAAGAAATAATAAATGATTATGGTTTTCCAAAAGAAGGAATAAAAGCTATTGGAGTAGGGATTCCCGGTTTAGTAAACTATAAAACAGGCGATGTTATACAGTGTGTAAACCTAAATTGGGAAAACGTACCTTTAAAAGTTCCAATTGAAAACGCTTTAGGAATTCCTGTATTTATTGATAATGATGCAACTCTAGCTGGTTTAGCAGAATTTGAAGCAGGGGCAATGAAGGGAGTTAAAAGTGGAATTATTCTTACCTTAGGAACCGGGGTAGGTGGAGGAATAATTATAGACGGTAAAATACATACGGGATTTAACGGAATAGCTTCTGAAATTGGTCATATGGTAGTTGGCGAAAATTATTACGATTGCAATTGTGGTAGAAATGGTTGTCTTGAAACCTTTTCTTCATCAAGTGCAATCATTAACTACACAAAAAAGTTAATGGAAGAGAAAAATTCTGAAACAGTGATTGCTGATAAAATTCAAGGAAACTATGAAAATTTGAATGGGAAAATAATTTTTGAAGCAGCTATTAACGGTGATCAACTTGCCAAGAAAGTAGTGGATAGATTCGTTAAATATCTAAGTATTGGAATTGTAAACCTTATAAATATAATTGATCCTGAAATTTTTGTGCTAGGTGGAGGGATTTCTAAGGTTGGGGGCTTCTTATTAGATAAAGTAAGAGAAGAAGTTAATAGAACAAAGAACTTTAAGAATATCCCAGTTACAAAAATAAAATTAGCTGAATTAGGAAATGAAGCAGGTATCATTGGTGCAGCTATGCTAGGCAAACAACATAAAATTAACTAGTCAATCAAAGATTATGACAGGATAATATATTGAATTTGGAGGTTGAATAATGAAAAATATTAGTTTTAATTACAGTAATTCATTAATTAAGGAACATGAATTAGAAAGCCTTAAGCAACAGATTTTAGTTGCTCATAAAATGCTTCATAATAAGAGCGGTGCAGGAAACGACTATCTTGGTTGGGTGGATTATCCAGTCAATTACGATCAACAGGAGTTTGAAAGAATTAAAAATGTTGCACAGAAAATCCGAAAAAATTCGCAAGTATTTTTGGTTATTGGTATAGGAGGGTCTTATCTTGGTGCGAGGGCAACGATTGAAGCATTAGCTCACTCTTTTTATAATGACTTACCCGAAGAAAAAAGAAAGGCACCACAGATATATTTCCTAGGAAATAATATCAGCGGAACGTATTTGAAACATTTATTAGAAATTATCGATGGAAAAGACATTAGCGTTAATGTAATTTCTAAATCAGGTACAACAACTGAACCGGCGATAGCCTTTAGAATGTTGAAATCATATATGGAGGATAAATACGGGAAAGAAGGAGCAAAAGAGAGGATTTACGCTACCACTGACAGAAACAAAGGAGCATTAAGAAAACTGGCTGAACAAGAGGGTTATGAAACTTTTGTAATACCTGATGATGTTGGTGGAAGATTTTCTGTTTTAACTCCTGTAGGACTTCTTCCAATTGCAGTTGCAGGAATAGATATCGATAAATTGATGGAAGGTGCTAAAGCAGGTAGAGAGGAATATAGTCAAGAAGATTTAGAGAGGAATCAATGTTACCAATATGCCGCGCTCAGAAACATTCTATACCGTAAAGGAAAGACGATAGAAGTTTTAGCAAATTATGAACCATCCTTGCACTATATTGCTGAGTGGTGGAAACAATTGTTTGGTGAAAGTGAAGGGAAAGATGGAAAAGGTATCTTTCCTGCTTCAGTTGACTTCTCAACTGATCTCCATTCAATGGGGCAATATTTACAAGACGGAAGACGTGACTTGTTTGAAACAGTTTTAAATATCGAAAAACCAAAGGCAGATATAGAAATTTATGAAGATGAAGAGGATTTAGATGGATTAAACTATTTAAGTGATAAAACTATGAATTTTGTAAATCAAATGGCATTTAAAGGAACATTATTAGCACACGTCGATGGAGGTACTCCAAATCTTGTAATTAATATTCCGGAAATGGATGAATTTTATTTGGGCAAACTTATTTATTTCTTTGAAAAAGCTTGTGGGATTAGTGGTTATCTATTAGGAGTAAATCCTTTTGACCAGCCAGGTGTAGAAGCGTATAAAAAGAATATGTTTGCATTATTGGGAAAACCGGGTTACGAGGAATTACGTCAAGAGCTAATTAAAAGAAAATAATTAGATTTACAAAAATTAGATAATTATTTTTTCTCCTTTACATGTTACAATGAAAAAAAACAGCTTGGGTAGTGTCAAAAGTTCTATGAAAAATTAAACGTTTGGTGAAAAAGAAATTAAGAATGACAAAATTGGGGAACAAAGAACTTCACAAAGGGTTAAACAAGTATAGCAAAAGCATGACTTCATTTAAACAGTGACAAAAAAGAGCATACTGAAGCAGACTCTTAAAACAGAGCCTAATTAATACTGTTAGATTAAGCAGACTGTTGCTCTAAAATAAATTCCTGTGACAACTCAATAAGTTTAGACC
>NZ_MIJF01000029.1 GCF_001730235.1 Vulcanibacillus modesticaldus | reverse complement strand
GGTCTAAACTTATTGAGTTGTCACAGGAATTTATTTTAGAGCAACAGTCTGCTTAATCTAACAGTATTAATTAGGCTCTGTTTTAAGAGTCTGCTTCAGTATGCTCTTTTTTGTCACTGTTTAAATGAAGTCATGCTTTTGCTATACTTGTTTAACCCTTTGTGAAGTTCTTTGTTCCCCAATTTTGTCATTCTTAATTTCTTTTTCACCAAACGTTTAATTTTTCATAGAACTTTTGACACTACCATAAATGAGATGCCTTAGGAAGCACGTATGAATGCACTAAAAAAACCCCTAAGATTCCTCTAGGGGCTAATGTTCATACACATTTGATTTGAAAAACAGCAAACCAAACAGATAAACATACGAATGTGCGTACGTACATCACAAACTACGACATCCTTCTTCCATCCAGACTATACTGTCGGCTCTGGAATCTCACCAGATCTGCTAAAACATTAGCTCGCGGGCTCTCTAAATCTAGATTACCGCCGGTCGGGAATTTCACCCTGCCCCGAAGGAAATATAAATATTTGCTACTTGTTTTCCCATCTAGGAAACATTATAACTAACTTTTCATAAATTACAATATCATTTACCCATTTCATCCCAAATCTTTTTAATTTTTTCGATGGTAATTAGTAAAGTTCGTTTATCATTTACACTTATTGCACCTTGTAAAGTTGCCATCTCATCATCCAATTTCTCGATAAACTCCCTCTCTACACTAAATTGAATCCTGTTTTTAACCCTATCCCACGCTTGAAATCCTCTATCTAAATGAGATTCTGCTTTTTGCCAATCATCTTTCTTTACAGCATTCTCAACTAAACTAAGCTGTTTGATTACATCGTCATTTTTGGTAAGAGGTTGTTTTAAAAATGCACCACTACCCATTATAGCAATATATATAACGATCATCAGCACTGACCCAATTATCAACAGTTTTTTTTCCATGAAATCACCCTCTCTTAACCCCCAATATTACTTCAATTCATCAAAAAGGTCCTTTAAAATCTCCGACATCGATCTTTTTTAATGAGTCCTTAAATTTATCAACATATAATTGACCATTCGGTAAAATCGCCGCAAAACTCACTTCTTTCATATCTTTAATTCCTTGAATTTGTAGTTGTTCCATCAACCATTTATAATCCTTTTGCTTATCTTTAAGATTTTGTTCAATTATTTTACCGTCTAATATAACCTCGACCATCAAACCACTTGGAGCAGTGGTCATCTGTAAATCATTCGGAGTTACTGGCTCATACTGTGATTTTTTTAGAACTGTTAAGTTACCATTAGGTTCTAATAGGGCATATTCAACTTGAGTGATATCAAAAACATTTTTATCTCTCAGATGAGACATCAATTCGTCATAACGATATCTCAACTTATTTAAGTTTTGTTCTAAAATCTTACCATGTTGAATAACAATAGTTGGTTGGTCACTAGTTACCTTAGCAAACCATCTATGTTTAAGGGCTAGACGCTGCAATACTAAGACCAGGAATACCCAAGTAGCTAACCCCATAAACTGTGGTAATGGTTTTATAGATAAATCAATACTTAATGACGAAGCAGCAGATCCTATGGTTATTCCTGCTACATATTCAAAAGCACTTAATTCTCCCACTTGTTGTTTTCCTAAAATCCTTGTAAACAACAGCAGGGTTGTAAAAGCAATAAATGAACGGACTATAATTACGATAGACTCATCCATACCCAATCCCCTTTTCTTTTAAATTTTTATATAATCATCAATTGGTCCTAAATCTTGATCTTCAGGCTCCTTCTTACCTGCTTTAATATCTTCTTGGATTTTTTTCGTCAAACTTTGTTGTTTCTGATCAATATTTCCTTGATTGATATCGTCATTTTGATCGATTACAATTCTTTTGTTTTCATCTAACACCGCTAAAGATATTGTCTTAATCATATCTAAACTATACCCTTGCATACCTAAGAGTTTTATCAATTGCTCGGGAGAAAGATTTATTTTAGCAAGGTTATCATATTGGATTGCCCCATCTATAATTAACGGGACTGGTACCCCTTCATACCCTGTCACGATAGATAAATCGCTCGTATTTACTGGTCTTTTAGCTACATTAGGAATTATGCTGATTTTTCCAGTCTCTTCTAAAATAGCAAATTCCACATCTTTTACATGGGCGTACCCTTTATACCTTAATTCAGCTAAAATTTCTGTAATCGTCATCTTGGCTTTACTTAACCCTTTCTCATCAATATTTCCATGCCTAATAAGAACGATTGGATCATTTTTTATTTTCTTTGCCCATTTATTAGTACTTAAGAGGTAGGAATATATAAAAAAAGTCACTACTATCATAGTTACCGGTATTATGAGCTCAATTAAATTATTAGTCTTCAATGGTTCTGATAAAATATTAGCTAACATCAAAATTAAAAAGATATTAAAAATAGACATTTCATTTAAACTACGCTTCGCTATCACTTTTAGTATTGTGAAACCAAGAGAAATCATTACTAAACTGATACCGACAATCTTTAACCATTCCATATAACCCCTCCTTTTCAGTCTTAGATTTTACCTTTTAATAAGTCCCCATACACTAGACAATTAAAAAAACTAAAATAAGAATAATTTGTAAACTTATTTTTCATAAGTTATAATTGGCTTTGCATAAACTTTTTGCTAATTAATATGTTGGTAAAGAAGGTTGGAAGATGAATTATTTTTATGTTGGAATTGGAGGGTTTTTAGGAGCTATATTTAGGGTAGAGACTGGAAAATTATTGTCGGAATTGTATCCTAATCATATTTTTCCTTATCCCACATTAATCATTAATCTAATAGGATCATTTCTCTTAGCTTATTTTTTAACGGTTATAAGGGAGCGATTTTCTTTATCTCCCCAACTGATTTTATTATTTTCAACCGGATTTTTAGGTTCATTCACCACCTTTTCTACATTTAGCGTTGAAACTCTGCGGTTGGTTCAGCTAGGAGCCTTTGATCAAGCAATTCTTTATCTACTTTCTAGTTTTATTTTAGGAATCTTTTTCGCTTGGATAGGGGTAAAGATAGCATTAAAAACTACTACCCATGATATTCGCGCTAATATAAGGAGGAGCGAATCATGAATTGGTTAATTATCGGTTTAGGAGGCTCATTAGGGGCGATATCGCGATATTTGATAGGAGAGCATTTGAAATCCTATTCAAAAGCTTTACCTTTAGCCACATTATTCGTAAATGCAGTAGGTTCTTTTATTTTTGGACTCATATTGAAAATAAGTTTAGATAGTGATTGGCAACCTTTCTATCTTTTTCTAACAGGGGGTTTTTTAGGTTCCTTTACAACTTTTTCTACCTTCTCCTTTGAGTCAATAACTATTGTTAGACAAAAAAAAATCATTACCGCATTTGCATACATTGGACTTCATATACTTGTCGTTATGATTATGATAACTTTAGGTTTTTTCTACGTTTCTTAAACATTTTATCAGATTTTCATTTTTACATTCGCCATTCTTTCATGGCGATTTTTTTAATGAGAATTGGATGATTTTTTTTCTAATCGACTATAATATATCTAAAAGTATTTTTATATTGTAAAACTATGTAGTTTTCAGGAGGGAAAAATGGATACAGGAACCCATTTTGTGATAGGAATCAGCTTAGCTGGGTTATCAAGTATTGATCCTGCAATCACAAATAATCATACTTTATCCCAAGTAGTTCTATTAGGTACAGTAATTGGCTCGCAAGCACCAGATCTTGATGGTATAACAAGATTTTTTGGTGGAACCTGTAGTTATATAAAAAGTCATCGTGGAATAACACATTCACTACTAGCAATTATAATTTGGCCAATTGTCATCTCTTCATTAATCATGCTTTTTTATCCTTCAATCCCATATTTCCATTTAGTTTTTTGGACATTTGTTGCGGTTTTAGTTCACATAATATTAGATATATTCAATTCCTATGGTACCCAAGCTTTGCGTCCCTTTTCTCAAAAATGGATAGCATTAAATATTATTAATATTTTTGATCCTTTTATTTTCATAATTCATATCATTGCTATTCTTATATGGAGTTTACAAAAATTTAATTCAGTTTATATCTTTAGTACTGTTTATCTTTTGACGATAATCTATCTTGTCGTTAGAACGTGGGCATACTATAATACCTTAAATCGTTTACGCTATCTTCATAAAATAACAGGAAAACTTATTATGTTACCTACTATCCGTTGGTCGGTTTGGAATGTGATACAAAAAACGCCATCTAAATATAATATTGGGGTTGTCCGTAACAAAAAGTTGCAGTGGATAGAATCTAGAGTATTACCCAAAAAGCATAAAGCAATAGAAGCTTCCAAACTTGATAAAAAGGTAAAAGTATTGTTGAATTTTTCTAACTATACTTATCCTGAATGGAAAAAGACCCCATTTGGTTATGAAGTTCATTGGTTTGATCTTCGTTATCGTTTTAATAATCATTATCCATTGTTAGCAATCGTTCTTTTAGATGAATCTTATCAGATTATTGATTCATACATTGGTTGGACTTACAATCAAGGTCAAATCTCTAAAAAGGTTGATATATTAATCAAACAACATTTATAAGCCTAAAAATTATCTGAATTGTTATAAACAGTATTAAATCTCCATAATTAATTTTTCAAATCGACCATCAGAGTGTTGAAAAATAACGAGTAAATGGGTACCATTAATGTCTACTAAAACCCATGGCATCGGTGGTGAAAAAAATTTGAGCTCATCTTCTGTAAAACCTAGAACATATGAATGATACAATCCTTCCCATAGACCACCGAGAACCTTATCCCACTGATTTGCTTTTATCACCTTAGAGTTCACTTTTTTTAGGGAAAATGCATCTAAATCATAGATGTCATAGTTGGATTGATTAATGTTTAATTCTTTAATAGCTTTCGCAATTAATTTTTCTCTCTGATTGCTATATATACGATCCATTTTTTCTTTTTCTTTTTTTTGTCTCGTATTCTTAGGTTCCTTAAACGCTTCCCAATAATCTTTAAAAGACACTACGTATAATTTATCAGCAGTTACTGCTTGGCTACTGGTTATTTTACTATCTTCATGAATTTCCGCATGATGATATGACAATAAGGTATAAATCGAATCTTTTTCTAAAGGAACTTGCAACTTATTGACTATCCAATCAGTTTGTTCTTTCCACGGATAATCTAATTGCTTTAAAAAACCATTTCGAAATAACAAATTTACATCTTGACGTAGATAAACCTTTTTATTAGTCTTTGACCAACTTTCTCCCACGACCATATATTTTTTATCTTGCTTAAATATTTCTAAAGAAGATCCGACATCGGTAAAGATTATTTTATTATTGATGGGGAAATATTTAATAACATATTCATCACTTGAATCTTGAAGCAAATTCCAAATAAACAACCCGATCAACAAAATTACCATCCCCAAGAAGAATTTTCCAATTACTCTTATCATCACTATCTCCATCCCCCATTATAACCTTAATAAAATTCTAAAATTGTTTTCATAGATAAAATATGAGGCAATTCCATATTCAATGCAATTTTTGACTTATTTACAAAAATAAAAAACGGTAGCTTCCTGACAATAAAAAAAGAGTCAACCTTAAAAAATCCTTAAGATTTCTTATAGGTTAACCCTTAAAATCATCTTATATTATTTAGTTTTTTTTGCTGCTTCAAATCTTTTATTGATATCATCCCAGTTGGTAAGGTTCCAAAGGTTATCTACAAACGCTGCTCGCATGTTTTGATATTTTAAGTAATAAGCATGTTCCCAAACATCCATTACATATAGAGGCATTACTCCCCATTGAGTTAGATTTTGATGTTTTTCAGTTTGTAAAATAACTAGCTTTTCTGATGTTGGGTCCCAAGCTAAAATTCCCCAACCTGATCCTTCAACAGCCACTGTAGCTGCGGTTAGTTGTTTTTTGAATGCTTCAAAACTACCAAAATCTTTAGTTATTTGCTCTGCAATCGGACCGGTTGGTTCCCCTCCGCCATTAGGCTTCATGTTACTCCAAAATATACTGTGAAGATAATGTCCTGAGCCATGAAAAGCTGCTTCACGTTCCCAATGCTTAATTAGCCCAAAATCACCTTTTTCACGCGCTTCAGCCAATTTTTCCTCAGCCTTATTAAGTCCATCTACGTAGCCCTTATGGTGAATATCATGGTGTAATCTTAATGTTTGTTCATCAATGTATGGCTCTAATGCATCATAGCCATATGGTAATGGTGGTAATTCATGTTTTCTCACTTTTAATTCCTCCTTAAAGAAATGTTTACTATCACTAATTATAAATTGTCGATTTTTCCAAAAATATTTGTTCAATTTTAATCTTATCTTTAACAAATTTTCTTTCTGTTATTATTATGCAATACTTTTAAAACTTTGTCAACAATCTAGTATAAAAAGTTTTTAAAATAATTGTCATAATTTTTTAAACACATTTAAATATATTATTATTTTACTTAGTTTATCTTTTTAATTTTAAAGATTTTTGCCACAATAAACGCTATTAATGTAACAAAAGCGCTAAATAATGCTCCCATCTTCGCAGAGCCTTGAATTAACGGATCAGTGTATGCTGCTCCTGCAACGAATAAAGCAACAGTTAACCCTAATCCAGCTATAATTCCTACCAATATTATATGTTTATATTCCATCCCTTGAGGAAGCGGAAAACCAGCTTTTACTCCAAACCAAGAAAAAAGTGTTATTCCCATACTTTTACCCAGTAGTAATGATAAAAATACTATCCAAGTAACTGAATTAATTGCTGAAAACTCAACGCCTGCATTTGTTAGTCCAAAAACAAATAATCCAAAATCAACAAAAGCTTTCCATTCATGTTCAAATTGCGCTAGAGGAGAATGGTCATCTAGATTCTCCTCAAAAATATGTTCACGTTCTCTTTTAGCATGTGGTAAAAATGGAATAATGAATACTAGAGCTAGAGCAGGATGAATATAAGCTTTATAAAGACCAATCCAACTTAAACCCCCTCCTAATATAATGTAAGGCCAGTAATTTTTTGCTCCCATTTTTCTTAAAATAAATGCAAAAAGCATTCCTGACAATGTGATAAGTAACCATACAGGATTAACTGGATGGGTCGGATCAGGATAAAATATGGCAATAATACCCAATCCAATCGCATCATCTACTATAGCAAGTAGTAATAAAAAAGACACAGCGGGGTGATTTTTACCAAAAATAAATCTAGCAATTAACCAAGCTAAAGCGATATCTGTAGCTGTTGGAATTCCCCAGCCATTAGAATAAGATGGATCTCCCACTAAATAATTTAATAAGAAAAAAACACTAATTGGCCCTAGTACTCCACCCAAAGTACCAAAAAGAGGATTTATTGCTTTTTTTATGGGATTTAAATCCCCACCAGGTAATACACTCTGTGTAATTTCAACAGCAGCAATTCCAAAAAAGAAAACCATGATAATATCATTAGCAATAAAATGTAAATCAACATTACCAAACCATTTATGATGAATTACTGAATAATAGCTATTTGGGTCGATATTTACCCAAAATATAGCAACTAAAACACCAAAAATTAATGGTAAAGAAAATTCTCTTAATAAATGAACTGTTTTACTCATAATCATTCCTCCCCTTTATTTTATGAATTAATACTTTCTTTTCTATTACCTGATAATAGCCAACCCCCTAAAGAGATGAGAATTAATACTATCCAGAAGATCAGTTTCCAAGCTAGCAGCTTTGGAAATCCATCATAAATAATTCCCAATTCAGGATGGGATAAGGTATAAACCCCTAACTTAATGCCAATCCAACCAACAATCAAAAAGACTGCTATTTCTAGCCCGGGTCTTTCTTTTAGCAATCTAACGAAATAACTTGCAACAAATCTCATTATGACTACTCCAATTAAACCACCTAAAAGTATTACTAAAAATTGCCCTCCATCTATACCTCCTATCTTTGGTAAATTTGTTGCTGGCAAAGTAACAGCTAGAGCTACGGCAGCTAATATTGAATCAACCGCAAAAGCTATGTCAGCCAATTCAACCTTCAAAACTGTTGTCCAAAAACCACTACCTTTATTTTCTTCTTTTTCAAGCTTTTCATCATATTCTTTTTTAAAAATCACTTTCTTGATTAAATAATTTCCTGATACAAAAATTAAATAGATTGCTCCAACCGCTTGAACTTGCCAAATATTCAGTAGAAAAGATATAACAAATAAAGAAATAAATCTAAAAACAAAAGCTCCGGCTAAACCATAAAAAAGCGCTTTTTTACGTTTTTTATCAGGTAAATGTCTTACCATAATAGCCATCACTAGTGCATTGTCTGCAGCTAAGATCCCCTCAAGTGCGACTAGCACTAGTAAAACCCAACCGTATTCCAAAATTAAACCTACTTCCATAAAAGTCGTTCCTTTCTATCAATTTTTTTGAAATCCATAAATAAAAAAATAGCCCTTACCATTTTTAGGTAAAGGCTATTTAATAAAAAAGACCTTTACCCATCGGTAAAGGTCTTGCTAACAACATTCGTTGCCAGTAAAGCCGAAGACGTTAGTCTTGTAATGACGATCTTTACTGTTAAAGCTACTCCCCTTTATTTCTCAAGCATATAATAACAGAGCATATCCATTAAAGTCAATATCAAATTTGAAGAGTTCGCTATCATTAATAAATACAAAAAAATTATAATAATTATTCACATATTAACTTATATCATGTAAAATAAAATGTGTACAATTTTTTAAATTTTCAAAAATATTTTAGCGAGGTGAAGTTATGGAGTTATTTAGTGAATTACTGAGTAAAATTAGTGGGTTTGTATGGGGACCGCCACTCCTCATATTAATCGTAGGTACTGGACTTTTTCTAACTCTTAGGATTTCATTCTTACAGTTTTCTCATTTAGGTTATGCATTAAAGCTTTCATTCTCAAAATCTCAAGATACTAAATCTGAAGGAGATATTTCTCATTTTGCAGCTCTGATGACTGCCCTAGCTGCTACAATTGGTACCGGTAACATTGTAGGTGTAGCTACTGCAGTAGTTTTAGGAGGACCAGGAGCGGTATTTTGGATGTGGATTACAGCTTTAGTAGGGATGGCAACTAAGTACGCAGAAGGTGTGTTAGCTGTTAAATATCGAGTAGTAGATGAAAATGGCGAAATGGCTGGAGGTCCAATGTACTTCATTGAGAAAGGACTTGGATGGAAATGGCTGGCTGTTCTATTTGCAATCTTTGCTTCAGTAGCAGCTTTTGGTATTGGTAATATGGTACAATCAAATGCTGTCGCAGGGAACATCGCTGCTAGCGTGGGAATTAATCCGTGGATTACCGGAGTTATTCTAGCATTATTAACTGCACTTGTTATCATTGGCGGAATTAAAAGTATTGGTCGTGTAACCTCATTCTTGGTTCCCTTTATGGCACTTTTTTATGTTTTAGGTGGATTAATTATCATCATTTTAAATATTACCGAAGTACCAGCTGCGATTGGACATATTTTCTCCGATGCCTTTACCGGCTCAGCAATGGCTGGTGGTGCTATTGGTACAGTTATTCGTTGGGGGGTAGCAAGAGGGGTATTTTCCAATGAAGCTGGTCTGGGTTCTGCTCCAATTGCTGCAGCAGCGGCTAAAACTGATGTTCCAGGTCGTCAAGCATTAGTATCGATGACTGGTACCTTTTTGGATACGATTGTCGTTGCTTCTTTCACTGGTATAGTAATTACAATGAGTGGTTTATATGATGTTGCAGGAGTTGATGAAGCATCATTAACTGCAAATGCATTCGATATGTTCCTACCCGGCGTTGGTAAGTGGATAGTTACCATCGGCTTAATTTTCTTTGCATATTCTACTATCCTAGGTTGGTCCTATTACGGGGAGAAGAGCTTTGAATATTTATTCGGTGCAAAATCGGTATTATTTTATCGTATAGCATTTTCTATCTCCGTTTTAATAGGTGCTGGATTAACCCTTAACTTAGTATGGGATATTGCCGATGTGATGAATGGTATGATGGCTATTCCAAACTTAATCGGTTTAATTGCCTTATCAGGTGTGGTAGTAGCTGAAACCAAAGTTATTAAGGAAAAAATTGCTCAGGAAAAACTAGAATCAAAAGAGGTTTCTCAAAATATGTAGCTTAAGTTTTGTTTTTACGCAATGATGGGTTGCTGACAATTCAGCAACCCTTTTTTTACTTTTGAAGGTCCTTTAAACACAAGATATGATAAAATATGTATTGTACTCAATTTATTATTAAATAAGTTCCGCTATGAAGAGAGGAAATAAACATGAATCTTAAAGAACACATCCAAACAATTAATGCTGTTAGTGATCTTACCCCATCAGAGATAAAAGATTTTTGGCAAAAATCTTTATCAGGAAACCCATATTCTTTTAATCAATTAAAATATTATTATATGAAATTACTACTTAGAATAAAACCTTTATATACTCATTTGGATGAAGAAATTTTCTATTCCATACTAGAACAATCTGTTCAAAAAGCTCTAGAACGAGGTTTAAAATTTCAAGTTGATGATTACGACTCATATATGACAATTTCTAGTCAAATCTATTTTAAATATAATTTGCTTCCGAAAACTGATTCAATCCATATCCCTGCTCAATTATTACGAGCGTTTTTAAAATTAGAAGAACTTTATCAGCAACTTCCTTCGTTACAGCAAAAAGATGAACAAACACAAATTAAATTAATCTCTATCGGCTTTGAATACCCTATGTTTTCAACAAGACTTCTTTTCTATAGTTATAAAAAATGGAAAAATAAAACCCTTAGACAAATAGATATCGATTTAAGTACCGCATTGTTACCTGCACCACAGAGAATAGAATGGGAAATTTTTTATGAAAAATCACTTTCAGATATTAAGGAAGCAATATTACAGACTATGGTTTCCTGAAAAACAAAATGGTTGCCCCGTCGCAACCATTTTCTAATTTAACTTTCTTTTTTTGCTTCCAATCGATAGATCGGTTTACCTTGATTAATAAACTTTTCTTCGTATTCAGTCTGAATGTGTTGTGCTAAATTGTGTTCATCCCGATATAAATTTAAACTAATATTAGATAAACGGAATTTTTGTCCAGAAAGTTCATTTAATGAAAATTCAAATAACAACTCGTTATCAGTTTTAAAATGAATCTCACCATTATCATTAAGAATATGTTTATACATATCTAAGAAACGTTGATGTGTCAATCGTCTTTTAGCATGACGTTTCTTAGGCCAAGGATCGATAAAATTCAAATAAATTCTAGAAATTTCCCCTTGTCCAAAAAAATCTAAAATACGATTGACGTTTCCCAAAATAAATTTGATATTGGAAAGTTCTAAATGATTTGCCTTCCTAATAGCTTGAACAAGGACTTCTTGTTTCTGCTCTATTGCAATATAGTTTATTTCAGGATTATTTTGAGCATGTGAAGTGATAAATCTTCCTCTCCCTGTTCCCAATTCCACATATATTGGATTATTATTTTGAAATAATTTATGCCAAACACCTTTATGATTTTCAGGATTTACTACAGTATAAGATGTATATTGCATTATTTCTTCTTTAACCCAAGGTCTTTTTCTAAGTCTCATATGGCAATCTCCTCTTCAAATCATATCTTCAATCATTTCTTTTAACTATTGCTTACAATTCCCTTAACAAGAGCAGGAGGCGATCAGGTACATTCGTAATTAGCCCATCGACTCCCATCTCAATCATAGATAACATTTCTTTTTTATCATCTACAGTATATGGGAAAACTTTCATACCTGACTGATGGGCCCCTCTTACTATATCAGAATATACAACTTCTTTATAGGGATGTAACGCTGTTGCTCCAATAAACTTAGCATATTCCCAAGGTTGATATAAACCTTCAGTATATAAAACTGCTGTATTCAATTCAGGTGCAATTCGTTTTACTAGAGCAATTGAGTAGTGATTAAAACTAGAAATAGTTACTCTCTTTTCCATATCATATTCTTTGATCTTTTGTACTATTTTTTCTTCTAAACCTGGATACATCACAAAACCCATTTTTATTTCTAAATTTATAAATAATGTTGTTGGTTTAACCAATTGAAAAAATTCATCTAAGGTCGGAATCTTTTCCCCTTGGTATTCGGACGAAAACCATGAACCTGCATCTAAATTCCGAATTTCCTCTAACGTTAAATCCTTAACAAACCCCATACCATTTGTTGTTCGGTCTAACTTTTCATCATGTATAAGAATTAACTGACCATCCTTTGTCATCTGAACATCAGTTTCAATTGCATTCACGCCAATATCTATTGCTCTTTTAAAAGCAATCATCGTATTTTCAGGGCTGATAGCAGAAGCTCCCCTATGGGCAATTACTAAAAATTTTTTCATCTGCAACCACCTATATTTATTCCCACATAGTTTTATAAAAACATCCATCACTTCTTCGTATTATAACATGAATTAAGTTATAGGTAACAAAATATCAAACTCCGAGTCGTTTATTCATATAACTTAAACTTATATAAGTCATAACTACCATTATAAATGCAATAACAAGGTGCGAAATAAATATATCTAGAGAATCTTTTAATTTTCCCATAAATGGAAGTGTTATTGCTACTGTTATATTTTTTGCCAAGCTTTCAAAAGAAAGAATAGTAGCACGTTTATCTGAGGGTATATGTTTGTTTAAATACTTGTTCATGGCAGGACCATATAATCCTCTAGCAATTTGTTGTAATAAAATTGCAAATACCCCTACCCAAGTTCTTATCATTCCCATCAAAATAAAAGATAAAATCAAAAGAGTAGATAAAAATGTTAATGTTTTTGGTTTGGTTACTTTCATAATTAGAAAAACATATCTCGAGGTAGCTGCTGCTGTCATGTTAAAAATAAAAAACAAAATCCCAAAATATCTCACAGGTATATCTACACTCTCCATATAAGGCTGAAAGTACCAAAATCCCGTGCGAAAAAAAATAAAAAATATCATTGAATACAATATTAGTGCCTTAATCTTGTCATTTCTTAAGATATATTTCCCACTTTCTTTTATTTGATCAAAATACTTTGTGCTATATATACTACTTTTCTCTCTAATAGGTGGTTCTTTAAAATTTAATGAAATAAAAATATTAATTAACATTAATCCGATTGATATTATTAACGGTAAATAAATATTTATCTCATAAACAAATCCAGCTATCACCGAACCAATAGCCTGAGCAACTAGAAATAAAGATTTAGCATTCCCTTCAATATTTTGGAATTCACGTACCCTATTAATAAATTTTAAAGAATCATATATAATTGCTGTATTTGCACCAGATTTAAATGTTGCTCCTAAACTAAAAGTAATTTCAGCTACAGCGAATAATACAAAATTATTTCCCAATATATATACCAACAGGCTTAAAGCCCAAAAAAACGACCCTACTATTATACTTAACTTCCTTCCAATCCTATCTGCTACCGCTCCCGTTGGTACTTCAAAAATAACAACAGAAATGGCTGCTATTGATTGTAATACCATTATTTCCGTAAAACTTAAACCCTTAGCAATAAAATATAGCACTATTATTGGACCTAAAATTAATTGGTCAGAAAAGGAATACAGATAGTAAACTTTAATATTTTTAGCAAAATCCATATTATCCCCCCAATTTCAAACCTATACTTTCTAAGGTATAAAAAAAGCCTCGAGGAAAAATCTCAACATCATAACTGAGACTCGTCCTCCAGACTTTTTCCTTAAAAGTGTAGCAAGTTTGCGTGTATACGTATTTTTTTTATTTTATTCAGTATTCTATTACCACATAAAAATAATGTCAATATAATTTTTTTTGCTATAAATTTATTGATACTTAAAAAATTTATAAAAAAAGAGCATAACCAATGAAGTTAATGCTCTTGATTAATATGCAATAATTGTAAAATATAATCCTTTAAATCAACAATTCTTATTCCTTCCTTAGGTCTTTTGGAAGCACCGGTCACCACTAAAGGTACGATTGAGTCAGTCTTATGTAAAGAACCATGACTTCCTCCACCAAGGTGGTTTGGAAAAGTTTTTGACTTAAACTCGTAAGAAGTTCTTGCTGAAACAACGAAAACTGGAATATCCTGAGAAAATAAAGCCCCATACAATCTTGATAAAGCATCAGGATATTGATCAAAATATATTTTGTTATTATCCATTTTAATGTCTAGTATTTCCAAATCACCATCAATATCCCACGTTTTATCGTATGGATCTACATACTCACCATTTTTACTAAATGATAATCTTCTTCCATCATATTTCTCAACAATCACCATTCCATTCATTTTCCAAGCAACAAAGTCTATTCTAGAATCTTTAAGTAATATCGCTCTAATATTTTTATGCACCTCTTGTTTTAAAGGGTAAATATAAGC
The DNA here is from genome assembly GCF_001730235.1 of Vulcanibacillus modesticaldus. GTDB lineage: Bacteria > Bacillota > Bacilli > Tepidibacillales > Tepidibacillaceae > Vulcanibacillus > Vulcanibacillus modesticaldus. Next base: position 6,230 of record NZ_MIJF01000029.1, on the reverse strand, counting down.
CATCCTTTCATTATTGGCGATTATAACCTCATCATCTTCTTTAACTTTTTTCCCTACTTTAACTATCTTCAACTCTTGTAACATTTGATCTAAATCAATATTATATTTTTTTTCATTTCCAATGGCCGTTTGACCATGATCTCCAATTATAATAAATGTTGTTTGGGCAATTGCTCTTTCCCATGAACCGAAAACATCTAAAATATCCCCAATTTTACGATCTACTTTTTCTAAGTTTAGCAAAGGCTGATCTATATGCTTATGGAGATAATGATCATGGTCAGGAAAATATATAAACATCAGATCAGGCTGATGCCCACTAACAATTATGGCTTTTGCTACTTGAGACGCGAAACTATCGTTAATACCATATTTATTTAAAAATGATTGATTAAGACCCCAAAAAATCTTTCTCTTTGATAATTTAGGCTTACACATTGCCCCAATGCTTAGCATATCCGGGCCACTTACTTCTTTTTTATTCATGGAAAACATCGTAAATATATTTAATAATAATGGTAACCTTAACGAATGCCTATTCCTACCCCGGTGAATGATGAAGTTAAGGGATGCTGATGTCCGACCTGCATCAGCTACCTCTTCAAAAATAGTTTTTATCCTCTTATTTAGATGTTTTTCATTTAAATTAATCATCACATCTTGTAATGTTAAATTTATCCCTAAATTAAATACTGTTCTAGCACCATTAATATAATCTATTAATCGTTTTTCATCATGGTTATACCATATTAACCCTGGAATCTTATGCTGATCCGCATATACCCCCATCATCAATGTTGCATCGACTGTAGCGGTCATAGTTGGAAAAGCTGTGACACAATCTCGGATAAGTACACCATTATTCACCAAGAATTTAAGTGCAGGGGTCCTATTAGTAGCTATTCCATTCTCTAATACTTCAGGCATTAAGGCATCGATTAATAATAAGATTACCTTCTTCATAAATTATCTCCCTTAAAGCTAATACAAAATCAAAATTATTATTTGAAAAATGATACACTTCTATTCTTAAAAAAAGTTCGTCCCATACTGATAACAATTTCAGTATTAAGACGAACAATATTATTGTCACATTTTATCAAACCTCTAAATTTTTAACTTAAAGCGTATTTTAAATCATTGATAAGATCTTCGATGTCTTCGAGACCAACTGAAATACGAATCAATCCATCTGTTATACCTACTTTTTCTCTTTGTTCTTTCGGAATCGAAGCATGAGTCATTTTTGCGGGCACGGATATTAAACTCTCAACTGCCCCTAAACTTTCCGCCAACGTGAAATATTTTACTCTATTTAAAAGCTTTTCTACAGCTTCTTCACTACCTACATCAAAAGAAATCATTCCACCAAAACCACGGGATTGTTTTTTAGCTATCTCATGTCCCGGATGAGTTTTTAAACCAGGATAATAAACCTTTTTAATACTAGGATGTTGTTGTAAAAAGGCTACAATTTCCTGGGCATTTCTCTCGTGCTCTTCCATTCTTACCCCTAATGTTTTTATACCACGAATCAATAACCAAGAATCTTGGGGACCGAGCACGCCACCAGTTGAGTTTTGAATAAAATGAAGTTTTTGAGCTAACTCCCCGGAATCAACTACAACAAGTCCCGCAACCAAATCACTATGACCACCTAAGTATTTTGTCGCACTGTGGATAACTATATTAGCTCCAAGACTAATAGGATTTTGCCAATATGGGGTACTGAAGGTGTTATCAACGATTAAATATAGGTTTTTAGATTGTGCCAATTCCGCTGTTGCTTTGATGTCAGTAATTTTTAAAAGTGGGTTAGTCGGTGTTTCAATGTATATTGCCCTCGTGTTATCACGTATCTCATTTTCAATATTATTAATATTACTGGTATCAACAAAGGAAACATCTATTCCTAAACGATTCAACACTTTAGTCATAATCCGATATGTGCCACCATAAACATCATCTGTTAATATCAGATGATCACCAGCGTTAAAGAGCATCATAACAGCATTAATGGCCGCCATACCAGAACCAAAAGCAAATCCAGCTTCTCCATTTTCAATATCCTTTATTAATTCCTCTAACGCATGTCGGGTGGGATTTCCTGTTCGAGAATATTCATATCCTTTATGCTTACCAATTCCATCTTGTTTATAAGTACTGACTTGATATATCGGAACGGAGACTGCACCTGTGCTGGGGTCTCCACTTATTCCACCATGTATTAATCTTGTTCTTTGCTTCAATTAAATACCCCCTTGATAAATTCGTTTACTTAGATATCTTTCACTACTATCTGGAAATATTGTTACAATGTTTGTATTAGGTTTAGCAATTTTGGCTTCTAGTAGAGCAGCCTCAAAGGCAGCTCCTGATGAACTGCCTACCAATAGCCCTTCTTTAATCGCAAGTTCTTTCACCATCTTAAATGCTCGTTCGTCAGGAATAGTATAGATTTCATCAAAGTAACTTTTGTCCATATAGTTAGGTATGAATTCCATCCCAATCCCTTCAGTTTTGTGCGAACCTGCTTCTCCACCGTTTAAAATAGATCCTTCAGGCTCCACAATAACAGTTTTAATACTAGAATTTTGCTCCTTTAAATACTTAGCTGTCCCCATAAATGTTCCACCTGTTCCTGCACCTGCAACAAATACATCTACTTTCCCATCTAATTGTTGCCAAATCTCAGGTCCAAGTGTTTTATAGTATGTTAAAGGATTATGTGGGTTTTCAAATTGTTGAGGGCTATAAGAATTAGGAATTTCTTTTAATAGTTCTTTAGTTTTTTTAATCGCCCCTTCCATCCCCAATTCTGTCGGAGTATTGATTATGGTTGCACCAAGAGCTTTCATTAATTCCTGCTTTTCTTGACTAAATTTTTCCGGTACGACAAATATTACAGAAATATTCCTATTAATTGCTGCCAACGCTAGCCCAATTCCTGTATTACCTGCGGTAGGTTCGATTATCGTACCTCCCTCTTTCAATTTTCCAGTTTCTAGAGCATCTCGAATCAATTCTTGCCCCAAACGATCTTTAATACTCCCACCTGGATTAAAATACTCTAATTTAGCAAATATGCGTACGTTTCTTGGTAGCTGAAATTGCGTAATTTCAATCATTGGCGTATTCCCAACCAATTCATGTACATTGTGATAAATATTCATAAGAACAACCCCAATTCTTATTTTAAACTACTTCGAAATTAATAAATATTGTCTATTTCTTTATAGCTTCAACTAACCAAACAAATTTATTAAATTGGATAAATTCTATCTCAAAGCCATTTTTCTCAAAAATCTCTCTAATTATTGGAATATAAGTATAATATTCGGTCTTTAGATCATTTAATAAATCTAAATACCCCAACTCCTTAGCTTCATCCATTATTTTTTGACGTTCCCACTCATTTTCAAACATTGTATCGGCAAAAACAATTTTATCACCAGTTTTAAGTATTTGGCTATATTTTTTAATTGCTAGATTTTTTTCGTCATCTGTTAAATGGTGAAAGGCATATGTGCTTACAATTGTATTAATAGTTGACTTTACTGTAGGAAAATTAAGAAAGTCACCATTATATATAGATAAATTTGGAATTTTTTCAAGGGCTTTTTGACGCATTGCCTCGGATGGCTCAATTGCAATTACATCTAAACCTTTATCTAAAATTTTTTTTGTCAGATTACCAGTTCCAACGCCAAACTCCATGACAGTTCCAAATGAACGATTAGCAACTTCATCCAAAATACTTTCATAATTACGAAATACTTCTTTGTATTGTTCATCTTCACCGTTAACGGAAAGATCATATGATTCTGCCCATTGTTCAAAGTTATTAAGAAACTCTCTGCCCATTGTTCGCTTCTCCTTTTAACTATTATCATAGTAGTAATTTTTTTTAAATTATCATATTAATTTTTATTAGACAAGAAGATATTACAGTTTAATAAGATTCCAATATATTACATGCAAACAAAAAAATTCGACTCCACTTGTCTTTTTAGAGACAAATGAAGCCTTCTTCCATCAAAGTATTGGTAATCAATCAATTAATTCTTCAATTTGGTCCATTATATCTTTAAAAACATCTAATGAACTTTGAATCGGCTCTTTCGTATTCATATCAACCCCTGCTCTCTTAAGAAGATTAATTGGATAATCAACCCCACCAGATTTTAAAAATTCAAGATAACGTTTTACAGCTGACTCTCCTTCTTCTAGTATTTGTTTCGCTAAACTGATAGCAGCAGAGAATCCGGTAGCATATTTATATACATAAAAATTCATATAAAAATGTGGAATCCTTGCCCACTCTACTTTAATAAGATCATCAACGACTATTTCGGGTCCATAGTAAGTAACATTTAATTGATGATAAATTTGGTTTAGTAACTCAGCTGTTAAAGCTTCTCCTGCTTCCACTTTTTCATGTATCATTTTCTCAAATTCAGCAAACATGGTCTGACGATAAACTGTGGTTCTGAATTGCTCTAAGTAGTAATTGAGATAATATAGCTTTTCATTCTTATCAGTAGTTGTCTTTAACAAGTAATCCATCAATAAAGCTTCATTTAATGTTGAAGCCACCTCGGCAACAAATATTTTGTAATGGGAATAGATATACGGTTGATTCTTTTGCGAGAAATAAGAATGCATTGAATGCCCCAATTCATGCGCTAAGGTAAACATATCATTCACATTATCTTGATAGTTCATGAGAATATATGGATGAGTACCATAAGATCCCCAAGAATAAGCACCACTTGTCTTACCTTCATTTTCATAAACATCAATCCACCTTGAATCGATCCCCTTCTTCAGTTCAGATAAGTATTCGTCGCCCAAAGGTTTTAGTCCTTCGATTACTCTTTGTTTTGCTTCCTCATATGTTACTTTTATTTTTGTATCTTTGACAATCGGGGTATAGAGATCATACATATGTAATTCGTCTAAACCTAACATTTTCTTTCTTATGCTTACATAACGGTGCATTAATTCCATATTCTTATGAATAGTATCAATCAGTTGATCATAGACCTGCACTGATACATTATCACTATATAATGAAGCCTCTAAAGCGGAAGGATAATTTCTAACTTTGGCATAGAATATGTTTTTCTTCACATTGGAATTCAAGGTAGCTGCAAAGGTATTTTTTAAGCTACTGTAGGTATTATATAAGGCTGTAAAGGCATCTTTTCTCACCCGGCGATCGCTACTCTCCATAAACTGAATATATCTACCTTTGGTTAACTCAACTTCTTGATTATTCTCGTCTTTAATAACCGGGAATTTTATATCAGCATTATTTAACATTCCAAAAATTTGATCAGGTGCTTGGGCTATCTCCCCAGTTTGTGCTAAAAGCTGTTCTTGTTCAGCTGGTAAGACATGGGGTTTCATTCTCACAATTTCATCTAAATAATGTTTATATAATTTTAAACCATCTTCCTCTTGTAAAAATCTATCTAGCTCCTCTGAGGGAATAGATAAGATTTCTGGTACGATAAAAGAAGATACACTGTTGACGTAGATACTTAAACTATTTACTCGATCGGCAAGAGCTTGATATTTACTGTTAGTGTTATCTTCATCCTTTTTCATCCTTGCATAAACGTATGCTTTTCCTAAGATAATAGATAATTCATCACTTAATTTCAAACAATTAAACAGCTCAGTTGCGGAATTCTTAATCTTCCCATTATACCCTTTTAATTCGTCGGCCAATTGTTTTACTTTATTAAAATCATTTTCCCATGTTTGATCATCTGGATATATAGCTTCCAAATCCCATTTATATTGTTCATCAATTTCATCCCGTTTCGGCAATCTTTTTCCTTTATCTAAGGTCATATTCCTACCTCCTTAGTAATTTTTTCCTTGTTTGTTTATATATTATATTAAAAACGAAATTAATTAAACGATTTTTGCAACTAAAGATTATTTTCCACATAAAGAAAATATTATATGTGAATTTACACTAGCGTTGCATTAATGTAGTCAGAATATTTCTTCTAATAATCACTAGTTCATAAAAAAATCCTTTATAATGGAAGTACAGGTGCTCCCTGTCCAAATCCAATATAAAGGACCATGCTTATGGACAAGGATACACTATTTTCGTCATTTGGTAAATGGATAGCTCCTATCAATTCTGTAAAATTACAACAAAAAGTAGAAGAAATGAAGCAAGACAAATACGTTAAAAAATTAACAACAAG
>NZ_MIJF01000028.1 GCF_001730235.1 Vulcanibacillus modesticaldus | reverse complement strand
GCTGGTTACGAATTTTACTTTGGAAGCCATACGATAATTGGATAAAGTTAATGGTTAAAGCACCAGGATAAAAATAGTTATTGTAAGTTGTTTTGTTTTTTTGTGAATAATTAAATCAAATAGTAATAATTGCCAAATGGACAGTGATCACCTTTAGTTGGTTACTGGTTCTTTGGTCGAAGTTTAGGAAAATATTGTTCAGAATATTGTGTGAACTAACCACTATAACTTTTATGCAACGCTATTGATAAATTTAGTATAAAAGTAAACAAAAGTACCGTTAGGGGGTAGAGTATAATAATATAATTTTAGACAATATAATAATAATTTTGGGAGGGCAAAATGAGAAATACTGTATATGTAAAGCTATTGGATCTTATCTTGAGATACAAGTACTATATTTTAACAGCTGCATTAATAGTTACTGGTATTTTAGGTTATTTAGCTACGGGTGTTTCTATCGATACGGGAACATATACACTTTTACCTGATAGTGATGAGGAGGTACAAGCCTTTAATGAAATCTCGAGTAATTTTGGCGGCTTTGATAATTTAATAATTGTACTTGAGAGCAAACAAAGTACAAATATGGAATTAGCTGCAGAGGAAATAGCCACAAAAATGAGTAAATTAGATGATGTTGTACAAGCCGTTGATTATAAGCTACCTTATGATTTTATTAAAAAATACTTCCTTCTTTATATGGACAGAAATAAATTTAATGACATGATGAACGCTTTGGCAGCCAATCCTAGAATACTTGAAATGTTTAAATCAGAGAACAATCTAGAATTACTACTAGCATCCATTAACTCAGAAGAATTTAGTTTAAGCGATGATGTATTTAATTTTATAACTGACATTCCCAAAGATGAAGAGCTTAAGGACCCAATTTTGTTAGGTACCAAAGATCTTGCAAATAATCAATTATTAAAAAAATTAGAAGATAAGTATCACTATAATGAAGACAAAAATAAAATTTTGATTTTTCTAAGGCCTACAAATCCTAATCATGATATGGTTTTTTTTAAAAAAATGGTTGACGAGGTAACATCAAAACTGGATGATATCATGAAGGATTATCCAGAAGTAAGTTATAAGGTAACTGGCATGGCTAAAATGATGCAGGAACAACAATCAAGATTAAACATAAGAATATTGATTGTTTCTATATTAGCTTTGTTGATGATATTACTACTGTTTATCATTGTATATCGTAGAGTTTTAGCCCCAATATTAGCAACGTTGCCGATAGTTTTAGCATTAATTTGGACTTTAGGAATAAATCAAATATTTATTGGTCGTTTAAATATCGTAACTAGTATATTTGCGCCAATTTTAATGGGACTTGGTATCGATTTTTCGATTCATTTTATAACAGTATATTTCTATGAGAGAAAATTGGGAAATGACAGTTATGGTAGTTTAACTAAAGTATTTGAACGGACGATGCCAGGTATAATAACTGGTGCGATTACAACAACTGTTGCATTTTATATGCTTATGTTTTCAGAATTCAAAGGTTTAAAGGAGTTAGGTTTTATTGCGGGTACAGGTATATTAATGAGTCTTATATCTGTGTTTGTGCTCTTGCCGATTTTTATTATGATCTTTAAAGGAAGTTTAAGATATAAGGAGCAAGAAGTAGAAGAAGTCAATTCAAGATATGCTCAATTTTTGGTTAATAGAAAAGGCTTAATTTTATTATTACTTCTATTATTTATAATTCTACCATTTATATCTGGTTTAAATTTAAAGTTTAATTATAATACATTTGAACTTTTACCAAAAATTCCTTCAGTTAAACTGCAGGAGGAACTTTCAGAGGAATTTAATAACTCTTTTGAATACAGCATTTTTAGTGCCAAGAATATAGAACAGGCGAGAGAACAGTATGAAGAAATTAAAAAAACTGATGTTTATTCCGAGATAGATTCGCCAACACTCTATATTCCGATTAACCAGAAAGAGAGAATCGATTTTATCGAGAGAATTACAAATAATGAACAAAGTTCAATAAAAAATATAAATATTAATTTAGCTAACAAAACAAAAGTACAACAATTATTAGCTTACTTTAATGAAATGAGTAATCAAGAAAAGAAAATCTATAGTAACAATTTAAGAAGTTTTTCAATTCAGTTATCTGAAAGTATGGAAAATATTCTTAATACAGGGGAAATCACTATTGATAAATTACCAGAAGTTATTAAGAACAAATACCTAGGAAAAGATGGCAGTATTGGTACTTATGTTTTTTTAGAAAAAGATATGTGGGAAGAAGGCCCAATCAAAAAAATTGCTAAAGTTCTTAGGGGAATTGATAGTAATGTATCTGGTACAAATTTTATGATCTTAGAACTTGTAGATTATATACGTTCTGATTTAATTAAAAGTTCAATTGCGGTTTTCATCGTTTTGTTCTTTATCGTTTATCTTGACTTCAGGAGTATTAAAGTGGTATCTCTTGTCATGCTTCCGGTGACTTTAGGATTTATCTGGTTGCTTGGTTTTATGTCATATTTAAATATTAAATTTAACGTTGCAAACATCGTTGCCTTCCCATTGATTATCGGAATTGGAATTGATGATGGGATTCACATGGTTCATAGTTATATAGCAAATCGCAGTAGGGATATAAAATATATGATGTTGCAATCCGGTAAAGCTGTTTTAATGACATCGCTTACTAGCATGATTGGATTTGGAGTTTTATATTTTGTTAAAGATCCACTTGTATCAGGATTAGGATTGTTATTGTTTGTGGGTATCTTTTTCAGTTTAATTATCTCGGTTACCTTATTACCGATTATATTAGATAAATTTGGTAAATATTTAATTGTATGGGATGAAAAATGAACTTCTTTTTAATTTCTTCACAAAATCTTCACATTTATATTTTACTTTAGAGGTACGATTCTTTTTATAGATTATTAATAAAGAAAAAATATAAAGAAGGGAGTTTGTACGATGTATCATTATACTAAGTCAACCACCAAGAGTGAACAAGAAGTTATAGAAAGTCTTGAGAAAGCCATAAAAGAAAATGAATTTGGTTTATTGTGGAAATTTGAGATTCATAAAAAATTAGAAGAGAAGGGTCTACCATACAATCAGAATATAACAGTTTTTGAAGTATGTAACCCTAAAGCTGCATCAAATGTACTTGAAATTGATCCTATGGTAAGCTATTTCTTACCTTGCAAGATAGTTGTTATCGCTGATGATAATGAGGTAAAAGTAGGTTTTGTTAAACCATCAGTATTAATCGGGCTAACAGAAAATGATAAAATGGATGAGCTTGTAGCGACAATAGAAGCAAAATTAGTTAATACAATTGATCAAGCGATTAAATAGATTACTTCTTATATAAATAACCCAAGGATTATCCTTGGGTTATTTAAATTGCTCATGATTTTTCAATTTGTTATATATGAAAAATAAAGTAAAATAGAATAAGATAAAAATGAGGATTATCTAATTAAATTCCAAAGAGTGGGGGATTAAATTGGCTAAAAAGAACAGTTTGCTATTTATTATATTCGGACTTATAATCATTTCTTTTACTAGTTTTTTTGTTTCATATCAAATTCAAGCTGTTAATCCAACAGAGAAGGAGAAATTTACAGTAACTATTCCCCAGGGAAGTAGCACTTCTGAAATTGCTGAAATTTTAAAAAAAGAACAGTTGATCAAAAATAAATTATTCTTTAAAAGTTATGTTAACTACTTAGGCTATGATATGCAGCTAAAAGCGGGATATTATGAGCTTTCAAGGAGTATGAACTTGACGCAAATTATTAAAATAATCGCTAAAGGTAATAATAAAATTGATAGTGTTCGTTTTACGATCCCAGAAGGTTATACCGTAGAACAAATAGCAGCGAGATTAGCCCAACAAGGTTTAGTTCAGCAAGATAAATTTATACAATTAGCTAAAGACGGGGATTTTGATTATACATTTATCAAACAAATTCCTGACAATAAGGACATTAAGTATAGGCTCGAAGGTTATCTGTTTCCCAATACCTACGAAGTAAAAAAAGGTGCAACCGAAAGAGAAATAATTAATTTGATGCTAGAGCAGTTTGCTAAGGAATGGGATCCTTCATGGGATAAGCTAATTGCTGATAAACAACTAACAATTCACCAAATTGTTACCATAGCCTCGATTATCGAAAGAGAAGTTATGGTCGAAAAAGAAAGACCAATTGTTTCGGGAGTAATTTACAATCGTTTGAATAAAAATTGGAAATTACAGATTGATGCAACAATTCAATATATCTTAGGAAAACAAAAAGAAAGGTTAATGTATGCTGATTTAGAAGTAGATAATCCTTATAACACATATCTTAACAACGGTTTACCTCCAGGTCCTATCAGTAATCCAGGGTTATCATCAATTAAGGCAGCGCTTTTCCCGGAGAATAATGATTATTTCTTTTACGTTACTAAAAAAAATAATACTGGTGAACATTATTTTGCAACAACATATAATGAACATTTACGGAACATAAAAAAATCTAATTCTCCATAAATTCTTCATTATTGTTGGTTATGCTTATAGTAAGAATTAATTAGAGGTGGTTGGATGGAGAGAAAAATATTATTAACGGTGGCCTTAATTATTATAGTAACGGTTGGAGGAATGTATGCATTTCAATATTTTATGTTTAATGGAAATCAATTATATGGATTAATGGGTAATATGGGCTATTACTCGGATACAAAAGTAGCGTATTTAAACTCAGAGGAAGTAAAAAAATTAGAAATTTCTTCACTACAAAATGCAATCGTAGATAGAGAAAATAATACTATTACTTATAGAGGAGAAAATATCAATATTGTTTTAATTGGAGGTCCAGAATATGCTGATGGCAGATTTGTAATTGATGGTTTAATCAACCCTACAATTATTATTCCTAAAAATACAAATATTTCATTAACGTTGGTCAACGAGGATGAGGGAATGCCTCATGGTGTTGAATTTACTACTGCTAAACCTCCATATTCATATATGTCAATGATGGATGGTGGCTATTCAGGGGTAAGTCTAATTCCGATACCGGAGGCTTCCGCTGGAAATTATCCTGTTGCTAAAACAACCTTTTCAATTAACAAGTCAGGAGAATTGTATTATCTTTGTCAGGTTCCTGGGCATGCAGCTGAAGGAATGTACGGAAAAGTAATTATTAGATAAATTCATTATTTCTTCACAAATTATTGATAAACTTTAAAATGTAAAAATCAATATCAAGTTTTCAATTGAAAGGAAGGATAAATCATGGGACTTTTTGGTTGTGGAGGGATTGGACATATCTTCCGATCACGGGATCACGATCATGGTCGCGGTCATGGAAGAAGATATCCTGAACATGAGACTTATGACCATTTAGAAAGTAGTCCTCAAGGCGATAAATCATTAGAAGTATTGAAAATGAGATTCGTTAAAGGCGAAATTACCGAAGAGGAATACTTGAGAATGAAAAAAATTCTAACTGAGTAGATCTTCTTCATAAAACATTCATAAATTATCATTATGATTACATTAAGATAATCATTAGCAAGGAGGTAATAAAGAATGTGGCCTGGATATGGAAATTTCGCTGATTGTGGAATAGGAGGTGGATTTGGCGTGATGTTCTTTAGTTTAATTCTTATCGGTGTGATCATCTATTTTGTACTTAAAAATTCAAATCGAAATGGATCAATAATAGGAACAAATAAAACTGGATCATCTGATGCATTAGAAATTGCAAAGCAACGTTTGGCAAAGGGTGAGATTACACCAGAAGAGTTCGAAGAAATTAAAAAGAACTTATTATAAGAGGTGAATAAAATGAAAAAGCTGCTAATAGGTGTTTTGGTGCTTGGATTAGCATTTGGTGGAGCAGCATACGTGACTTACGCTCGTGGTGATGACAATGACAATTTAAACAATCAATTTTGGATGCAACCACAAAACTTTGATGATGCTTATATGGGACAATATATGTATGGCATTGACGAAGAGCAAATGTATCAATTGATGGAGCAACAAGGTGTAGATGTTGAACAGATGGATCGTTTCATGGAAGAACAAGGTTTAGATGTAGATGAAATGTTTGAAATGATGAATTCTGGAGCAGATTTTAACGAAATGTGGCAGTATATGCAAGAAAGTAATATAGATTTTAATGAAATGGGAAGATTTATGGAAGACCAAAATATTGATTTTGGGCAAATGCAAATTTTCATGCAACAAATGCATGGAACAAGATAAACTTAAATACCCCCAATTATTAGCAGCTATTTACAAAGAGTAAGTAGCTGCTTTAAATATTTATTCATCTTCATAATTTCTTGATATTTATTTCATAAAATACTAAGATAATAATGATAATCATAATAACCTCTTTACAATTATTACTTTAAAGTGTTAAATAAAATAAAACAATTGAATTAGTTAAAGAAGGCGAAAAGTAGAATATGCAAATGACCTTTAACCATCCTTCTTGGATGGTTTTTGAAATTGCATACTATTTTTAATAAATACAGAATTTATCTATTGAATCATAGACCATTTTCAGAAAGGTGAATATTAAAATTATGAAAAATGAAAAAATGAAAATCCTTGTTGTAGATGATGATTATAATTTGACGCAGTTAATAAAATCGTATCTTATGCCAGAAAACTTTGAAGTAGTTGTTGCTAATGACGGTATAAAAGCTTTAGAAGTATTTAAGTTAACAGCACCAAATTTAGTACTTTTAGATATTATGATCCCTAAATTAGATGGTTGGGAAGTATGCAAAGAAATTCGGAAAGTTAGTAATGTACCAATAATAATGCTTACTGCTAAAGGGGAGCAATTTGACAAAATTTTAGGATTAGAAATAGGAGCCGATGATTATATTGTTAAACCTTTTGATTTTCGAGAATTAGTTGCAAGAGTTAGAGCTGTATTACGCCGATATTCACCTCAAGGAATTAAAACCAAGCAAATAATTTATCCAAATCTTGTAATAGATTTAAATGAGTTTCAAATAAGATCTGGAGATGAAGAGGTTGAACTTACACGAAAAGAGATGGAACTGCTTTATTATCTAGCTAGTAATCCTAATCAAGTATTTACTAGACAACAGTTACTAGAAGAAATCTGGGGATTTGATTTTACAGGGAGTACACGTACCGTTGATGTTCATATTGAACGATTGCGCAAAAAATTAAAGGCTCCAGATTCTTGGCAAATCAAAACTGTATGGGGTGTTGGTTATAAGTTTGAGGTGAAAAGTAATAATGTTTAAAAGCTTTGCTCGAAGGTTGATGGCTGGATACCTGATTGTAATTTTGATCACACTTATGGTATTAAGTTTAATGTTGGCGTATCTGTTCCAAGATTATTATTACAAAGCTAAAACGGAACTTATAGTTAATCAAGGTAAAGAATTAAGTGATGCAATAAACTCTTATCTTAAAAATGAAATAGATTTGGAAACATTAAGTAAAATTATGGAGGATGCTGAACATCAGTTAAATGCGGGGATTATTTTTTTTGACCGGAATGGTGAACTCTATAAAAAGTTTCACTCATATGAACACTTGATTAGCGATGATTCATTTACAGATGAGGAATGGAATAGGGTATTAAACAATGAAATAATTATCAAAAAATATAGAAATTTAACATTTTTTAATGATGAAGTATTATCAGTAGCTATTCCAATTAGCGATGGTAGCTTAATAGTTGGAGCTTTATCTATTCATTCTTTGATTTATGATATTCAAAATTCAATGCGTCAAGTTTTGAAATTTATCATTGTTGCAGGATTGATAGCGATGTCTATCGCCGTATTTTTAACATATTTATTTTCCAAAAGAGTAACAAAACCCATTACTCAAATGAATATTGCAGCTATGAAATTAGTTAAGAAAAAGGAAGTAGAAAGAGTAAACGATGAAGGTGATGATGAAGTAGCTCAATTGGCTAAAACATTCAATTATATGGCAGAAGAAATTATAAAATCTGAACAAATCAAACGAGATTTTATTGCAAATGTTTCTCATGAACTACGAACTCCTATCACATTTATAAGTGGAGTATTTCAAGGAATAGTTGATAATAAGATTACTGAGATTACTGAGTTGAAAAAGTTTGCATATATTGGTTTGGATAAGATTGCAAATATGTCTAGACTGATTCAAGATCTACTTGATCTTTCTAGAATCGAAGCAAAGTCCTTTGAATTACAAAAAACGAAAATCGATTTAAATGAAACGATTAGGCGAATTTTGGCACACATAGAACCGAAATTAACCGAAAAACAAATTGAACTGCAAGTATTTATCCCAGATCAATCATTATGGATATATGCAGATTCATTTCGTATTGAGCAAGTTTTGAATAATTTATTGGAGAACGCAATTAAATACACCCCTCAAAATGGGATGATTCAAATAAAGGAATTTTATTTAGATAATAAAGTTAAAGTAGAAATTACGGATAATGGTAAGGGAATTTCTGAAGCTGACTTACCTTTTGTTTTTGAAAGATTTTATAAAGCGGATAAAGCCCGAACACCAGGAACTAGTGGTACTGGGTTAGGTTTAGCAATCGTTAAAAGCATAGTTGAAGCTCATGGAGGAGAAGTGAGTGTTAAAAGTAAATTAAATCATGGAAGTACATTTTCATTCACACTTCCCATTTGGAAAAATTTGACCGGCAACTAGTCGGTTTTTTTATGAATAAATTGTGAATAAAGAGTGACAATAATATAAAAAAAGTTTTTGTTTACAATTTGTTAATATATCTGTGACATTCGTCTGTTATCTTTTATTGTGGCAATATTATATTAGGTAAAAGGGGGATAACATTTTGCAAAACAAAGCAGTATTATTTATGATGGTAATCTTTTTATTAGCTACTGGTACTACGGCTCTTGCACACGGTGGCGGAGAAGCTCCAGTAGATGTTAAGTCGTTAGTAAAACAGTCCATCGCTTTTATCGAGGGGATTGAGGATATGGATATGGCACTTGCCAAACTTGATGAAGCGATAGATGCTAACAAAAAACAACAAGTTGCTGATGGTGAATTACTGCAAGAAGCAAAACAGAGTCTAGAAGCTGGAAATAATGAAGAGGCCATGTTATTAATGGTGGAAGCTATCGGCGGAGATCCTCTTGTTGATCTTGAACTGGCTCCAAGTTTTCAGTTTAATCTCGCTAACATTATTCTGCTTATCATTGCTATAATTTCTGTCTTTATCGGTATTCTTTTGCTTAGGCAAAAAGCCGATGTAGAAAGGGGAGCTAACAATGAGTAAATTTAAAAGATGGTTCAAGGAGAGGGTTCCTGTAGAAGCATTTAATTATAAAGTGCCTCGTCATGCCAATACCCTTCTTTATACACTTGGCGGAATTACATTAATTAGTTTTATAGTGTTAATTGTAACTGGAATTATTTTAGCTCAGTTTTATTCACCTACTCCAGAGGCTGCTAATAGCAGTATCCGAGACTTTTTAACACAATATGATTTAGGTAATTTTATTAGGGGACTCCATTATTGGTCAGCACAAGTAGCTATTGTAACAGTAATAATACATCTTCTAAGAGTTTTCTTCTATGGATCATATAAAAAACCAAGAGAAGTTAATTGGTTGTTAGGTGTAGTTTTATTCTTAGTAATGGTTGGATTGTATTATACTGGTACCATTTTAAAATGGGACCAAGAAGCAGCTGAAGCTTTAGCTCATGCAAAAGCTGCAGGAGATCTGGTAGGACCTTTAGCGGCCTTTTTCTCTGAAGAAAATGGAGTTTCATTATTAACTAGAATGTTTAGTCTTCACACCAATTTATTACCATTAATCTTACTATCTTTAATTCCAGCGCATTTATTATTGGTAAAATTACTTGGAATTTCTCCATTACCTTGGAAGAGGTCTAAAGAAGAAGAAGGAGAAAGCACATTCTTAGTTCATTTTAAGCATCTAATTGCGTATGGTTTCATTGCATTTGGTTTAATGTCAATTTTTGCGTTAATTTTACCACCAACTATCGGTCCAGCTCCAGTTAGTGGAGTAGAGGCAACAAAACCACCATGGATTTTCATGAGTATCTTTTCAATTGAAAACTGGTTTGGTTTAATGGGACTCATTGTGGCATCAACATTATTAGTAATCGGATTACTTGCAATTCCATTTATTGACAAAAAACCATCTGCATCACTGAAGCAAAGAAAGGTAATAGTTAGCATAGGAGCAATTCTTGTTGTGTTGGCTGTAGTCTTAACAATTAATGCCTACATAACAAAACCAGAACAACATATTGGTATGGGCGAAACTGAACAAGGTGAAAGTCTTGATGAATCTAAAGGCGAGGTAGATGAAGAAAGCGAAGAAAGTGAGATTGCATCTAACGAAATTATTGTCTTAAATCAAGCTTTGGTAATTGCCGACGAAATTGGTGAAGCTTTAAATACAGAAGACATTAAATTAGCTGGTGAAAAAGCAATCGAATTAGATGAAACAATTGATGCGATTAAAGAAAAAATTGCTGCAAAAGATCAGGAGCTAACAGATGAGATGGGTGAAGCGATTCATGAGTTGTTGGAATTAAATGAAACAGCTAACCCTGATCTAGATGAAACAAGAAATAATTTAAATATTGCTAAAGAAAAAATAAATGCTGCTAAAGCATTATTCGCTGATGAAGAAGTATCTGAGACTTTGGAAATAAAAGTCTTAAATCAAGCTTTAGTAATTGCTGACGAAATTGGTGAAGCTTTAAATACAGAAGACATTAAATTAGCTGGTGAAAAAGCAATAGAATTAGATGAAACAATTGATGCGATTAAAGAAAAAATTGCTGCAAAAGATCAAGAATTAACAGATGAGATGGGTGAAGCGATTCATGAATTGTTGGAGTTAAATGAAACAGCTAACCCTGATTTAGATGAAACAAGAAATAATTTAAATATTGCTAAAGAAAAAATAAATGCTGCTAAAGCATTATTCACTGATGAAGAAGTTAAAAGCCCAGAATTAGTTGCTTTAGAAAACGCGTTAGAGATTGTCAAAGAAATTAGTAATGCGTTAGATGCTGGCAATGCTCAATTGGCTGGAGAAAAGGCAACAGAACTAGATGAAGTAATCGATGCAGTAGGTGATCAACTTAAAGCTAAAAATGCCGATCTACGTAATGAATTAGGAGAATTGATCCACGAACTGGGTGAATTAGGTGAAGTAAAAAATCCAGATATAAATAAAGCAAAAAATGAAATTGCATCAGCTGAAGAAAAGATTAAAGAATTAATTAATTTATTTCAATAAATAATTTTTGAATTTAAGTAAATAATCTTTTGTAAAGAAAATGTGACCTTTTTAAGGTCACTTTTTCTTCATTTCTTAATAAAATGTTTACACTTTTAGTCTTTATTTTTTAGAATATCTATACTATAATAATGTTAAACCGATAGGGGGTAGGGTATATTATGGAGAAGTTGTCAAGTGATAGGTTTCCCAATGATACTGAAGAAAAAATCTTACAAAGGCTAAGAAAAATCGAAGGTCAAGTACGCGGCATCCAAAAAATGGTAGAGAACGATCGATATTGTATTGATATTTTGACTCAAATTGCAGCAATACAAGCCGCGCTAGATAAGGTAGGACTATCTATTTTAAAACATCACACATATGGCTGTGTTACCCGTGCTATTCAATCTGGTGAAGGTGACCCAGTAATTGACGAATTAATGGATGTAATAAAGTTATTCATCAAGTAAACAATAAGAGAGAGAGAAGGAGTTGATTTAAAATGTCAAGTGAGATACAAACCACCTTAAAAATTCAAGGTATGACTTGCGCGACATGTTCTACACGAATCGAAAAAGGTTTAAACAAGATGGAAGGGGTAGATGCTTCAGTAAATTTAACATTAGAAAAGGCATCTATAACATTTAATCCAGAAAAAACATCATTAGAAGAAATCGAGAATAAGATCAAGGATTTGGGTTATAAAGTAGCAAAAGACAAAATAGAATTAGATATCATTGGGATGACATGTGCTTCTTGCGTGGGTCGGATAGAGAAAGGTCTGAATAGTCTTCCTGGCGTCTATTCCGCTAATGTAAACTTAGCAATGGAAAAGGCTGTAGTGGAATATAATTCAGACGAGTTAGATCCAAGCGATTTAATCAAGAAGATTAAAGACGTCGGTTACGAAGCTAAAATTCGAGAAGAAGATGAGGATGACGAAAAAGAGTCAGCCAAAGATAAAGAGCTGAAAGCAAAGTTGAGAAAAATAATTATTTCAGCAATCTTGTCTTTCCCATTATTATGGAGTATGTTAGCTCACTTTGGTTTGGAATCTATAACACCTGAGATAATTATGAATGGATGGTTCCAATTTTTACTAGCTACACCGGTTCAGTTCTATATTGGTTATCAGTTTTATCATGGTTCATATTCAGCGTTAAAAAATGGTAGTGCCAATATGGATGTTTTGGTAGCTCTTGGTACATCTGCTGCATATTTTTATAGTGTTTATAGTTCAATCATTGGATCAGATCAATTATACTATGAAGTAAGTGCAATATTAATTACATTAGTACTATTTGGTAAGTATTTAGAAGCTGTAGCAAAAGGAAGAACATCTGAAGCGATTAAGAAGTTGATGAGTCTTCAAGCAAAAACAGCAATGGTTGAGCGTAATGGTGAAGTGATTGAAGTTCCGATTAAGGAAGTAGTAAAAGGTGACATAATTATAGTACGTCCCGGTGAAAAGATCCCTGTCGATGGTGAAATTATTGATGGTTACTCCTCAGTTGACGAGTCAATGATCACTGGTGAAAGTATACCAGTAGACAAGAAAGTTGGCGATATTGTCATTGGCGCGACAATAAACAAACACGGTACCTTCAAATTTAAAGCGACAAAAGTAGGAAAAGAAACAGCATTAGCTCAGATTATTAAAGCCGTTGAAGATGCTAATAGTACTAAAGCTCCAATTCAAAAACTTGCTGATGTAATTTCAGGTGTTTTTGTACCGATTGTTATTGTGATTTCAGTATTAACATTTATTGGTTATTATTTCTGGCTAGATCCATATAACTTTGCACATGCTTTAATTAATGCGATCGCTGTTTTAGTTATTGCATGTCCATGTGCATTAGGTTTAGCTACGCCAACTTCCATAATGGTTGGTACAGGAAAAGCTGCAGAACATGGTATTTTATTTAAAGGTGGAGAACATTTACAAAATACCCAAAAAATTAATGCAGTAGTTTTAGATAAGACAGGAACAATAACAAAGGGAGAACCAGAATTAACTGATTACTATCCTGTTGAGATATCAGAAGAACAATTATTAAAAATTGTTGCCTCTATCGAACAGAATTCTGAACATCCTATTGGTAAAGCGATTGTCAATGGTGTTAAAGAAAAAGGTATTTCATTATTATCAACAACTGATTTCGAAATTGTTCCTGGAAATGGGTTACAAGCTAATGTTGAGGGCGAAATGGTATATGTAGGTACAAGACGATTTATTAACCGTTTAGGAATTGAAGTAGGCGAATTAGAAACCAAAATGACCCGTTTAGAAGAAGAAGGTAAAACAGTAGTTGTTGCAGCAACTTCAGAAAAATTACTAGGTATACTTGCTGTTGCTGATACTGTAAAAGAAGATTCTCAACAGGCGATCAGCAAGCTTAAAGAGATGGGTATTAAAGTTGTGATGATTACTGGAGATAATCTTCGTACAGCTAAAAGTATAGCGGCAAAGGTAGGCGTTGACGAAGTAAGAGCTGAGGTTTTACCTGAAGACAAGGCTAAAGAGGTTCAAAAGTTAAAAGATCAGGGTTATGCTGTAGCAATGGTTGGTGATGGTATTAACGACGCACCTGCTCTAGCGACTGCGGATGTAGGAATTGCGATTGGTACTGGTACAGATATAGCTATTGAGGCTGCTGACGTTACACTTATCGGTGGTAGCTTAAAAGGTATTGCAGATGCGATTTTCATTAGTAAGAAAACGATGCGCAATATTAAACAAAATTTATTTGCGTCATTAATTTACAATACTCTCGGTATACCTATAGCAATGGCCGGTTTACTTGCTCCATGGGTGGCTGGTGCAGCGATGGCATTAAGTTCTGTTTCAGTAGTCTTAAATTCATTAAGATTAAAGAAAATTGAATTATAATAATTCTTTTGAAGGAGGTGAATAAACAATGGAAAAAGTTATTAGAGTTGAAGGAATGACTTGCGGGCATTGTAAAATGTCAGTAGAAGGAGCACTAAAAAAATTAGATGGTGTTGCTTCGGCTGTAGTTAGCCTAGAGGACAAAAATGTCACAGTTGTATTTGATGAAAATAAAGTTTCTTTCGAGCAAATGAAAGAAGCAATTGAAGATCAAGGATACGATGTAGTTGCTTAATATTGTCGTTGCATTGTAAGATGAAAGGGGGTATTATAAATGGGGTGCTGCGGAGGTAACGACCATAAAAAACATGATCATAAAGAACATGCTCACAAACATGATCATGCTCACAAGGATGAGCAAATGAAAAAACATGAAAAAGAAGAAAAGAAAGGTCATATGAACCATGACCACGGGCATGATAGTTGTTGCTAATTTATACTTATAAAGTTTTAGCTGTCGGGTATTTCTCGACAGCTATTATTATGTCTAAAAATTAAACACGAATTACCATATAATCTCCGGTTTTCAATTCCACGATATCGGCTTTTAAAGCCTTAGCAATATCGACTGTCAGCATTTTTTGAACTTCTTTAGTGTCAGTATATAAAGATAATGCATTTCCAGCTAACACCCGATCTTTATTAATGGTTATAAAAGCTAGAATCTCATACGGCGGCTTAATATTAGCTTCTTTACCCATTTTATTCGCTCCTCAACAAATTCGTTTTCATAACTGAGTGACTTTTTTGAACAGATTCTAATAAAGGCGTATTTTTCACAGAGTCAATTAATCTATTTATATCACTAATTATAGGAACCAGTGTAACTACAATCCTTCCTTTTTCGTAATCTTTTCGGGTAAAGTGATAACGTTTTAAACCTAACGCCCTTGTAGCTTCAAAAAGAATAGCTTGTCGTTGGCCATAGTGATCTAAAGTAACACGAAAATGATCCTCTTTAGGGTAAATAACAACAGCAATTCCTTCCTCTTTATATAATTTTCTTGCATTGTCACTCCCCAAAATATTACTTACAAAAATACCATCTACATAAAGTTCTGAGTCCTTGATTTCAATTTTACCTGGCTTAACATCGGCAATATCTCCAACGGATTTACCTTTTGAAAAACGTGTTAATAAGAATATTATGACTATTCCAACGATAATGGAGATTACCACTTCTAACCATAGTTTAGATTTTAATATTTGAATAACAAACGAAACAGATAAAGCTACAATCAACGCAAAATAGTTTCTAGCTTCAAATGTCTTAGCAATTCCATCAATATAAGCATTACCACGATAAGTATACTCTGTCTCTTCAAGACTTAATAAGCTATCTTTTTCCATTTTTCTCACATCTCTGAACTGTTGAACAGCTAGAACTAGAAAGGTGATAGCGATGTAATTTTTGCTTAACAAGGCTGGTATTGCTACAGCACCTAAGCCAGCAGCAACAAAACCGATTACGATGTGAATCAAATATCCATTAGGGTAACTAGGATATTGTCTAATATCTTCTTTTAATGTGAAAATTCGTGCTAGAGTCCCCATTATCGTTGCAGTAATAATCATGGTCAGGTCATTAATGTTTAACATACGTGATTAAAGTCCCCCTAAAAAAAGTGATCAAGGATAGTATTTGAAATTGAAAGTGAAATTATTACAGTTTAATAGGAAGACTTTAATGTTTTATAATATTGCCCTTTTTCTACATACTCATTAACAATGCGTTTCATTTCTTTTTGATCTTCTACTGTTAAATTTCTAATTACTTTTGCTGGACGTCCAAAAGCCAATGTATGTGGGGGAATTTTTAACCCAGAGGGGACCAAACTTCCAGCACCAATAAATGCTCCTTCCCCGATTTCTGCTCCATCTAATATAATTGAACCCATACCTATTAAAGCACCTTTTTTAATAATAGCACTATGTAATATAACTTGATGGCCAATTGTAACATTATCCTCGATGATTAAAGGAATATTAGGGCTTTGATGCAATACTGAATTATCTTGAATGTTTACTTGATTACCAATTATTGTTTTGGAAACATCACCACGAATAACGGTATTAAACCAAATACTAGTCTTTTCTCCTATGCTAACATCACCTGTAATTACAACAGTTTCAGCTATAAATGCACTTGTTGCAATTTTAGGTTTTTTGCCTTTATAGTCATAGATGATCAATTGTAATCAACTCCTAGTAACAAAGGTTTTATTCGTCCTTTGAAAGTAAAAATCCATTTTTATCTAATTCATAACAAACTTCATCTAACTGTTCTTTTGTTTCTGCTTCAATAGTATGAAGATGGATACCATTTGTTAATGTTGATAATAAAGTTGCATTTGTATCCTTTAATTTATTGATAAAATTATAAACATCTCTTCTATTCTTTAGCATTAATGGAGCAGTGATTTCTCCATATATTGGATGATCAATAATAACATTACGAACATATACTCCATGATCTACGAAAATCATTAGTTCTTCTTTTGTTTGTTCAAAAGAATGAATGCAAGCTATTAATCTCTTAAATGTATAAAGTTCTTGATTGGTATTCATATAAATGTAACCTTGAGACGTAGCAATAATAGGTTCGTTTTTGGCTTTTAAGATAGAAATATCTTGTACTATTACTTGTCTGCTAACATTAGTTTTTTCAGCAATTTCTTGTCCGGTTAATGGCTCATTACTCTCTTTTAACCATTGAAGAATAAATTTTCTTCTTTCTTCAGATGTTCTTCTTCTACCATCCATGACGAATTCACCTCAGAATTTATTTCTTTTTTATTATAGCGTAAAAATAGTCGTCTCCCTAGAACTCTGTTATTTAGGTTTGCGTAATATAAGGATGAAGGAAGTGATGAATATGAATGAACTAGAAAAAATATTTAACGAATTAGAAAAGAGTTTGATAAGTTATTTTAACAAATACATGGGAACTTATCAAAAATGGAAGCAATTTCTAAAGTATGATTCTAATTTACCAAATGTTAAAGTAAAAGAACATGATAATATGATAGATATTTTTCTTGAAGTCCCAAGTCTCTCTAAGGACCATCAATTACGTGCAAAATTGTTTAATGATCATCTTATCGTTTATGGTACTTTGGATAGATATAATGAAGTAAAATCAAATTATGGTGAGAGCATAAGAGAGAGCTATTCAGAGTATTTCTATCAAACAATACAATTGCCTGCTAAAGTAAGTAAAGAAGGAGCTAGGGCTGAATATGATAAAGGTATTTTAAGAATTCAGCTAAAAAAAATTAATGAATTAAATCAAGATAATGCTGAAATTGATATAGATTTTAGATAAATTACTTGGCTTGACCAAGTTTTTTTTGTGTCTTTAAATTTTTTGTAAAAATAATATCATCTTGTTGAAAATGCTTCAGTGTTTTGTTACAGTAACTGCATAACAAATCCAAAATGTTTTGCTTTGATAAGGGGGAAACCTTTTTATGGATGGAGTTGATGTAAGTTTATTGATAGCTTTTGGTGCAGGTTTGTTGTCTTTTATCTCACCTTGTGTTTTGCCTTTATATCCTTCGTACCTTTCTTACATAACTGGAATATCAGTAGATACCCTTAGTAATGATTTTAATAAAAGAGAAATTAGAAATAGAGCGTTGTTACATACTCTCTTTTTCATTGTAGGTTTTTCAATTATTTTTATTTCTATGGGGTTTGCTGCTAGTTTCCTAGGAGAGTTGTTCTACCAATCACAGGATTTAGTGAGGGTAATCGGAGCGATCATAATAATCATAATGGGGTTATTTATCGGTGGTTGGATTAAATGGGAATGGTTAATGCAAGAAAAACGAATAGAATTTTCAAACAAACCTACTGGTTACTTAGGATCAACTTTAATTGGTTTTAGTTTTGCAGCTGGGTGGACTCCATGTGTTGGACCGATTTTAGCAGTGATCTTAGCTTTAGCAGCGTCTGATCCATCTAGCGGTGCTTTATTGTTAACTGTTTACAGTATTGGGTTCGCAATTCCATTTTTCATAATGGCATTTTTTATCGGATCAACAAGATGGATTTTACGTTATTCAAAGATAATTATGAAAATTGGTGGAGTTACTCTAGTGATAATTGGTATTCTTCTTTTAACAGATCAAATGAGTAAAATTACAATTTATTTAACTAAATGGTTTGGTGTAAGCTGGTTTTAGTATTAATTGATGATAATTTCTGTAAGTGGCCTTGAACAAACAAGGCCACTTTTTAATATACTTTATTAATATTAAGAACTAATAACAGATTTTTCGGGATGACAGTGATTGAATTATGATAAAGTTCCAAAGAATTCTTCGTCTAGATCTTTTTTAAGTTTGATCACGCCTTGATTTTTTAAAATATCAATATATTGTTTGATTTCATCTTTAACTTCTTTAACTAATTTATGTTCGAAGGTAACTCTACTGCAAAATAACTTAGCTTCCTCGAATGAAACTTCCATTTTCTTATAAGAAAGTAAGGCTGCTTCATCAGGATTTTCTTTAACCCACTGTGTTGCTTTATCAAGTTCTTCAATAAAAACATTAAGAATCTCTTTGTGATTTCTGTAAAATTCACCTTTAACTATCAATCCGGCATTTGGTAACTTTTCAAGATCTGGATGTATTTTTCTCCATAGATCGCCGTAATTGATTACACTTACTTCAACTTCTTTTAACTTTGCTAAAGCAAAACTTGATTCGGGTTCCCGTAGTAATACAGTATCTATTTCTCCGGAAATAAATTTGTCTTTCATTTCATCTGGTCTACCAAATGGTTCGCCAAATTCAAAGTCAAATTCGTTAGGATTTAATCCTTCTTTCTTCATCAAATACGATGTAATTGCATATGGTGGGGCACTTTTGAATAAAGGCATATGGATTGTGTGTCCTTTTAAATCACTTAGACTATGTGCCACATAGCCTCTAGTAAGCAGATTGAAATTATCCCAAATATTCACAGACAACAATTTGATATCTTGGCCTGTTGCATACAATTTAGAAGCGGCTACAATTGCAGAAAAAGTAATGTCAGCTTTTCCACTCGTTATCCAACCCATATGTTTTTCTGTCTCTTCCCAAATCTTTAAATCACTTATCTCAATCATTTTACTTAATTTTTCAGACTGGAGCATTTTCAATAAAATAGGATAAACTACCGGAGTTGCTGATTGAATAACAACCGGTACCTTGTTACTTTGATTTGCTTTTGCCTTGTGGGTCGAAGGTGATTCTGTTTTATGAAAATAAACAATATATTTGGAATCAGATATTTTTTTTGTTAAATGAACAAATCCTTTACCGTTTAAAATATTGATTATTGGTAAAGGTTCAAATCGTTGGATAATTGCAAAACCATCTCCATCTGCGGTGTTGTCAGCAAGCTCCATAATCAATTGAAAGGGATCGTAACCTAAATTGCGAACATCAGTCACCCCATACGATTCGATATCTAAATGCCAGTTAGTTTTGTCGTTTTCATTATTGCTTCTCACATTAAATACCTCCTTAACATTTACTCAATTTATTAGAACTATATCAAATTTGAATAAGATTATATGTGATGAAAATCATATTTCAAAAAAAAAATAAGCCAATACCAATAATTAATAAGTTTTTTTCTATAGTATTGCTCGCATTTTCTATAATATTTATTTTTAAACCTAGTTGACGATTTTAAAAAAAATAATAGTTAGGAAGTATCATTGTGATAAAGTCAATTACCACGAATAAATTGTAATAAGAGATAAAATGAGAGGAGGCTTCAAATGCCTACGCCTAGCATGGAAGATTATTTAGAAAAGATTTACCAACTTATCGATAAAAAAGGATATGCTAGGGCAACAGATATTGCTAATGCGTTAGATGTGAATCCCTCTTCTGTAACAAAAATGATCCAGAAACTTGATAAAGAGCAGTATGTAGTATATGAGAAATACCGGGGATTAAAATTAACGAGTAAAGGTGAAAAAATTGGAAAAAAACTTGTCCATCGTCATAAAATTCTGGAAAAATTTTTACATCTAATTGGGGTAAAGGATGAAGAAAGTATTTACTTAGAAGTGGAGGGAATTGAACACCATCTAGGCCAAAGATCTATATCATCCATAGAATTATTAGTCAATTTTTTTGAACATAACCCAGATGTGAAAAAACGTTTTAAGGAATACTGCTATAACTACAGAGATTTAGTTAAATAAAACAGCTTGATAATTTAAGGGAAATTGGGAGGGGTGCTTATGTATGCTGATGCGGTCATAGAAGGAGGAGGAGTAAAGGGAATTGGATTAGTAGGTGCTATTTATGAAGCTGAAAAAAGAGGTTATAAATGGAAAAGATTAGCTGGAACGTCTGCTGGGGCAATTATTGCCGCATTATTAGCTGCTGGTTATACTGCAAAAGAATTAAAAGAAGAGATTATGAATCTTGATTATAAACAGTTTAATCAAAAAAGAGGAGCTAGCGGCCTACCAGTCATTGGTAATTTATTAAATCTTTGGCTGTATTATGGTATCTATTCAAGTGAGTATATTGAACACTGGATGAGAGAAAAGTTACTCAAAAAAGGAGTAAAAAAGTTTAGTGATTTGAAAAATACTTTATATATTATTGCTTCTGATATTACTAGTGGGGAAATGTTAGTGCTACCTGACGATATCAAACGCTATGGTATTGATCCTGAATCGATGGATATAGCTTTAGCTGTTAGAATGAGTTCAAGTATTCCTTATTTTTTTAGTCCAGTAAAACTTACTGTAAGTGATGGTAATAAAACAAGGATTCATTAT
This sequence comes from Vulcanibacillus modesticaldus, assembly GCF_001730235.1. Classification (GTDB taxonomy): domain Bacteria; phylum Bacillota; class Bacilli; order Tepidibacillales; family Tepidibacillaceae; genus Vulcanibacillus; species Vulcanibacillus modesticaldus. The sequence continues at coordinate 676 of NZ_MIJF01000028.1, read as the reverse complement.
ATCGTAGATGGTGGGTTACTCAGTAATTTTCCGGTTTGGATTTTTGATAGTAATCGCTTTCCACGATGGCCAACCTTTGGATTCCGCCTTGTTTCCAATAAGAACGATCAAGAAAATATGATTAATGGACCGATTTCTTTAGGATTTGCTTTAATTAATACCATGCTAGAAGCCCATGATACCAGATCTATTAAGGAACAAAACTTTGTAAGAACAATATTGGTACCGAATATTGGAGTTAAGGCAACCGATTTTGATATAAGTAGAGAGCAGCGGGAAAAATTATTTATTTCAGGCATAAAGGCAGGGGAGAAATTCTTTAAACAGTGGAATTTTCATCAATATGCTATCAAGTATCGTAGTAATAAGAAAAAGGTCTAGTAAGTAATATGTTTCCTAAACAATAAAAAAAGCCGTATCTACGGCTTTTCAGCTTGTAGACAAAGTCTTTATTTAGACAAATCTACAAGCTTTTTTTGTATAATAAGTATGTAATAAATATCTTGTGAGGGGAGAAACATGTTAACAAAACGTAAGGAAGATGTAAGAACTCAAGTTGAATTAGTATCAATAGAAGATTTAGTACCAGAGGATCATCTAGTGAGGAAAATAGATCAAGCAATTGACTTTAGCTTTATATACGATTTGGTTAAAGATACCTATTCTTTAGATAACG
>NZ_MIJF01000027.1 GCF_001730235.1 Vulcanibacillus modesticaldus | reverse complement strand
TCGCTGGTTACGAATTTTACTTTGGAAGCCATACGATAATTGGATAAAGTTAATGGTTAAAGCACCAGGATAAAAATAGTTATTGTAAGTTGTTTTGTTTTTTTGTGAATAATTAAATCAAATAGTAATAATTGCCAAATGGACAGTGATCACCTTTAGTTGGTTACTGGTTCTTTGGTCGAAGTTTAGGAAAATATTGTTCAGAATATTGTGTGAACTAACCACTATAACTTTTATGCAACGCTATTGGTGAATTTATACAAACAAAAATTATAAAAAAGATCGTACATATTGTACGACCTAAAATGATATAAGTATTCCTCCCTCACCTGCATAAGTGCCTACAGTCGGGCCTATTTCTGTAATAATAATCTTAGCAGTTTTATATCTTTCCTCAATCATCTTTTTCAATTTAATTGCTTTTTCTTCACATTCTGAATGGGCAATCGCTAAAAATTTCTCTTCAAGATTTTCTCCGTACATTCCTATAAAATCTAATAATCTGCTAACTGCCTTATTCGAACCCCGAACTTTGTCGATTATATCAATTGAACCTTGGAAACTGTTCTTCATTAAGACCTTGATTGATAATATTGTTGCAACCTTACCCCTAACCTTATCCAATCTTCCTCCTTTGATAGTATTTTCTAGTGAGTCTAGTAAGATTAGAGTATGGGTTTTATCAATGACATCCCGAATTTTTTTAACAATTTCTGCAAAGGCTAACCCATTATCTCTTAATTTAGCAGCCTGTATCATAATTAATCCTAACCCAACAGAAGCATTTTTTGAATCAAGTGCAACAACTTTAGCATTTGAGTATTTTTCCTTATACATTTCTATTGCCATTTTTGCACTTTGAAGGGTACTACTTAATTGGGAAGATAATGTTATTATAATTCCTTCATCTTGAGGACCTAGCTCCTGCTCAAGTATTTCTAGATAATCATGTGGAGATGGTGCCGCTGTTTTAGGCAATTCTTCATGTTCCCTCATTTTCTGATAAAATTCAGAAACTTCAAGATTAACTCGATCTAAATAACTTTCGTTATCAAAGGTAATCCTTAAAGGAACAACGATTATTTTATTACTCTTGATCACCTCCATCGGTAAATCACAACTAGAATCGGTAAATAATTTTACTGCCATTGACATTTCTCCTCTTAAAAAAATCTTTTCTCTTTATGCCTAGTATATAATGTATTTATTCATATATGCAATCTTTTAAATTTACAACTTTTTTACATTATCGATTCAAATTAGTTAATTGGTTTTAATTCAATTTGATTGATAAACTCACGTAATTTTTTACCGGAATTTATTAATTTTTGTTCTTCTTCATTTGATAATGGAATATCAAGTATCATTTCAATTCCATTTCTTCCAACAACACTTGGAATACCTAAACAAACATCATTGATGCCTTTGTAGTCATCTAGATAAACTGAAACTGGGATGATTGACTTTTGATCACCCAGAATTGTCTCACAAATTTTAGCTAGAGATAATGCGATGGCGTAATAGGTTGCTCCCTTTTTTTCTATTATTTGATAAGCTGCATTTTTAGTGTTTTCATATATATCTTCCATATCTTCATCAGATAAATAAAACCTAGATTCTTCTACAATTTGGTCTTGATTAATTCCGGAAATATTAAGTAAACTCCAAATAGGAAGTTCCGTATCACCATGTTCCCCGATAATTAAGCCATGAATGTTTCTTGGATCTACTTTTATCTTTTCAGAAATTAAATAGCGAAATCTACTACTATCTAACAGTGTGCCAGAACCTATAATTTGTTCTCTTGGTAAGTTGGTCAATTTAATCGTTATATAAGTAAGAATGTCGACGGGGTTTGTTGCGATTAGAAAAATAGCTCTTTTATTGTATTTGAGTACCTCGGATAATATTTGGCGATAAATAGAGACATTGCGTTGCATTAGATCCAGTCTTGTTTCACCTGGTTTTTGTGCAGCACCAGCCGTAATAACAATAATATCTGCCTCTTCACAATCTGGATAATCCCCTGCATAGATTTTCATTGGCTGTGCTAACAATAATCCATGATTTAAATCTAAAGCATCCCCCTCGGCCTTATCTTTATTTATATCGATTATTACTAACTCATTAGCAAGCCCCTTAACCAAAACAGTATAAGCAAAAGTTGATCCTACTGCGCCACTACCAATTACCACGATTTTTTTCATAATTTTCCTCCCTTAGTCAACGATCTCTATATTATAGTGTTCTTAATTTACCCCAATAATATTCATAAATGGTTGACTACAAGTACATAAGACGAATAAAACAGCTATTAGATTGGCACATTATATTATGTAAGATCTCAACATTGGCTCAGCATAAAGAAAGGAGTACGAAAATGCAAAATCAATTAACACAATTAGAACTACAACACCTAAGAGAGTTAATAAGTGGGCATGATTTAGCGAATAAAAAGTTAACTGAATATGCTAATCAATGTACTGATCAACAATTAAAACAAATGCTCCAACAATCAGCACAATCTGCATTAAATACTAAACAACAGTTACTTTCATTTTTACAATAGGGGGGATTTATTGATGCAGGAGAAGGAAATAGTTAATGATGTTTTAAGTATGTTAAAAAGTGGCCTTGGTAATTACGCCAGAATGATAGGAGAAACATCTAATCAGCAACTTCGTCAAACTTTGCAACAAATTCGCAACTCTGATGAACAATTTCAATATCAACTTGCTAATATAGCAATTCAAAAGGGATATTATCAACCAGCACAACCTGCTTCACCTACAGATTTACAACAAGTTAAATCTCAAGTAGGCCAATAGAATATAAGTGCAAACTAAAGGGAGCTTAAGTGCTCCCCTTTTTACTGTCTTCTTATTTAAGGTTGTTTTTCATGAATTCCGGAAGAACAAAACAACTTTCTACAATTCCCTGATTCACATATTTTGTGCTTTTATCTTGCCATTTTTCTCCTAGATTTTTAGGTTCATATTTTTTAGAACCAAGTGTAAAACTCCATAATCCTCCAGGATAAGTAGGCACAACAGCTGTATAGATACTTGTTATTGGAAATAGATTATTGATTCTCTGATAAGTTTGTTTAGTTACATCCATATGGAATGCAGGAGATTGACTTTGACATACCATAACTCCATCAGGCTTTAAAGCTTTATGAAGATTTTGGTAAAATTCTTCTGAAAAAAGTTGTTCCGCTGGTCCCACAGGATCAGATGAATCGATGATAATAACATCATATTTATTTTCAAGTTCTTGAACAAACTTAACTCCATCCGTATATATAAAGTTTACACGTTCGTCGGATAAGTTGCCAGAAACCTCTGGTAGATATTTTAGTGATACATCCACAACAAATTTGTCTATCTCTACCATATCGATATGTTCAACTTGATCATATTTTGTTACTTCTTTTGCTACACCACAATCCCCACCACCAATGATAAGGACTGTTTTAGGATTTGGGTGAAGTGTCATTGGAATGTGGGAAATCATTTCATTATAGATATATCCATCAACGGATGTTGTTTGAACGACCCCATCTAAAACAAGGGTGCGACCAAAATCATATGTATCAAGAATCATTACATGTTGAAATGGAGATTGTTCAGCAAATATTATATCCTTTACCCGATAGCTAAGCTTCATATTATCCCTTTCATCTTCAGTTAGCCATAATTCCCCATCAACTTCTTGGATGTAGCTAGGAAACTTTGACATCTATTATCACACTCCTTAACTTGATAATTTTTAAATTTGGAATCATAAGCAATGTAATATTATTTTAACAAACATTTTTTATCATATCATGAATAGCATTAATTTTCTTCTGGAAGAATATAAAGCGTATATTAATGTTTATCAATGGAGGAATTAACATGGTGAAAAAATCTAAAGATAATAAGCCTATTACCGTCAATGAAGATGTAGAATTTTCTCTTGACAGGGCTGATGGTGACGATCTTAATGCCTTAGAAAGAGCAAGAAAAGCTGATGAAAGGGCAAAAGGAAGTGAGTGATTAGGGAGGATATTCTAACATCCTCTCTTTATTTTTAAATTTTCTTGCTATCGACAACTTTAAGTTCATCATATATTTTTTTCACAATAACTTCATTTCCTGCCACAAGTGAAATACCTCTTTTTTCCGGCAGATAAATCACTTTACCACCAGCTTCTTCTAAAATTAACAATCCTGCTGCAACATCCCATGGGCTTAAATTTAACTCCCAATAACCATCTAAAATTCCTGCGGCAACATTGGCTAAATCATATGCTGCTGCCCCCATCCTTCTTAGTCCTCTAACTTTTGGTACCAAATGAGCAAAATAGTTTGCATTATTATCTTGATTGCTAGACCTATCATAAGGAAAACCAGATGCTAATACACACTGATTAAGTTCCTTTTTAATACCAACTTTGATTTCTTCTCCATTCATATAGGCCTTTTGACCTTTGATCGCTTCAAACATTTGGTCCAACATCGGAGCATAAATAACCCCTATAACAGTTTCATCTTGATATTTAAGGGCGATTGATATCACGAATATTGGAATCCCTTGGGCATAATTAGTCGTACCATCTAATGGGTCGATTATCCATAAATAATCTGATTTTTTATCTTGTCTACCTGATTCTTCTGAAAGGATTTGATGGTCAGGATAATTTTCTTTAATTGCTTTTAAAATATATTCTTCAGATAGCTTATCCACTTCAGTAACCAAATCAATACCTGTAGATTTTGTATTAATCAATAAGTTGTTTTTTCTGAAGTTCTGCCTTTGGATTTTACCTACTTCTCTTGCCCATTTTTTAGCATTTTTTAGTACTGAGTTTAAATCTAACATTTTCTTTCCTCCTAAGTGTTATTCACACATTTCAAAGTTAATAAGGCCACCGATTCTACATGACTTGTCTGTGGGAACATATCTACAGGTTGCACATACTCAATATTGTATCCCTTTTCTATTAAATGCTTGCAGTCCTTCGCTAAAGTTGCAGGATTACAAGAGACGTAAATTATCTTCTTAGGTTTAGCATCATTAATCGCAGTCAATAATTTTTCGCCAAGCCCAGTCCTCGGTGGGTCGACTACTATAACATCTGCTCGATAACCTTTTTTAACCCACTTTGGTAATACCCTTTCAACATTTCCAACAGAAAAATGGACATTGGTTATATTGTTTAATTCCGCATTGTATTTTGCGTCTTTTATCGCATCTGCTACCACCTCAACCCCCCTAACTTCAGAAGCCTCTTTAGCTAGCCATAAACTAAGAGTACCTGCACCGCAATAGGCATCTAAAACCGATTCTTCACCTGTTAGCTGTGCCGCTTTTGATACTTCATTGTATAACACTTCCATTTGAGTAGGGTTCAATTGAAAAAATGATCTTGGGGATAAGGAATATTTAATTTCTCCTATTGTTTCAACCAATCTTTCCTTGCCCCATAAAATTTTAGTTTTATCTCCCATAACCAATGGTGTAATTGCGGGATTTATGTTTTGAGCAATACTTACTACCTTGGGAAATTGCATAGCTATCCGTTTTACTAACTCTTTAGACTCTTTCAATTCATTAGTAAATGTGACTAGTACCACTTGCATTTCTCTTGTAGCAAAGCTAATTCTAGCCACGATATTTCTTAATTGTCCTTTTTTCTTCTTTGGATCATAGATAGGTATTTTTAATTCTTCAACTATTTCCTTAATACCTTGAATTGCCTTATCCAATTCTGGGTGATGAACCATACATTGTTTCATCTCTATAATTCTATTTGAACCAGCACGATATAAACCAACTATCACTTTATTATTTTTTTCAGCTAAAGGAATTTGAGCTTTGTTCCTATATTGCCAAGGGTTGTCCATCCCTAAAACAGATTTTATCTCAGGGATTTCATGTTTCTTCCCAAGATACTTCTCAAATGACTCCTTAACGATTTCCCTCTTAGCATCAAGCTGCGCTTGATACTGATAGTGTTGAAGGGTACAACCACCGCACTTGCTATAAATTGAACATTTCCCTTTAATTCGTTCGTTAGATCTATTGATAAATTTAACTACTTTTGCTTTAGCATATTTATCTTTAATTTCTGTGGCTTCAACTATTACTTTTTCTCCAGGTAACGCACCATCTACAAATACAACTTGCCCTTTTAAGTATCCGACTCCTTCGCCATTTATCCCTAATCTTATAATTTCTAAGGTCACTCTATCTTTTACTCTTTTCATCGATCTAGTTATTTGATTATTTCTTTTTTCTGATTTAGACTTCTTATCACTCATCTTCTTTCCCTTCCATTTACGCCAATTTGATAATTAAAAATCGTCTCCCTATCACATCTTGCCCAATTTACTCACCAATAATCTTCACTAAAACCCTCTTGCTCCTCTTACCATCAAACTCACCATAAAATATTTGTTCCCAAGGTCCAAAATCCAATTTTCCTTCCGTTATAGCTACAACAACTTCGCAAAAATGCTGCTATTTCAAGGTTAATAAGGCCACGGATTCCACGTGTGTTGTCTGTGGAAACATATCTACTGGCTGAATCTCTATTGTTTTAAATCCACCATCTTCTAGAATTCTAAGATCCCTAGCTAAGGTGCTTGGATTACAAGATACATATACGACTCTCTTTGGTTTTAACTCGATGATAGTCTGTAATAATGATTGGTCACACCCTTTTCTGGGAGGGTCCACTACCACTACATCAACATTTAGTCCCTGTTGTTGCCATTTAGGAATTACTGTTTCTGCAGCTCCTACCTCAAAAGTTACATTTTTAATTCCATTTAATTCAGCATTTTTCTTAGCATCCTTAATCGCTTCAGGTACGATCTCCACTCCATACACCTGTTTAGCTTTTTTGGCTAAGAATAAAGAAATCGTTCCAATTCCACAATAAGCATCTATTACATTTTCATTTCCTGTTAACATCGCGTATTCTAATGCTTTGTCATATAATTGCTTGGTTTGTTCAGGATTAACTTGATAAAATGAGCGGGGCGAAATAGCAAATTTAATATCTCCTATGGTATCGTATATTACATCACGTCCCCAAAGGGTTATCGATTTTAACCCCATAATAACATTGGTCCGTTGATCATTAACGTTTTGAATCAAGCTAGTTAAATCCGGAAGTTCTTCAACGATTCTTTTAATCAGTTCCTCTTTATTTGGAAAATCCTTCCCATTTGTAACCAATATTAACATTCGTTCACCAGTATTGACACCTACCCTAGTAACAATATGACGAAGTATCCCTTGATGATTTTTTTCATCATAAGGAGCAATTCCAATTTCCTCGGCAATACGTCGCACTGTCTGTATCATATAATTATTTTCTTCTTGCTGGATAAGACATTCTTTCATATCGATTACATCATGTGTTCTCTTTGCATAAAAACCTGCAATTAATCCTCCTTCTCTTTTGGCAACAGGTACTTGAGACTTATTTCGATAATTCCACGGGTCTCTCATTCCAAGTGTTTGATGAATCACTACATCTTCAATTTTCCCGATTCTTTTAATATTATCTTCTACCAACAACCTTTTCTGTTTTAACTGTTCTTGATATGTTATATGTTGAAGTTGACACCCTCCACACTGTTTGTATATTGAACATTTGGGTTCGATACGATCTTGGCTAGTATCAATAAGCTCAATTAACCGTCCATAACCATAATTCTTTTTTACTTTTATTACTTTAACTTTCGCTTTTTCCCCAGGAAGTACACCAGGAACAAATAAAGTATAGCCCTGATATTTACCTACACCTTCTCCATCATGTCCGAAACCTGTAAACTCCATCTCAATATATTGGTTTTTTTGTACCGGTATTTGCACTTTTTCCATAATTTCTTTTCCTTCCTTTTTTGTTTATACCAGCTAAAATATTGTTATCTATTAATAGCATCGCCATAGTGCGAAGATGATATTTCGAGTATTATAAAATAGGCTGATAATTTTCAGCCTATCAAGATGTATGTAGCTCGTTATTTAATGTTTGGTGGTACCAAAACCTCAATATGATGTTTTAGTACTTCAAATTGTCCAGGTAAGCTCCCTCCCAATTCACCATCTAAATTAACTAACACCTTATCTGAATTATTAGGATATACTTTTAGCTTATTTGTTTGAAAATAGATGACATTTGGCTCATTTATATGTTCTCCCTTTAAAGCAAGTTTGGCGATACGAATAAAGTCAGGCAAGTTAGTTTTCTTCAGGATGATAACATCAAATAGTCCATCACTAAAATTTCCATTGGGCGCTAACTTTTTAAATCCTCCTACTGAATTACTATTTGCTATCAAAAATAACATCGCTTCTTCACTAAATATCTTTTCTTCTGTTTCAAGAGTAATATTTATCGGCTTCAAAAAAGGCAACTTCTCTATACCACGTAGATAATAAGCTAATTGACCTAGAACTGTCTTTAATTTACTTGGCACTTCATAGGTTAATTCAGTAAGCCGCCCACCACCAGCAATATTGATGAAATATTTATCATTATACCGGCCAATATCAATTACTTTACTGTGTTGTGTTCCAATAATCTTTGCAGCATTTTTAAAATCCCTAGGTATTCTTAATGCCCTAGCAAAGTCATTGGTTGTTCCAGCCGGGATAATCCCCATCTGAGGCCGATGTTCCATTCCAACTATCCCATTAATAACTTCATATAGTGTTCCATCTCCACCAGCAGCGATAACTATATCAAAACCTCTTTCCACCGCTTCTTTAGCCGCTATTGTGGCGTCACCATTTCCTTTTGTCTGATGACATGAAGTTTCTATCCCATAACTTTCAAGAATATCTAAAATGTCCGGTAAATTTCTCTTGATCTCTTCCCTTCCAGAAGTAGGATTATAAATAAGTCGAGCCCTTTTCATTCTATCACCTTACTCTTCTTCATTTATTTTTACTTCATTATTTAAAAAAGTAGCTTCAACTTGATCAATTATCCAAGATGTAATCCAATTACCAGATAAATAGCCCTTTCTACTATAAATAACATTATACCCCGCTATTAACTCAGGTATTTTTTTATCAATATAAATACCATTACTTAAAAATAGCGGAATTACAATCACTCTTAGTTTTTTATCAATTTTATTAAGCTGATCGATTATCGTATTCGGAAAAACAGTAGCGTGGCTAATTTGTAAATAATCAGTACGTTGACTAAGTTTATCTATTAAATTAGATAATATCCTATTCCATTTGTTATGTAAATTAGCTTGAATAGTTCCATGTCCGATTATTAATAGTGCTTCTTGACTTGGATTATTAGATAGTTCAGAAGCCTGTTTAATAATGTGCTCTACCACAAATTGATGATCGTCCATAGCAGAAGTAAAAACGAAATTTATTTTTTTCTTATACTTAGATAATATTGTTTTTATATCATCAATATGTGTACTAGCAGATGAAACAAATAAGGGAACCACAATCACTTTTTTTGCTTTTAGTTTAGTTAATTCTTCAATACCATCTTCAATCGTTCTTTTTTCTATATTGTTAATAAATGATGTAATTATTGGTAGATGGTAATCTAAACTAGCGATGGTTTTATCAATAGTATCCATCCAAGCTTTACTACTTGATCCATGAGAGATAATCCAGACTACTTCATTCATATTTCTACCTTCTTTATAATCAATTCGTCAATCCTATCTTAATTTAACGTTAAAGTTAAAGTCAATTTTAATTGTAAATGTTAAATAGTATATAAATAAGCTGCCATACCCATGACAGCTTATCTTTTAATCAAGTAAATCTAATTAAATCTTATCTCTAATCAGTTTATTTACTAATTGTGGGTTTGCTTTACCTTTTGTTTCCTTCATAACTTGTCCCACTAAAAATCCGATTGCTTTCTCTTTACCATTTCGAAAATCTTCTACTGATTGAGGATTATTTGATAGCACACTATCAACAATCTTGGCAATCTCACTTTCATCGGTAATTTGAACAAGACCTTTTTCCTTAACAATCGTTTGTGGGTCCATACCCGTTGCTAATATTTCTTTAAAGACAGTTTTAGCAATTTTGCCACTTATAGTTCCTTTTTCGAGTAATTGAATCATTTCTCCAAGATATTTTGGCGTAATTTTACTTTCTTGAATCTCTATATCTTCTGAGTTTAGATACCTTAGTAGGTCTCCCATAATCCAATTGGCAACTGTTTTAGCGTTATTAGTATATTTTAAGGTTTCTTCAAAGAAATCTCCTAAACTTTTTGATTCGATTAAAATATTGGCATCATAATCAGATAAACCATATTCTTTAATATACCTAGCTTTGCGAGCATCGGGTAGTTCCGGAAGTTCTTCTTTAATTCTATTAATCCATTCTTGGTCAATGATTATTACGACTAAATCAGGATCAGGGAAATAACGATAATCATGTGCTTCTTCCTTACTGCGCATTGATACCGTAATTCCTAGTTCTTCGTTCCAGCGTAAGGTTTCTTGGACAATCCGTTTTCCAGATTCTAAAAGTTCTGTCTGTCTTTTTACTTCGTATTCTAAAGCCTTTTGTACTCCTTTAAATGAATTCATGTTTTTTAGTTCTGTTTTTGTTCCAAATTCCTCTTGTCCTAAGGGACGTAAACTAATATTTGCATCACATCTTAACGAACCTTCTTCCATCTTTACATCCGATACTCCTGTATATTGGATAATTGCTTTAATTTTTTCAAGATAGGCCCTAGCTTCTTCAGGTGATCTAATATCTGCTTCAGATACGATTTCGATTAAAGGTACACCTACACGGTTAAAATCTACTAACGTTCCCGCTCCATTATCACTATGGGTCAGTTTACCTGCATCTTCTTCAAGATGAAGTCGATTAATGCGAATTTTTTTCTTTTTTCCATCCAATTCAATTTCTACCCAGCCATTTTTGCCTATTGGCTTATCATATTGTGATATTTGATATGCCTTGGGCAAATCTGGGTAAAAATAGTTTTTACGATCAAACTTAGTTTCCAGAGAAATCTCGCAATTTAATGCTAAAGCTGCTTTAATAGCAAATTCTACTGCCTGTTTGTTGACAACTGGTAATACCCCAGGATGTCCTAAACAAATTGGGCAAGTATGAGTATTTGGAGGGGCACCAAACTCAGTCGAACAACCACAAAATATCTTGGTATTAGTAGATAATTCAGCATGAACTTCTAACCCAATTACTGTTTCATATCTCATTTTCCTACCCCCTCACAAATTGAGCCTTCAATTTATTATGTTCCGTACTTTGTTCAAAGGCATATGCCGCACGTAAAATTGTAGCCTCTGCAAAATGCTTCCCAATCAGTTGTAATCCAACTGGAAGACCGTTAACAAGACCTGCTGGAATGCTTATTGCAGGTAAGCCAGCTAAATTAACTGGTATTGTTAAAATATCATTAAGGTACATAGTCAATGGATCGTTAATATTCTCATCTATTTTAAAGGCAGTCGTCGGTACTGTCGGACCTAGAATAAGATCAAATTTGTCGAACACCTTTTCAAAGTCTTGCTTAATCAACGTTCTAACCTTTTGTGCTTTTAAATAATAATCATCATAATATCCAGAACTTAAAGCGTAGGTTCCTAACATTATGCGACGTTTTACTTCTGAACCCAACCCTTCACTTCGGGTTTTCTTATACATATCAATGAGGTTTTCTGCTGAATCAGCACGAATACCATAGCGGACCCCATCATATCTAGCTAAGTTAGAAGAGGCCTCTGAAGGTGCAATGATGTAATAAGTGGCAACAGCATACTCAGTATGTGGTAAAGATACCTCTTCGATGATAGCTCCTAATCCTGATAAAACCTCAATGGCGTCCTGAATTTTTTCCTTAACACCATGATCAATTCCTTCCCCCATATATTCCTTAGGCACTCCAATTCTTAAGCCTTTTATTTCTCGAGTTAAACCGGAAATATAATCTGGGATTGGAACATTTGCCGAAGTGGAATCATATTCATCATGACCAGCAATTGTTTGAAGTACATATGCCGCATCTTCCACATTTTTAGTAATTGGTCCTATTTGGTCTAACGAGGAGGCAAAGGCTACTAAACCAAACCTAGAAACTAATCCATAGGTAGGTTTTAAACCAACTACACCCGTATAAGCTGCAGGTTGCCTAATCGAGCCTCCAGTATCAGATCCAAGAGCATAATATACTTCTCCAGCAGCTACTGCAGCCGCAGAACCTCCACTAGAACCTCCAGGGACATAATTCAAATTCCAAGGATTGAAAGTAGGATGATAAGCTGAATGTTCCGTAGATGATCCCATCGCAAATTCGTCCATATTGGTCTTTCCGATCATAATTGATTGTCCAGCAAGTATTCTTTTATAGACCGTAGCACTGTATATGGGGTTATAATTCTCTAATATTTTACTTCCGCAAGTCGTTCTAACACCTTCGGTTATGATATTATCTTTTATACCAACTGGTAGTCCTGCTAAAATCCCGATTTCCTCTGAATTTACTATATCATTATCAATTTTTTTTGCTCTACTAAGAGCCCTATCTGAATCTATTAGTAAAAAGGCTTGTACGTCCTTTTCAACTTCATCAATCCTTCTAAGAGATTCTTTTACTAGATCAGTCGCACTTATTTCTCTTTCTTTCAGACGTTTATGTATTTCTGTAATAGATAAATCGAACAGAGACAAAGTTTTTCCTCCTTCCTTATCCTTCCATCACCTTAGGAACTTTAAACTGTCCATCCTTCCAATCAGGTGCATTTTGCGAAACCATTTCTGTTGTTAATGAATCCCTTACCTTATCTTCTCTAAAAACATTGCTTATCTTTAGAACGTGACTGGTTGGCTCAACATTATCAGTATTTAATTCATCTAGTTTTTTCACAAATCCTAAAATCTTATTTAGTTGTTCCAAGTAGCTTTCAATCTCTTCATCAGCTAAGGTTAATCTACTTAGATTAGCAATATGTTTTACTTCATCTCTAGAGATACTCATTTCTCTTCCCCCCTATTAAGGATCAAAAATATATGTATTAAATCATACCACAGCCTATCTCACACATAAAGAAATTAACCAATCATTACTTTTTCTTCAGGATATCTAAAATAGTCTTTTTCTACCTTTCTTGCTAGAGCATAGCCAACTGTTAAAGGTCCTAATCTTCCAATAAACATCATGATTATTATGATTACCCGACCTACTTCAGACAATTGGGGTGTTACCCCCATACTAAGTCCAACAGTACCAAAAGCCGATACTGTTTCAAATAGTATTGCTATAAATGGTGTCCCTCTTTCTGTTATATCCAATAAAATCACTACGGAAATTATGATAATTATCGATAGCATGATAATAGCCATTGAACGAAGGACTGTTTCCATTGGTATTCTCCTTCTAAATATAATAACATCCCTCTTACCCCTAAGAACGGAAATCAGTGAAAACCAAATAATTGTTACAGTTGTAACCTTTACTCCACCACCAGTAGAACCAGATGAGGCTCCAATAAACATATAAATTATGATGATGATTAAGCTAACCTGATACATATCTCCAATATTAATCGTATTAAAACCTGCAGTTCTAGTTGTAACCGTTTGGAAGAAGGATGTAATAATTTTTGAAGAAAATGGTAATGGTCCAAGGGTTGCTGGATTCTTGTATTCCATTATTAAAAAGAAAAAAGTTCCAAAAACTATTAAAGCAAAATTTGTCGCTAAAGTAACTTTACTATTTAAAGTTAATTGTTTTAATTCGAATTTTTTACCAATAAGATCAATAATAACAAAAAATCCAATTCCACCTATTAAAATCAACGTAGTAATTACTATATTAACATATGGATCATTTACGTTATCCATCAAGCTATTGGAAAACAAGCTAAAACCCGCATTGTTAAAAGCAGAAACGGAGTGGAAAATCCCCTGAAATATCGCCTCATCCCATCCCATTCTCTTATACCACCTTAGAGCTAACAATATCGCTCCTACCGTTTCAAAACTTATAGTTATCCATAGTAAATGAAAGGCTAAACGAACAATTCCCTCTAGATTAATTTGTCCGGTATTTTCTTGCATCAATAACCTTTCCTTTAAGCCTATTTTTTTACCAAATAAAATAAAGAACCAGATTGTAAAGGTCATGAAACCGAGACCTCCAATCTGAATTAGAAGAATTAACAATATTTCCCCCCATCGATTGAACGTTGTACCCGGATCAATTACATTTAATCCTGTAACCGTAATTGCTGATGTTGCAGTAAACAACGCTTCCCCAAAAGTGATTTTACTGTTTTCCTCAAGAAAAATAGGTAATTGCAACAGCAATGTTGACACCATTATACTTACCAAAAATCCTATTACCATTACGCGAGATGGTGAATTGATGGTGTTTTTTGTCATTTTATTCCTCCAAGTTTATTACACTAATTATTTTTGGGTTCTTATGTAAAATTATTTAAACAAAAATAATGTTGCAACTAAAGAAAAAATAATGCTTATTATATAGATTAACCCTACAGCTTGTTTTTGGCTATAACCTTTTTTTAATAAACGGTGGTGAGCATGATTTTTATCAGCGATATATAGGGGCTTTTTGTTTTTCCACCTATTAAATAGAACCAATATTGTATCAAAAATTGGAACCCCAAAAACCAAAATCATCATTAATATTGATAAGATAGTCGCACTCTTTAATGCTCCTTCAATCGAAATAATTGCTAAAATAAGTCCTAAAAACGCTGATCCAGCATCACCCATAAATATTTTTGCAGGATGGAAGTTATATACTAAAAATCCTGAAGAACTCCCCATCAAAATAACTGATAGCATCGCGGTAACTTCCTGTCCCTTAACGAAGGATATAAGAAAGAGAGTCATCGAGGAAATGATTGAAATCCCACTTGCGAGCCCGTCAGCACCATCGAAGAAGTTAATCATATTTATCAAGGCAGTAACCCATAAAAGAGTTACAAACAAAGATATCCCTGGTGCAAAAAAGATCATACCTTCAGAAAATATAGAGGTAATGCCCATTATTCGGATACCAAAAGAAAATAAAACCAAACCGGCAATAAATTGAACTATTATTTTAGGTAACGCTGATAGATCTTCTCCCCTTGTTTTGTAATAATCATCCAAAAGACCAATACCTACAATTAGTACTCCACTTATTAAAATTGCAAATGTTAATCTAAAAGAATCTAACCATAAAAAAATAGCAAGTATATAACCGACAAATATTGCTATTCCACCAAGTAATGGCACCGGTTTATTGTGAACTTTTCTTCGACTAGGTACGTCAACAAAATTATATTTGAATGCAATTCTCCTGAACAGTGGTACCATAATTAATAAAAGTAAAAAGACAAAACTAAAAGGAAGGATATATCTTATCATGATTTTCCTCCATCTTGTTTTGCCTTTATTTTGACCTATATTTTTATAACTTATTATGCAAATACTTCTTTCCACTCATTTTTCTTTTCTAGCATCTTTTTTGCTGCTTCTTTAGCGCCTTCAAGATCGTGACTCTTGGCATTACCACATTGAACTTCATTATCTGCAGGAACTTTTTCGGCATTTATTACATCTTCTAACGTTTTCTCAAGTGCTGTAAAAATCGCATCTTCATCAGAATTATTTAAAACTATCAAATAAAATCCAGTTTGGCAACCCATAGGACTTAAATCAACAACCTTGTCTAAATGATTGCGGATATTTTCAGCTAATATATGTTCTAATGCATGCAAGGCTGGCATTTTTATATAATCTTTGTTTGGTTGACAAAAACGAATGTCATACTTATAGATAGTGTCTCCATATTCTCCTTTAATAATGCTAGCCAAACGAATATATGGTGCTTTAACTTTAGTATGATCTAAATTAAAACTTTCAACATTTAATTTTTTACCCATCTTAATCAATCTCCTTTAACATTGATAAAACTAATTTAGCAGAGTTTATAGAGGCAGTTTCTAAAAATTGATCATATGATATTTTAGCTTCACTTCCAGCAATATCCGATAATGATCGAATAATAACAAATGGAACTTTGAACTGTGAACAAACCTGAGCAATAGCCGTTGCTTCCATTTCTGCTGCAAAAACATTAGGAAAGAGCTTCTTAACTTCATTTACCCGATCAACATCACTCATAAAGGAGTCACTTGATGTGATAAGGCCAGTTACCACATTTAGATCTAATTTACCTGCGCTAGCTTCAGCGATTTCAACTAATTTAGAATCAGGTAAATAGTAAGCTGGCATTCCAGGAACTTGTCCATATTCATATCCAAAAACAGTAGCATCTACATCATGATAACGAAGTTCATTAGAGATAACAATATCGCCAACCTTTAAATCCTTATGAAAACCGCCTGCCGAACCCGTGTTAATCACATAATCAGGTTTATACAGTTGGATTAGGAGGGTCGTAGCCATCGCTGCATTTACCTTACCAATACCTGATTTTAATAACACTACTTCAACATCATCTATTGTTCCAGTATAAAACTCGGAACCTGCAATAATCCTCTCTTCACGATTAATAATTTTCTCTTTTAAAATTTGCACCTCTTCGTCCATGGCACCAATAATACCAATTTTCATCTACATCTTTCCTTTCTAAACATTAAACTATTCATTATTATATACTTAACAATCTAAGTTTTAAAGCAATCTAGCACATTGACAATTATCAGTAAAAAAGGGACGCCCTTTATTGGACATCCCCTTTGTTTTGATTAGTTGAAATTAAAGTGTTTCAGAAACAGATTTTAATTGCATGAATAACTGCAAGTAATCACGTCCACCAGCTTTTGAATCAGTACCAGACATATTAAATCCACCAAACGGATGGACTCCTACAATAGCTCCTGTGGACTTACGATTAAAGTATAGATTACCCACATGTAATTCTTGACGACATTTTTCAATCGCTTCACGACTCTTCGCATATAATGATCCTGTTAGTCCGTATTCAGTATCATTGAATATTCTGATCCCATCATCTAGGTCTTCAGCTTTAATCATTGCTAATACTGGGCCGAAAATTTCTTCCTGTGCGATCACTGCATTTGGATCAACATCAGCAATGATAGTAGGTTCGATAAAGTAACCTTCAGAATCATCACTTGATCCTCCAAGAACCAAGCGCCCTTCTTTCTTACCAATCTCGATATATCGGTTGATGCTTTCAAATGCATTTTTATCAATTACAGGACCGAAGTTATTCTTATGTTCATCTGTACTTCCCATTGAAATCGCTTTCGTTTTTTCAACTACTAACTCAAGCACCTTATCATAAACATCTTTATGAACGATTGCACGTGAACATGCTGAACATTTCTGACCTTGGAAACCATAAGCAGATGCAACAATTCCCGTTGCAGCAGCTTCTAAGTCTGCATCTTTATCTACTAAAATAGCGTCCTTTCCACCCATTTCAGCAACGACACGTTTGATCCACTTTTGTCCTGGGCTTAAGACGGAAGCCTTTTGATTGATACGTAATCCTACTTCTTTAGACCCAGTAAAGCTGATGAATCTAGTTAATGGATGTTCTACTAAGTAATCGCCAACTTCACCACCACTACCTGGTAAATAGTTGATAACTCCATCTGGCATACCCGCTTCTTCCATAACTTCCATAAATTTAGCAGCAATAACTGGAGTAGCACTTGCAGGTTTTAAAACAACTGTATTACCTGATACGACAGCAGCTGTAGTCATTCCTGTTAATATTGCTAACGGGAAGTTCCAAGGAGGAATTACTAATCCGACTCCTAGAGGAATCCAGTATAAATCATTTGTTTCACCGTCGAGTGATGTTAAAGGCTGTGAGCCACCTAATCTGATCATTTCACGGCCATAAAACTCCATAAAATCAATTGCTTCAGCAGTATCAGCATCTGCTTCAGGCCAACTCTTACCAGCCTCATAAACCATCATTGCAGAAAATTCATGCTTACGGCGTCGTAAGATAGCAGCAGCTTTAAAAAGTAGACGGGCACGCGCATCAGCAGGCCACTTTTTCCATTCTTCAAACTTCTTAGCTGCCTCTTGGATTGCCTTTTCAGCTAGTTCTTGATTTGCTTTGGATACAACACCAACAACTTCATCTTTGTTTGCAGGATTATAAGAAATTATCTTTTTCTCTGTAAAAATTCTTTCTCCATTGATTATTAGTGGATATTCTTTACCAAGTTCAGATTTTACTAATATTAAAGCCTCTTCAAAAGCCCGACGGTTTTCTTCTTTTGAAAAATCAGTAAGTGGTTCTGGTCTGTATTCTCTGATCACAATAGGACCCTCCCTTAAAACAATGTTTACAAATATTTAATAATTCATCCTTTTTTATTTTATCGTATTATTTAAAAAATTAAAATACTATCTTAATGTTTTTAGTCCAATTTTTCGAAAAATTAATGAAAATTTTCTTAATTTTTTGTATAATTATTAGTTTGCAAATAATCGTATTTATTTGTATTTTGGTATGATATAATGATGTTGGAATTGACAGATTTTTTGGAAAAGTGAGGTAGGTTGCTATGGCTTTTGACCAATTGTGGAGAAAAACCGTACTTACTGTTGCAGCTAATAAAGTTGTAACAAATTTTGTATCAAATTACGGTATGCGTTTAGGTGCTAAACGTTTTATTGCTGGAGAGAGTTTAGAACAAGCTGCTGAAGTGGTTAAAAAATTGAATAATGAAGGATTATTGGTAACGATAGATCACGTTGGTGAAAGCGTTACCACAAAAACAGAAGCTATTGAAGCAGCCGACGAAGCTATACGCATCTTTGACATCATAGATAAATATAAATTAAATGCGAATGTTTCTATAAAACTAACACAACTTGGCTTAAAAATTGATCCAGAATTATGTTATGACAACTTAGATAGAATTGTAGAAACAGCTAAAAAATATAATAATTTTGTACGAATTGATATCGAAGATTCTCCAGTAGTACAAATTACGATTGACCTTTTCAAACGTGTACTCAAAAAGTACGGTAAAGAACATGTAGGACTTGTTTTACAATCTTACCTATATCGTACTGAAAACGATGTAAGAGAATTAGGAAAATTGGGAGCTAGCTTACGAATTGTTAAAGGAGCATATAAGGAACCAGAATCGGTTGCCTTTCCCCTAAAAAAAGATGTCGATGAGAACTTTAACAAGATTGTTGCTATCCATTTAAAGAGTGGTAACTTCACTGCAATAGCTTCACATGATGAAAAAATTATTGAAGAAACAAAACGCTTCGTTAAAGAAAATAATATTAGTAATGATCTTTTTGAATTCCAAATGTTATATGGTGTTCGTAGCGGATTACAAAGACAACTAGTAAAAGAAGGATACAAAATGCGTGTTTATGTACCATATGGGAAAGAGTGGTATCCATATTTCTCACGCAGAATTGCAGAAAGACCGGCAAATGGTTTACTAATCTTAAAAAGCCTATTCAAATCCTAAAAAATTTAAAAGACAGCTCTTTATGCTGTCTTTTTTATATTTACCAATTTACTAGCTATTCTACTAACTAATACCGATAAACATGCATAAAATCATCGCCATTAGCATTTTTTACATAGATTGCTTTAGGCTTATTAATCGAATTAATATATAAATTAATTTTAATATTTTCAGAAAAGTACTTTTCAATCAAAGCCACGGAAAATTGTGTAAATTGAATCGTTTCCACAGTCGAATCAATTTCTGCATATACTTTAATCGTCATTTCTACCATTTCATCATCAACAAATCTAGCTAACCCAGTTATCCCTGCGAATCCTGGGAAATATTGATCAATACTATCCTTAAAATGATTGAATGCCCTAGCTGTATCGCTATAAATTCCATCTAGATTAATAAATTTTGCCGGCAAAAATAGGAAAGATTCATTTAGTCTATTCCATACGATGTTTTCTCCCTGTTTAACATCTCCAGTTAAAATAAACGTTCCAGGTAGTTTCATGTCTTTAGTTTCAGCCTTCATTACCCCAACCAAAATGCGTGGTTCAACACCCTTTCTCCTAATTATCGAAACCAGATCATTTGCGACCCGTTTCGATTTTTCTATGAGCTCATCATCTGTATAAAATGCAAATTTTCTCATCCCATAAGCATCTCTAATATACTCCCCATTTTCGTCCTTTAAATAATACTTAGGTGATACGACCATACCAAGAACTATTCCAGCAAATTGATTATCTTCTGAAAAATAATTGTGTTCATTAACAGTGTATAAGAAACCAGAATATTCTGTAGAACCTAAGATTAGTTCAATATCGTCCATTGATAGTACTTGTCCTTCTTGAAAAATAAAATCATTAGGTTCAAATACTTTATTTGCAATCTCTAACAAACCTATTTCAAAATGATTGGCATCTAACCTACTAGGTATTTCATCTAGCATTCCATTTACTGGACTGTGTTTATATGGAAGTACTCCACGGTAATATTCTTCATTTACTTTAACCTGAGGGGAAACGATCGAATTAGAATCAGTTCTTTGATTGTCCTCTTCGTATGTCTTTGACCTTAAGCTACAACCACCTAAAATCAACGCCAGTGAAACAATTACTAAAACTAATTTTTTATTAACTCTCAAAATAGAAATCTCCTCCCTAAGAAGTCTATAATAAATTTTTATGGGAATAATTAACCATACTAAGTTTTTATGCAAACCAGAATCTTTTTTATATTAATATATTAGTGTAAAATAAAATAGCAATCATCAAGCATCGACATTCTTCCAAACACTAAATCATCTTGAAAATGAAAGGGTTGTAATATGAATAACTACGCTAAAAAAGTACTTGTAGCAACTTTAATAGTTTTAGGAACCATTGTTATTCCAATCGGACTTTATTATATATTACCTCACTTCTTACCTTTCTTACTTGCTTATCTAGTTTCTCTTATGTTAGAACCGATAAACCAATTATTAATAAACAAGGGAAAGTTGAAACGGATTATTGCAGTTAATATTACTTATTTCTTATTTTTAGGGGTATTTTTGCTACTAATCTATTTTACTATTACCAAAATAACCACTGAGATGTTCAATTTAATTGGTTTTTTTCAAGAAAACATTCCAAACATTCAATCATGGATACTAAACTTTTACCAGCAATTCCAAGATTTTATTCAATTGCTCCCAAAGGAGATTGCTGATCAAATTAACCAATCTATTAAAGGATTTATTCAAATTTTAACATCATTAGACTTAATTTCAAGTATTGGTTCCCACACATATAATTTAACAACTGCTATTCCTAACTACTTTATTATAACTATTTTAGTATTTATCTCACTATATTTATTCAGTTTAAATCTTCATAAAATTAATAGTCAATTCTATAAGTATTTTAAAGATAGCTCTAGAGAAAAGGTAAATATCGTTCTAAGCGAAGTTAAGCTAGCGACTGTAGGGTTTATTCAAGCACAATTCATTCTTAGCACCATAACCTATATCATTAGCTTAATCGGTTTAGCTATATTAGATATTAGATATTCATTAGCGATCGCTTTATTTATAGTAATCGTCGATATATTACCAATATTAGGTACTGGTTCTGTTTTGATGCCTTGGGCAATCTTTTCTTTGACTAGGGGTAAGATGTTCCTGGGGGTTGGACTAATAATTCTATTTTTTGTGATCACGATTTCTCGAAAGATTATTGAACCAAGAATTCTTGGTGAACGAATTGGTCTTGGACCTCTAACTACACTAATAAGTATTTGGGTTGGTTTTAAAGTTTTCGGTATATTAGGAGTGTTTTTTGCACCACTACTTATCATCTTGTTTAACGCATTAGTAAAGGCTGATGTTATTCGCTATAATATAAAAATCTAACATTTGGCCGTATTGATAATTAAGTTTATTTTGAAAAAACGTCCTCTATGAGGACGTTTCAGACTGAAGACTAACCTCATGCTAAATTACCTAGTATGAGGTTATTTTTGTCAAAAATGCTTAAAATCTTGGATGAAATAAAAAATTGAGAGCGATTCGGACGTCTCTTCCACGTCCAATTCGCTAGCTTTTTCAAATTCATGGCAGCAAAAACTAACATCGCCTGCATCGAGACTTTTTTCAAACCTCTTAACGTAGTCCAACGCAAACCATGTTTCTCTTTCATATCTGCAAATACTCTTTC
>NZ_MIJF01000026.1 GCF_001730235.1 Vulcanibacillus modesticaldus | reverse complement strand
ACCTTTAAAGGTAATTACAGGGCTACTAATGGTTTTAACTCTGATGAAGGCTCAGTTTCTTTTGTCACTTTGTTTGTTGCTTATTTTAATTTCCTAAGACCTCATGCTGCTCTTGAGAAAAGAGTACCTGTTGTGATTCCTGAATTAGCTTCTTTACCACATATGCCTGCTAGGTGGTCTAAACTTATTGAGTTGTCACAGGAATTTATTTTAGAGCAACAGTCTGCTTAATCTAACAGTATTAATTAGACTCTGTTTTAAGAGTCTGCTTCAGTATGCTCTTTTTTGTCACTGTTTAAATGAAGTCATGCTTTTGCTATACTTGTTTAACCCTTTGTGAAGTTCTTTGTTCCCCAATTTTGTCATTCTTAATTTCTTTTTCACCAAACGTTTAATTT
This sequence comes from Vulcanibacillus modesticaldus, assembly GCF_001730235.1. GTDB lineage: Bacteria > Bacillota > Bacilli > Tepidibacillales > Tepidibacillaceae > Vulcanibacillus > Vulcanibacillus modesticaldus. The sequence goes on along the minus strand of NZ_MIJF01000026.1, from coordinate 21,908 downwards.
TTCATAGAACTTTTGACACTACCTTTTAAAATTAGGTATGTTTTTTCAGTAATTTCTTAAGATATAATTACTTCTTAATATATCATTATACTAGCATATTATTAATTTAATTTTTAAAATATGAACAAATTGTTACAAGCTTTACTTACTTATTGTTAGATTTTATGCTAATATAGTAATGTTGAGCAAACTATGAGTATCTTACTCAGTAAAAGGAGGAATATATTTAAAAATTCAATAATTTCTAAAAATATACATTGCAACTTGTTATCTTATTGTCTATATTTAAATTGTATTAGTTTGTGAAACACTTCTCAAACAATAATTTTGCCTTAGAATATTTTTATTTTTTTAATAAAAATATCTTAAAAAGAAACAATAATAGTAAATGAATAGGGGAGAGGATGTGATTATGGTATGCATATTGTAGTATGTGTCAAACAAGTTCCTGATACAAGTGTAGTTAAGTTGGACCCAGTAACTAACACACTTGATCGAAGTAGTGCTCCGTCTATTATTAATCCTTACGATGCACATGCTGTGGAAGAAGCTGTTCGACTAAAGAAAAAGTATGGCGGCAAAGTTACCATTGTTTCTATGGGCCCACCTATGGCCACAGCAGTAATCAAAAAATCCATCGAATTAGGTGCTGATGAAGGTGTTCTAATTTCTGACCGTGCTTTTGCAGGTTCAGACACATTGGCTACTAGTTATGCATTAACTCAAGCAATCAATAAGATTGCTGAAAAAGAACCAGTAGATTTAATTTTTGCTGGTAAACAAGCAATAGATGGTGATACTGCCCAAGTTGGACCAGGAATTGCAAGAAGAATGAACATTCCGGTATTAGCTCAAGTTGATAAAGTAGAAAGCTATTCTCAAGATAATAATGTTATACGTGTTAGAAGAAAGCTTGAAGATGGGCATGAGATTGTAGAATCAAAATTACCATGTCTAATTACAGTTGAAAAAGAAATTAATGAGCTAACTTATTCACCATTGACAAATATGATTAAAGCTGCAAGGTATGAACCTGTTATTTGGACTACTAATGATATTGAAGTAGATCGTAGTCAATTAGGATTAAAGGGTTCACCTACAGTTGTTGGTAAGATTTTTGCGCCACCAAAGCAATCTGGTGGAGAAAAAATAGAAGGTACAGCACAAGAAGTAGTAGACATCGTAATGGATAAGTTAATTAATGTCCATGGATTATTCGCTAAGGAGGGAGTATAAAATGGCAGTATCAATATCTAGTGTTTGTATTTCCTGTGGTGCTTGTATCGATACCTGTCCACATGAAGCTCTTTTCTTAGGGGATTCACAGGCTGAAGTAATTGCTGATAAGTGTGTAGAATGTGGAGAATGTATCGAAGTTTGTCCTACTGACGCAATCACATTACCAAACGGTGCCAAGAGCGAGGCAGTGGAAGAAAATAAGGAAGAAACTGTTCAAGAAGAAGCTAAGACTGAAGAAAAAAAGGATACTGTGGCTAAAGAAGAAGAAAAACCAAAGGTTAAGTTACCAGATTCTGAGTATCAAGGTGTATGGATTTTTATCGAACAACGTAATGGTAAGATAACTCCAGTTTCCCTTGAATTATTGGGAGAAGGACGTAAGTTAGCAGATAAGTTAGGGGTAGAACTTTCTGGAGTTCTATTAGGATATAAGGTTGGTCACTTAGTCGATACATTATATCAATATGGTGCAGATACAGTATATCTAATCGATGATCCAGTACTTGAACAATATCGTTCTGAAGCATACCAAGTTGGGGTTGTGGATGTTGTTAAAAAGTATAAGCCAGAGATTCTATTATTTGGTGCAACAGTAATTGGTCGTGATCTAGCTAGTACTGTAGCAACTGAATTAGGTACTGGTTTAACTGCCGATACTACTCGATTAGATATTGACATGAAAAATAGATTACTTGAAGCTTCTCGCCCAGCAATGGGTGGTAACATTATGGCGACCATTCTATGTAAAGAAAAGAGACCACAGATGGCGTCAGTGCGTCCAAAGGTATTCAAAGCTATCAAGCCAGTTGAAGGACGAAAAGGTAAGTTAATAGAAGAAACTATTAATCTTAATGAGGAAGATTTAAAAACAAAAGTTATTGAAGTTATTCAAGAAGTAAGTGATAAAATTCGTCTTGGTGATGCAGACATAATTGTAGCTGGTGGTAAAGGATTACAAGATGAGAAAGGTTTCCAGTTGATAAGGGATTTAGCTAAGGAATTGGGTGCTGCGGTAGGAGCGAGCCGTGATGCTGTTGAAGCTGGATGGGCTGAACATTCTGAGCAAGTGGGTCAGACCGGAACAACTGTAGCTCCGAAACTATATTTTGCAATAGGTATTTCTGGTGCAGTTCAACATACTGTTGGTATGGAGAACTCAGAAATTGTTGTTGCAATTAATAGAGATCCTAACGCGCAAATTTTTGAGAAATGCACATACGGAATTGTAGGAGATGCATTTGAAATAGTTCCTAAATTTATCGAAGAATTTAAGAAACTTGCCAAGAAAAGTGGTGAAGTAAACAATGGCTGAAAAGTTTGATGTAATCATTGTTGGTGCAGGACCTGCCGGATCTGCCGCAGCTAATGTTTTAGCAAAGGCAGGACTTAAAGTAATCATGATCGAACGTGGAGAATATCCTGGAGCTAAAAACGTGATGGGTGGTGTTTTATACCGTCATCAATTACAAGAAATTATTCCAGATTTTTTAGATGAGGCACCATTACAACGTCCAATTGTTGAACAAAGATTTTGGATGTTAGACGAAAACTCAGCTTTCCAATTTGGACATAAGGATTTAAGCTGGGCTAAACCTCCTCATAATAACTTTACTGTATTCCGTGCGCAGTTTGACCAATGGTTTGCTAAAAAGGCAGTAGAGCAAGGTGCACTATTAGTAAATGAAACAGTTGTAACTGAAGCTATCGTTGAAGATGGTAGAGTTATTGGAGTTAGAACTGATCGTCCTGATGGAGACATTTATGCTGATATTGTTATCTTGGCCGATGGCGTTAACTCTTTATTAGCAAAACAGCTAGGTTTCCATAAAGAGTTGAAAACAAGTGAAGTTGCTCTAGCTACTATGCAAGTAATTAATTTACCAGCAGAAAAAATTGAAGATCGTTTTAACCTAGAACCAAATCAAGGTGCTACTATCGAGGTTTTTGGTGACTCTACAAAGGGAATGGTAGGTACTGGTTTTATCTATACAAATAAAGATAGTATCAGTATTGGTACAGGTACTTTACTATCTGATTTAGTTAAAAATAATGTACGTCCTCATGAATTATTAGAGACCTTTAAACAACATCCAATGGTTAGAAAGCTAATTGAAGGTGGAGAACCAAAGGAATATTTGGCTCACTTAATCCCTGAAGGTGGTTATCATTCAATTCCTAAACTTGTTGGTCATGGTGTAATGGTTGTTGGGGATGCAGCTCAATTAGTAAATGGAATTCATAGAGAAGGATCTAACTTAGCTATGGCATCAGGTAAGTTGGCAGCAGAAACAGCGATTATGGCAAAAGAAGTAAATGATTTTTCTGAGAATGTTTTGGACACCTATCGTATTAAATTGATGGAAAGTTTTGTTGGTCAAGACTTAAAGAAATATAAAGATGCTACACATATGATGGCTAAACAACCTCAGTATTTCAACGAATATTTACCTTTACTAAATCGAGCTGCTAGCGAAATGTTTACTGTAGATGGTACTTCTAAGTGGGATAAACAAAAGAAAATTATCGGTATGGTTCAAGAACGTGGTATGTTTAAGACAGCTATTGACCTATACCGCATGTGGAAGGTGATGAAATGATGTCAGAACCTCTAAAAAAAGTTGATATTGAAGAGTTACAATATTTAACCCGTTTTGTTTCTGACAAAGAGTCTCATTTAGTTATAAAAGATCATGATATATGTAAGACTAAATGTAAGGAAAAGTACTGTACCGTTTTCTGTCCTGGGGAAGTCTACAAATGGGAAGGAGACAGAATGTTTGTAGGTTTCGAAGGATGTCATGAATGTGGTAGTTGTAGAATAGGTTGTCCTTTCAATAATATTGAATGGAGATACCCTAAAGGTGGCCTAGGGGTAGTATTTAGATTGGCATAAATAGTTAGTAACGAGAAACGATATACTTAAAAGTGTATCGTTTCTTTTTTTTTATTTTTATCATTACGCTTATAAATCATCCCACTTCTAAGGCATTGACTTTGTAATTGCTTCAATGACTAACGCAAGAACACCTAAAACGATAGTCATTAAAGTCGAACTGAATAATATTTTTCTACTGACAACAGTAAATTTCTGATTTCTAATTGACTCTCGATAAGCAAAATAGACTATAATACCTAATATAATTGAGCTAATCCAACTGATTAAGCCTACTTGTGTAACCAATTTTCGCCAATCAAAAACCCAAAAGTATAGAATAGTGAAATGAATGATTACTAAGGGTATCGTTATGATTACTAATATTGATCTTAACATTATTATCACTCCCAGATTTATTATAACATTTATATTGAAAAATTTGGTAATTAATTATGAGTAAATAGCACAATCTTTTAGAAAAGAGCTTACTAAAAAATTGGTATGACCCAGTTATATATTTTAAAATTTTTTTAAGTGTTTAAAGAAGTTGTTTTTTTTATAGAGATATAATAAAATACCTATAGGGGTATGTTTTTTATTAACCATCACCTAGAATTGAATAATATTTTGATTACTAATATGTAAATTATTACGCATTGATCATATATGTATTAGAATCCAAAAAGTATTTAATAATACTAATAATGAGGCTTTCTAAAGATATATTACAAAAACTTATAGATCAAGGTGTTTATGAATATAATTTACATAAAGAAGGAAAGGATAATATAGATCTTTTCCTTAAAATAAATAAAAAGGAGTTAATGAAGATGGCGAAGATTGATGAAAAAGACCGAGAAACGATTCGCAACATGTTTGCTGAACAGATGCAAGGCACAGCCCACATTCGATTCTTCAGTTCTAAGGAGGGATGTGACTACTGTGAGGATACAAAAGAAATCCTAGAAGAACTTGCAGAATTATCTGATAAAATTGACCTTCAGCTCTTCGACAAAGATGAAAACCCTGATGAAGTAAATCGTTATGGTGTTGACAAATACCCAGCAATCGTCTTTGTAAAAGAGGATGGAACAGATACAGGGGTTCGTTTCTATGGTATCCCATCAGGATACGAGTTCAGTACCCTAATTGAAGATATTATTGATATAGCAAATGACAAAACAGCATTGTCACCTGCGACAATCGAGCAACTTAAGCAAATTACACAAGATGTAAATATTTCAGTTTTCGTAACACCTACCTGACCATACTGTCCTCGCGCGGTTCGCGTGGCTCATCATATGGCAATGATAAATCCACATATTCGTGGTGAAATGATTGAAGCGATGGAATTCCCAGAGTTATCCAACAAACACAATGTAATGGGAGTACCGAAAATCGTCTTTAACGATGGTAAAGCTGAACAAGAAGGAGCTGTCCCAGAAGAGATTTTCCTTCAAAAGATTATGGAAGCTATTCAGCAATAGTAATATCAGAACAAAACCACCCATTTCGGGTGGTTTTTTGCACTATTGATTAGAGGAAAAGTATTTTTTTAAGATCTCTTTTAACCAAGAAATGAAACCATCTTTTTCTATTTCATTATTTTTAGAAAAAAGTTCAGAATAATTGATAGCTTCTAAAATATTTATCTGTCCGTAGCCATAATAAGGATCTTTTCCAGGCATCCCAAGGTCAGTAGCAGTTTTTTTAATAATTTCAACAACTTCATTATTGGTTAATTCAGGATTAATCGATCGAATTAATCCGGCTAATCCTGCTACATGAGGACTCGCCATAGACGTCCCAGATAGTGCTGCGTACTGTTCGTCAGGATAGGTACTAGGAATATTCACCCCTGGCGCTACTACGTCAATATAGGAGCCGTAATTAGAAAATTCGGCTCTATCTCTGTTAGAGTCAATTGCCGACACCGCAATAACTTCAGGGTATGCTGCAGGAAATCCTAATTCATCAGTATTATCATTACCAGTAGCAGCTACAATTACAACATCCTTTGAATATGCATACTTTATCGCATCGTGTAAATATTTTGATTCTGCATAATTTCCTAGACTGAGGTTGATTACTTTTGCACCGTGATCTGTTGCCCATATTATGCCTTCGGCTACGTCAAACAATGTCCCGGCTCCAGATTGATCAAGTACTTTAATAGGCATAATCTTGTTAAACCAAGTAATCCCAGCTATTCCTTGATTATTATTGGTGTTGGCTGAAATAATTCCTGCTACGTGTGTCCCATGTCCATCATCATCCATAGGAGGTAAAGATGGTTCAATCACATTATATCCGTCAATTAGCCTTCCAGAAAATTCAGGATGATTCAAATCAACTCCTGTATCGATAACTGCTATAATAACGTCCTCAGCTCCTCGAGTTTTCTTCCAACCTAGTTCTGTATATATCAATGGCAAATTCCATTGATAATCTAAGTAAAGATTATCATTGGGGATAAGGTTTGTATTGTCGTTAATTTCATTTGTTAAATAGATAAAATGGGGTTCTACATACTCAATTAGCGAATTATAGTTGTCTTCTAGCAATTTGATAATAGTCTTGGTGCTTTTACTAGTGCTATAAGCTATTATCGTATGATCTCTACGTTTTTTTATCTTTAAATCATAATTGGATAAAAGGTTTCGTATGTATCGCTCTGAAGCGCTTTTTTTAAATTTAATAACCACTTCATTGTTGATATAATGACTTATCCCTTTATCTTCTGGCCTTGGTTTTAAGTTTTTAATTTGATCGTTTAAGGATAAACCGAGTTTTTTTCTTGGAGAATATTTTGTTGGAGTTGTCTTCCATTTGTTATTTTGTAAATTAGTTACAGTGTACATTCGTAATTGCTGTTTTTTTTCAAGTTCAGCAATAACATCCATTTTAATTTTTATTTTATAATAGACTAATTGATGTTTTGTAATAACAGGGATTGTAACTATAACAAAATATCCTTTGTCATCTTTCATGATAGTGGATATTAATGGATAAAGATAAGTTATTGCTTTACTATCCTTGATAGATAAAGTATTTTTTTTAATATAGGAAATTTCTATTATTTTGGGGTTTTTTTCTATTAGTTTATCAAGATTTTCTCTATTGTTAAGATTATTTAATTTTACTTGTAATTGGCTTACCAATTGTTTAAGTTGAAAATTTGCAGTTAATAAAGCATCTTTGTAGATGTAATTATCTTCAATATTTTTCTCTAGATAATTATTAGAATTGGATTTAAAGTATACATCTGACTTATTATTAATGTCAGTTTGTGAAAAATCAACTACAAATACCAAAATGATCAATGTAATTATCATAAAGGTTGTAACATTAAACTTTTGTTTCAAAAGACATCTCTCCTGTTGATGAAAACAGTATTATTATTAGTTTGGAGAGATAATTATTATTTATGCGTTTTTATTTAACCAAGACTTCTGTTTCATTCAATATTTGCTGAATGTAATTGAAAATATTTATAGTTGCTTCATTAAGATCATCACTATTAACTTCATAAAATGCTCCTTGATATTGGGTAGTTGAATGTCGATATCGTGGATCATAATAATAATTGAGCATGATATCAACGATCGTATAAAAATCATCACGTTCTAAAGCTGAAGTGATCGATTCTCTATGCTCAGTCGGAATTCTTTTCAAAATTTTCGTTATAGCTTCAGATATTGAATCTTTATTTTTTTCAGGATTGTACTCTTCTATTATCCTTTCAATACGAACATTAATATCGGCATTTATTAAAATGTGATAACCATTTTCTTTTGCTTTTAAAATATTATCGGGAACTAAAATCTTTCCAATTCTTTTGCTTTCAGCCTCAATTACTATTGCTCTGGCTTTCTTAATTTGCTTAAAAATTTCATAAATTTTAGAGTCAAAAGTTTTTTGATTCACAGGGTTAACATTACCGATTCCTCCAAAAATTGATCCCCTATGTCCAGCCAATCCTTCTAAATCGACAACTGTAACGCCCATCTGTTCTAATTTATGTAAAATACTTGTTTTTCCAACCCCTGTCATTCCATGAAGTACAAAAGTTGGGATTTTAATTTCGAACTCATCAATTTGCTTGAGAATATATTCTCGATAAGCTCTATAACCTCCTTCTAATCGATAGGCGTCTTGAAACATTAAATCATATAAGGTGGCCATTGTTTTACTTCTCATTCCACCACGCCAACAAAAAAACAAAGGTATTTTATTTCCAGCTAAAGCAGCTTTAATTTTGTGTATTAGTTGAGGGATTTTAGGGGAAACGATTTGTAGACCAATTTCTTTGGCTTTATCAGGCCCCTGTTCTTTATATGCAGTACCTACGATTGCTCTTTCTTGATCATCAAATAGAGGTATATTTATTGCTCCAGGAATGGTTGCATCCAAAAATTCGCTTGGAGATCTTACATCAATTATTAAAAAATGATCTTTTTTTTGTGCATCTTCATACTTTATGTCAATAACCATCCAAGTCACCTTCTATATATTTTAATACTCACATTATAACCTATTATACAGCAGGTTAAGACAATGTGTTAATAACCCCTGTAATAAAAAGAAGTAATGGATAAATTATCAATGATACATTTATGGGTAAATTGCAAAGCATAAGTAATAAGGAGGTGATATGATGCCAGAAGTTAAGTGTAGTGTAGAGAACTGCTATTATAATGGCGAAGGAAACGTATGTAATGCTGAAGCGATCGTAGTTGATATTGAAAAGAATGCAAATAATGATTATTCTGCTGAATTTGCTGATTACAATTATCGCTCAGAACATGCAAATGATAAGATGGAAACAATTTGTAATACATTCAAACCGATAGATTGATACAATACTTGGAGTGATTGCTGTGCGAAATAAAGCAAAGAACTTCCCTGGCCCAAGAAAAATAGCCAATCCAAGAGCGAAAACTACAGCGTTACGTCCGGATGGAAGCATAAATATTGATCCAAAAGAAAGGTTACAAGAGAATAGGTAGGGGGGTTAACATGCCAAAGAGAATGGCACCTATTGATAATGAAAAACATGCTGATGAGGAATTTTCAGCTGAGTTGTCAGCTCCTTCTTTAACACCGGATTTCACATATGTTGAAGATAAGGAAGATGTGGAAAGTCGGGAAAATGACAAAACTAATGGATGGACTGTAATTGGGGTTACGGGAGTAATATTAGCGATTTTATCCTTGTTCACCTTCAGATATTACTTTGTCGCTCCACTAAGTATTATTTTTGGATATTTTGCCTATAGAAAAGGCGATGTTCTAGGAATTTGGGCGATTGGATTAGGGGTAGTTGGTTTGTTTGCAACATTGATTGTATCAATTTTTTTATAACCTAAATTGAATTAGCACCTCTTGTCATTTAGAGGTGCTAATTTTTATTATTTTAAGTAATATACAAAAAGTATTCGGCTCTGCGCCTAGATTTTTAAAAAACACAAGCTTATAATAAAGGTATCTATCCCAAGGCAAAGGTTATTTTCACAATGGAGGAGAAATGAATATTGAAAATTCTAACATTTACCAAAAAAATAAGACTAAGAAAGCAGTTTATGTTTTGGTTTTTAATCATCTCAATTGTACCTTTAATTGTTGCTAGTATAATTAGTTACCAGTTGGCTAAAAATTCACTGATTGATCAAGGAATGGAACAGTTAAAAAAATCGGTCGATACTGCTTATCAGATGGCAGAAGAATTAAATGAACGTGCTAAAAATGGGGAAATTGCCATATATTTTGCTCAAGAAAAGTTACGTGAACAATTAATAGGTCCAAAGTTGGATGATGGAACACGGGAATTAAAAAATAAAAATTTAGTTGTTGGCGAAGATGATTACATGTATGCTTTCAATTCTGATGTGACCGCTGTAATGCACCCTTATCTGGAAGGTCAAAATTTACACGGGCAAAAAGTACCTGAAAAAATTGTTGAACAAAAAGAAGGTTTTTATCAGTATCAATGGAGAAATTCAAGTGATGAACCATATAGAAACCAAATTACATATATGAGGTATTTTGAACCTTGGGATTGGATTATTGGTAGTTCAACTTATGAAGAAAATTTTTATCAGTGGGTGAATAAGATAAAATATACTACCTTCTTAATCATTGCTATCACAATAATTACTGTCTTTATATTTTCGTATTTTATTTCCAATATGATTGTGAGACCGATTAATAAAATAAGTAAAGCGATGGAATATATGGGTTCTGGTGACTTTACGCGTACAGTAAATATTAATTCTAAAAATGAACTTGGAGATTTAGCCGATAATATTAACAGAGCCATTGATTCCATCAATAATTTGATCAGCGAAGTTAGTAGGTCTGCTATGATGGTAGCTTCTTCTGCTGAACAATTAAATGATTCGGCAATGGAAACAAATAAATCAGCTGGATATGTAGCAGAGTCAATTGAGAAGATTCATTTAGATTTGAAACAACAGGAGAATAATGTTGAAAATATTTCTGGACTAATGGAAGAATTGGCTGCTAGCTATCAACAAGTTTCTTCCAGTACTGAAGACGTAAATGAAAAAGCTAGGGAAGCTAAGATAGCTGGAGAAAAAGGAATGGAATTTGTTAACTCAATGGCTAAGCAGATTAATGAAATAGATATTACTGTAAAAGAATCCGGAAAGAGTTTAGAAGTATTGCGACAACATTCAGTTGATATTGGAAATATTATTGATTTAATTACTGAAATATCATCACAGACTAATCTCTTAGCATTGAACGCAGCAATTGAGGCGGCACGTGCTGGAGAACAAGGGAAGGGGTTTGCGGTAGTAGCAGAAGAGGTAAGGAAATTAGCTGAAGAAACAGCTAGAGCCGCTGGGCAAGTTAGGGAGATAATTATTAATATTCAGCAAGAAACTGAACACACTTTTACTCAATTCGATAATGTTGCCGTGGCAGTTGACCAAGGTATTAAATATGTTGATCAAACCGAAGAATCATTTAAAGTGATATTAGACTCTTTTAGAAGTGTTGCTGATCAGCTAGCTGAGGTTGCTGAATCAATAAATGAAATGGCTACCGGAACCAATAGCGCTGTAGAAGACGTTACCCAAATTGCTGATGTTTCTAATCAAATAGCTAACAAAAGCGAGAATCTAATGGCTTCATCAGAAGAACAAGTTGCAATTTCCCAAGAAATTTCAAATTCAGCTAATGAATTGGCGCAGATGGCTGAAAATTTGAAAAATCTATTGTCTAAATTTAGAGTATAGGGATGTAGATTGTTAATTATAAAAAGTCGAGGATAGCTAGCTATTGCTACTATTCTCGACTTTTTTGTCGTTTAGGAAGTTTCTGATTGAAGGTGCTTTAACATTTTTTGTTCATGGTACTTTTTCATTATTGAATTTACTTGAATTTATTGTTTACGTAGCTCACGATAATTCTTTCCTTGTCTTAATACTGTTACCTTTTCTTGGTCTAAAAGTTCCATTAAAGGAACTAAATATTTTCGTGATACCCCTAATAACTCTTTTGCTTGTTGTAATGTTATTTGTCCCTCTTTGCTTAAAAAGTATGTAACCTCTTGTTTTAATTTTTCGAAAGTTTGGTAGTGGATAACCATTTTATCCGTTAGCTTCAATATTTTTCTTAGATTGATTAAATAATTATATATTTCAATTTTATCCTTTTCATTGATTTCCAAACTCTTGGTAAGTTCGTCCCAACTATCAGGTTTTAGTTGCTGATTGATCAGTTTCTTTTCCAGTTGCTCCGTTTTTTGTTGTAGATGTTTTGGTAATGTTGGCTGAAAATCGTACATTGAGATATATTCTTCATTAATTTTAATGTATTGTTCTGATTCTAGATACAAAAAGATTACTTGAATGATTTTTGGCTTTAGATTTGTGAAAAATTGTTTTGTAAATTCAGCTTTAGGTTGTCCCATCCTCAATGGGTACTTTTCATGGTAAATAGACAAGTGTTTTATAATTTCTTTAAGTAAGTTATTAAATACATGAGTTGAAGCAAAGAAAGTTACTTTTCCATTGCTAAATTCCATTATTTTTTTTTGATCTTTCAGTTTGTTAAGTTCTTCTTTTAATTCGTTTTCTGGCAATATCAATGTATTTGAAAGATCATTTAGTGTTAAAAAGACTTTTTCGTTTTCCATAAGCTGTTGCAATAGTAGGTCTTCAAGGGTACCTTTACTTTTTTGCTTTAACTGTTCAATCGTTTCTTGGCGATATTTATGCTTTATAGCATTTGGCTCAATGACGACTCCACCTCCTATTGTAGTTGAAGGTGATGGTCTTCTAATGATAAAACGATCTTTACGGGAAGAGATGATTGGTTCTTCTAATTTAATTTGGGCATAGATTGTATCACCAGGTTGTGCCTCCTTGCGATCATACATAATTAATGTTCCTAAGACTTCGGATGTGCCAATATGGAACTTAACTTCACTATTTTGTTTTATGGAAAAATCTATATCATCAAGAATATTTAACTCAACATCAATTCGCTTACTAGGTTCCCAATGATTAGGAGTAACAATGGAATCGCCACGGTTAATTTCATCTAATTCAATGCCAGTAAGATTGATCGCAACACGTTGACCCGCGAAAGCTTCATCTACACTATTTGAGTGAACTTGAAGACTTCTTATGCGTACTTTATGATTTGAGGGCATTATCTCTAATTCTTGTCCAATCTTTACGCTCCCGGAATAGACTGTCCCTGTAACTACTGTTCCTATGCCTTTTAATGTGAAAACACGATCTATTGGCATTCTGAAGAAGCCAGAGCTAATCCGTTCCGGGATTTGATTTAATTTTTCTTGAATCAACTGTTTCAACTCTTCAATTCCTTCATTGGTAACACTTGATACAGAAATTATTGGAGCGTTTATAAGATTAGATTTTTTTAATGTCTCCCTTACTTCCTCTTCTACTAAATCTAAAAATTCTTGGTCTACTAAATCTTTTTTTGTCAATACAATAATTCCATGTTCTATTCCTAGTAAGTCAATGATCTGTAAATGTTCTTTGGTTTGGGGCATAATCCCTTCATCAGCAGCAATGATAAGTAAAACAAGATCTATCCCACCAACACCTGCTACCATATGACGAATAAACTTTTCATGTCCGGGTACATCGATTAGAGATACATAATCGTTATTAGGCAGTTTAAAGGGAGCGAATCCCAACTCGATAGAAATATTCCTTGCTTTTTCTTCCTTTAATCGGTCAGTATCTTTACCTGTCAAAGCTTTGGACAACGTGGTCTTACCATGGTCAATATGCCCAGCAGTTCCTACAATATAGTGTTTTTGCATATATATTAACTCCTTTATTTACTTGTACATATTACATAGATATTATAGCAAAAATTATTATTATTGGAGAATTTCTACTAAGAAAAAGGTGAAGCATAAAAACTTTGCTTCACCGTTAACTTTTAAATTAATAGTAGTATGGATATCTATAGTACCTTCTATGTGGGTACCTAAAGAATGGGAATCCAAAGAAAGGGAATCCGAAAAACGGGTAGAAAGGGTAAAAAGGATATCCGAATCCAAAAAGATCTGTTGATGCTTCTTCAGTTTCGTCAACATTAGCACTTTCTACATCTTCGGTATCTAAGTCTTGGGTATATGGTTTTCCAAAGAAAGGAAAGCCTCCATAACCTCCACGACGTCCTCTACGCCCGAAACCAGGGAAACCAAACCAAGGGAAGTACCCATATCCAGGGTAGCCGTAACCTGGTGTTCCGTATCCAGGGTAGCCATAACCTGGTGTTCCGTAACCTGGTGTACCATAACCGGGGTATCCATATCCGGGATAAGTTCCGTAGCCATATGAAGGGTATTTACCATATCCATACCGATCTTGCATTGGATATTGTCCATAAGGATATTGATATTGTTGATCTTGTTCTGGTTTCATTGGTTTTTGGTTTACTTCCATTTCACTCATAAAAAAGTTCCTCCTCTTTCTATGTTGAGTTGATCTCTACATCATTAATTTATGGTGATATACCTAAAATGGATACAAAAATACATACAAATAGGTAAATACCTAAGATAATTGAGAAGGTTTTAATGTGGATAGAAAGTAATTGATAAGTATAAGTAATAGTTGAATTAAATACTCAAATATGCTAAGATATTATTCGTCACTTTATGGGAGTGGAAGAAGTTCTGGTGTCTTCCCCGGTCTTCAAAACCGTGTGAGGGGCTAGGTAGTCCCTGGTGGGTTCGATTCCCATCCACTCCCGCCATAGAAGCTTTTAACAACCGTTTTTCGGACTTAAGCATTTTAAGCCCGAGTTAGGTTGTTTTTTATTTTTATAAGGCTAAACATATTGACAAAAATTACACAGAATGATTAAATATAGATAGAACACATGTTCGTTTATTAAAAATAAAAAAATGAAAAAAATCTTTGGATTATGTTAGAATAAACATGTAAAGGAAGGAGGATAAGTAATGGAAAAAGGAGTAATGGACTTCTTATTGGAATTTCGTAATGGGATAACTCAACAATTCGATCAAATCAATAAACGATTTGAACAAATTGACAAACGGTTCGAACAAATTGACAAACGGTTCGAACAAATTGACAAACGGTTCGAACAAATTGACAAGAGATTCGCTAATGTTGAAAATAGGTTGGACCAGCATGAGATGATGATAAAACAATTAATCGATATTGTCGGTGCAACAAACAAAAAAGTTGACTCATTTATAGCCGAACAATCTGACAAATTGGATAAGATTCAAAAGCAATTAGATGTCATTGCTTCTCAACAAACAGATATTGAATTGGCTCATCAAAAAATTACCAAGAATGAAAGAGATATTGCTAAGATAAAAGCATTGCTATTAGGATAGAATAATATGGGATGTTAATCCTTTTTACCTTCGCGGGCAAAAAGGTTTTTTTATTAAGTTTTATTACCCAAAATTCAGCCTTTTCACCACTATTTATATAAAATATTGTACCCCCATCTGTTTAAGACTAATTAGTGAAAATATGAAGTAGTACATGATGGGAGGTAAAAATGAGAAATGCCTTAATCATTTTACTAATCGTAGTAACGTTAACAGCAATTTTTACTTCAAATGAATACAATATAATTCAAAATAATTTTTTTTTACCGGATTTTATTGTTAACGCAAGTCCATATCTAAAAAAACAGACTTCTAACATCAGGATAATATTAGACGTTCCTTTAATTGCCCAAAAACCAGAACTAGCTAGAGGGTGTGAAGTGACTAGTTTGGCGATGATGTTAAGATTTGCTGGAGCTAATGTAAATAAAATGCAACTTGCTCAAGAGATAAAAAAAGATCCTACTCCATACTCACAAAGAAATGGACGAATATATTTTGGCAATCCTCATACTGGTTTTGTTGGAGATATGTATACCTATAATAAACCAGGCTATGGTGTATATAATGAACCGGTCTATGAACTTGCTAATCGATACTTACCTGGCAGAATTATAAATTTAACTGGTAAAAATTTAGACTATATCCTTGCTCATTTATATAAAAATAAAACTCCGGTTTGGGTTATCGTAAATACTTGGTTCACAAAAGTACCAGATAAGTACTGGGTAACTTGGTACACCCCAAAGGGCAAAATTAGAATAACCTATAAGGAACATAGTGTTTTAATTACTGGTTACGATAGAAAATATATTTATTTTAATGATCCACTAGCTAAAATTAAAAACAGAAAAGTACTAAAGAAAAATTTTGAAAAAGCATATAATCAAATGGGAAAACAGGCAATAACATATAAATAAGGAGACTAACCCTGTCAATGGCTATTGATAGGGTTTTATGGCATTTCTCAATGAATCTTAATCAAGTCCGTCGGAGTAATAATTCCCAATAAACTTTCTTCTGGTTTTCCGTTTTCTGTTATTAATAATGCACTAAGTCTGGTTGAATCCTTTTCTAAGTTATTTTTATAAATTTCCTTAATATCGTATACGTTCATTTCCTTATGAATAAAAAGGAAATTTTTTTGTTTTTTTTCATGGAAGAGTAATTCTTCTAAAGTAATTTTTGAAAAAACAATTGTATCAATTAAATCTACATTTTTTGCCATCCAATTGACAATACCTTTTTTAGTTAATAATCCAATTAACTTACCATTTTTATAGATTGGAAATTTCGAATATGAATGTTTATTGATTACCCGTAAAATGTCGATAAAAGTGTCATCTGCTTGAAAAAAAGTAACCTTTTTTTGGAACAAAGGAATGACTTTCACTGGTTGAGAGATCTCGCGTTCAATCTGTTCTATTTTCTCAACTATCTTATCATGGGGTTCAGCAATTGCAAAGCTGGAATCAAAAGTGTCGTGAACTATGGCATTTCTTAACTCGCTAAACTCCTTTAAATCTTCATAAAATGTGCGGACGACTGGATTGGATTTTTTAGCATAATGTAATAATTTTGAGAAAGGAAGATAATGTTCATTTGGAGCATATTCCTTTAAATATTTTTCAATTGCATTAAAAGCAATCAGGAAACGATCAGAATTTCTCATTTTTGCCTCCATTCGAAATGTTTATATGTATTACATTCTCTAATTTATTTTTTTCTCCTTTTATTAAATATTAAACCGAATATTTATTTCAACTCTTCAATGATTATGGTATAAATAATATAAAAACTAGAGTTCAAAGATTTGGAAATGGCAATATAATAGCAGAAGGGTTGAAAATAATATATGAAAAAATATTTATTAAAACTATTACAAATGTCTAGTGGTGTTCGTCGTTTTATTGCAAGTGAATCTCTTTTAGGTATTGGTTTTGGTATTTTTATGTTGGTATTTAACCTTCATTTACTAGATTTGGGATTCGATGAGGCAGAGATAGGCAGAATCACATCAGTTGGAACGATAATCATGGGTATTTTTTCAATTCCAAGCGGTCTTTTAGCCAATAAATATGGAAGAAAGAAAGTGCTAGTTAGCGGAATAATCTTGATTGGTATTGGATATGCCGGTATTGGTATTGGGGTAAGATCTCTTATTATATATATTTCTCAAATTATTATGTCACTAGGCGTAACATTGCTGATTACATCTGAAATCCAATTATTATTTTATTACAGTCGATCGAATAGAGAAGAAACCCAAGCTTACAGTATGCTCTTTGCCATTTTCACCTTATTTACGGGGATAGGAACGATACTTGGAGGATATCTTCCTAGTTGGTTAGGCGGTAAGACGACAATTTATCAAGGAGCTTTATTCATTTCTTCTGGAATAATTTTATCTGTTGCCCTAATAAGGGGAATATTACTGCCTCAGGAAAAGGATAGCGATGTTAACACAAGTCATATCCTTTCATTTGAAAAGTTTACCAAGCAAATTAAAAATAGAAATCTCTGGTTATTTTCAACTTTTACATTATTAATTGGAGTTTCTTACGCATTTGTTATTCCATTCTTAAATATAATCGTTAAGTTTCGCTATGGCTGGAATGACGAACCAGTTTCTATAGTACTTACAATAAATGGATTATTTTTATTTATTGGTTCTATTCTTCTGCCATATATTTTAGAAAAAATTGGTTTGGAAAAAACCTATTTTTTTGTTTTTCTTTCCAATGTCTTAATGTCGATTGTTCTTTATTTATCAATGCCTATATATTTATTTATCCCTTTGTTACTTCTTCGTGGAGGAAGTTTTACGATGTTAAACAATATTGTTGAGAGTCAAACAATGCAGTCTATTGAGGAAGATGAACGTAATTTATTCGCTGGTATGCGGGCGGTCTTAAGAAGTTTAGGTTCGGCTGTAGCAATGTATTTGGCGGGAATTATATTGTCTGATAAGAATTATTATCTTCCCTTTCTATTATCTGGAGCATTTATCTTAATCGGATATATATATTTTTTGGTATTTATAAAACCAATCATTGTTTTAAAGTTATATTCTCAAAATGACTAAAAGATAAACAAAATTTTCTCACCACGGATTTAACCGTGGTTTTATTGTGGTTATTATTGTTAAACGACAATAGAAAAGGATGCAAAATAAAATAAATTTATATTAAAATCCTCGTTAATTATTATGAATCTAATATATAGAAAATTAAGAAAATTAACAATATAATACTTTTAAGATTAGCGCTAATCTAAAACAATCTATAAGGGAGTGACTTTATGGCAAAGAGAGTGTTAGTATTTCTCTTTACCTTAGTGTTTGTATTTAGTTCCATTGGAATGGTTCTAGCCCAAGGTGGTAAGCAAAATGTTCCAGCTCTAAATATTCCTAAACAAATGGATCAGAATAAGGATAAGATTTTTGACGATCTAGCAGAAAAAATGAAAGCTATTGATGATAATACGAAAATTCCTGTTATCGTTGTGTTAAACACCTCTTTTGCTAATAAAAAACAGGAAATCAAAAAAATTGGATTGTTTACCAAAAAGTTTGAATACAATGCCGCATTTAACGGATTTGCTGCTGATTTAACAAAAGGTCAAATTATCGCACTGCAAAAAATGCCTTTTGTTAAGCAAATTGAGTATGACATGCCCGTGCAAGTGAAAATGGGCACTGCATCAAATTGGTTTGGTGTAACAAAGGCCAGAAGTGATTTTGGTTTAGAAGGTGACATGGATGGCTCGGTTACCAGCTATTCGAAAAATGACGTTGTAATTGCCGTTATTGATACTGGGATTGATACAACACATGTTGATTTAGACCAAGGTAAAGTGATTGGTTGGAAGGATTTTGTTAACGGTAAAGCCAATCCATATGACGATAACGGACATGGAACTCATGTTTCCAGTATTGCTGCTGGAACAGGAGAAGGTAATTCTAATTACAAAGGGGTAGCATATGGTGCTGCGCTGGTTGGTATCAAAGTGCTCGATCGCCAGGGAAGCGGTTCAATGAGTACTGTAACAGCAGGTATTGATTGGGCCATTCAAAATAAAGATGTATATAATATTCGTGTTATTAATTTATCTGTAGGGACAGCTTCTAGCTCCGATGGCACCGATTCAACTTCTATTGCCGTAAATAATGCGGTCGCAAACGGAATCGCTGTAGCAGTTGCAGCGGGTAATGAAGGACCAGCCAAATATACTGTTGGTTCACCAGGGGCTGCAGCTGATGCCGTTACAGTTGGAGCAATGGCAGACGTTGGAGAAATGGGTTTTAACCTTGCTCAATTCTCAAGTAGAGGTCCAACTGCAGATGGACGTATAAAGCCAGATATTGTTGCTCCGGGTTATGCAATTACAGCTGCAAAAGCTGGAACTACAAATGGATATATCACTTATAATGGAACAAGTATGGCTACACCATTTACTGCTGGTGTTATGGCCTTAATGATTGATGCTAATCCCAATATTACTCCAAGTAGTATCAAATCAATCTTAATGAATACAAGTAGTGATTGGGGGCCACTTGGTGCTGATATTGATTATGGTACAGGACGTTTACAGGCATATGACGCTATAAAGAGTGCAGGAAATTATAGTGGTAGTGGTCCAATAGTCCCTGCACATAATTATGCTAATGGCTATCTTTCATTTTCAGGTGACTACGACAATTGGAATTTAAATGTAACGTCAACTACTAATCCCGTTGCTGTTACACTTACAATAACTGATTGGACTAGTGGATTTTTTGGTGGTTATCCAGATTTTGATCTCTATGTATATGATCCACAGGGGAATTTGGTTGGTAAATCTGAAGGAGTTCAACGTCAAGAATTGGTAACTTTCAATCCACAAGCAACTGGTTACTATACGATTAAGGTATATTCATATTCTGGTTCAGGAAATTACTTCTTTGATACTAGTTCCAATTAACAGTTATACAAAATGGGCTCAAAGGGACCTAAGTTGTTCCCTTTGAGTCACCTTAATAACCGTATTATCTTCCCAAACTTACAAAGTGATTGGACAGATGATTTTCAGAAAATAATACTTATGACTCATAATCATCTATTTTATTACTTCATATAATAACTGTAATTATGTATGTCTTTCACATTTCTGTTCTTTCACAATGTGAGGGAGGGATATGGTGGTACTTGCGAATCGGATAAAAAAACTTAGAGAAACTTTAAATATGTCTAAAGAAGAGATTGCTAAAGGAGTGGTCTCATATTCACATTACTGTAATATCGAGGCGGGCAGATTTGTTCCATCACAGGATATTTTATTTGCATTGGAAAAAAAATTAAAGGTTCCAAAATATTATTTGGTACATTATTACAAAAAGGATAACGAATTGGAACAGCAATTACTTACTTTAAAAGTGAAGTTAGACAATTTGTTATTAGAAGATGCTAAAGGTGTTCTAAATAATATTAATCAAACATATTTTTTAATACAGTCGATTTATCAGGAAACATTTTATTATTTATTAGAAAGTTATTATTACTATAGAACGGGAGAAATCGATAAAGCGTTTACGATATTTGAACGAGAAGTGGTTCCACTTTTGAATAATGTTGATGAAGATAATTTGTATACTGACTTAAAGGAAGTTTATTATTATATGTTGGCAGTTATTAATTTTCATCAAGAGGATTATTATCGAAGTTATAAATATTTTTTAAAACAAGAATTTCTTGTCAAATCAAATATTCAGAGGGCAATTCTTAATTACAATCTAGCATTAATCCATTCAAAACTTAATGATGCCAAAACAGGTATTAACTTCGCAAAAACTGCCTTAAATTTGCATTTACAAGAGCGAAAATGGGATAAAGTTGCAGAAACAGACAATTTGTTAGGGGTGCTTTATTGGGAATCAAATAATTATGTTAAAGCTAAAGAGCATTTTCAAAAAGCTTTTGAGATAATAGAGCAAAATCAAATTGAAAGCTTAAAACCAAGGGTGTTGCATAATTTAGGGCTTGTAACTAAATCAAATAATGAATATGAACAAAGTATTACTTATTTAACAGAAAGCTTATTATTAAAAAAAAAAATGAATAATCAAGATTTAGTAGTAACATATATTTTAATATTGGAAAGTTATATTGACCTTTATATGTTTGATAAAGCAAATTCTCTCCTTGAGGAGGCCAAACGGTTTTCGAAGAGTAAAATTGAAGAATACCTTCTTCAAATAATTGAAGCAAAGCTCCACCTTCAGCAGAAAAGCAATGATGAGTATGAAAAATCGATCAAAAAGGCATTAACATATTTTGAAGAAAATAAGCTTTGGAAATTATTAAGTTTTTATGCTGAAGAATTTGCTGAATATTATTTTAAGAAGAGAAGATATAAACAAGCTTCGCTACTGTATAAAACAGTGGCATTAGCTAATAAAAATTTAATGGGAGGGATGAATTATCAAAAAGGTAAGTAAAATACTTGTTGTAGTTACATTTGCTTTAGCATTTGTATCTGGTTTTTATTTTTCAAGTAATCATACCAACTCATCACTACTTGTTTACCCAGGAGATGTTGGTTGGCCTCAAAGTGTAAATCCTGTAGATTTAGTTTAATCAGTGGGAACAGGTGTAATGGTAAAGACATGCCCTTAGGCATGTCTCAGCTTGTAGACAAAGTCTTTATTTAGACAAATCTACAAGCTTTTTTTGTATAATAGATATTGTAATAAATATCTTGTGAGGGGAGAAATATGTTAACAAAGCGTAAGGAAGATGTGAGAACTCAAGTTGAATTAGTATCAATAGAGGATCTGGTACCAGAGGATCATTTGGTTAGGAAAATAGATCAAGCAATTGACTTTAGCTTTATATACGATTTGGTTAAAGATACCTATTCTTTAGATAACGG
>NZ_MIJF01000025.1 GCF_001730235.1 Vulcanibacillus modesticaldus | reverse complement strand
AGAAAGAGTATTTGCAGATATGAAAGAGAAACATGGTTTGCGTTGGACTACGTTAAGAGGTTTGAAAAAAGTCTCGATGCAGGCGATGTTAGTTTTTGCTGCCATGAATTTGAAAAAGCTAGCGAATTGGACGTGGAAGAGACGTCCGAATCGCTCTCAATTTTTTATTTCATCCAAGATTTTAAGCATTTTTGACAAAAATAACCTCATACTAGGTAATTTAGCATGAGGTTAGTCTTCAGTCTGAAGTCACCCAAAAGGGTGACTTTTTTTATGAAATATAACTAATATATTGCTTTTCTTTCTTTAATTACTCTGATAGTCTTCAAAGATTCATCTTCTGGTCCTTGAACGGGCAATCCTGCGGCAATATTTTGTTTAATGTAGTCGATATTATCCTGGGTGATAACTTCACCGGGCAAGAGAATAGGAATTCCCGGAGGGTAAACCATAATAAATTCAGCGATTACATGTCCAGCTGATTCCTCAAAGGGAATAACGTCGGTTTCCGAATAAAAGGCATCACGAGGTGATAATGCAATGGCTGGAATTTTTGGTAAATTAACTTTAACATGATTAGTCTTTATATAATTAAAACGTTCTTGGGACAAACGTTGTAAAGCTAAAATGAGCTTATCGATATTTTGATAATTATCTCCAATTGTTACCAAACATAAAATATTATATAAATCGCTTAATTCAACCTCTATGTTATATTCACTTCTTAACCACTTCTCCACTTCATATCCGGTAATTCCCAAATCCTTTACGCTAATCAATACTTTAGTAGGGTCATAATCAAAAGTTGCGTCGGTACCTAAGATATCATCACCGGGAGAGTAGAGACCAGGAATTTCATTAACATTACGTCTTAAGTAATTAGCCAATTTAATAGCCTCTTCCAATAATTTCTTACCATTAATAGCTAAATTTCTTCTAGCGGCATCTAATGATGCGAGCAAGATATAAGAAGTTGAAGTTGTGGTCAACATGCTCATTACAGTCTGGATGTGTTTTGGATCTACTAGCCCAGTACGAACGTTAAGGATTGAGCTTTGAGTTAAAGAACCACCTAGCTTGTGCATACTTGTTGCAGCCAAATCGGCTCCAGCTTGCATAGCTGAAAGGGGGAGTCTATCATGAAAATGGATATGAACACCATGGGCCTCGTCAACTAACACAGGGATATTATATTGATGTGCTAGATTAACTATTTCTTTGAGATTAGCCACTACACCGTAATAGGTAGGGTTTATTACTAAAACGGCCTTAGCGTCAGGATGTTCCTCTAATGCTCTTTTTACGGATTTAGGGGTAATTCCATGGGCAATACCAATATTTTCATCCATTTCAGGATGGATAAAAATAGGGTTTGCTCCAGCGAAAATTATCGCCGATAAAATTGATTTATGAACATTTCTAGGTATGATAATTTTGTCTCCGGGATTGCAAACTGACATAATCATCGCCATAATAGCACCGCTGGTACCTTGAACAGAAAAGAAGGTATAATCAGCTGAAAAGGCTTTAGCAGCCAATTCTTGTGCTTCCTTAATCACTCCATGTGGCGAATGTAAGTCATCAAGAGGAGCAATATTTATTAAATCTATGGATAAAGTATTTAAACCGATAAAATCTTTGAATTCTTGATCCATTCCTTGACCTTTTTTGTGACCTGGTATATGAAATTGTATAGGATTCTTTTTAGCGTGCTCAACTAATGCTGAAAATAAGGGTGTTTTATCTTGGTCCATCATTTATCACTCTTTCTAATCTGTTTTCGAACAAAAAAGAGTATATCATGTTTATTTTGAGTTGCAAGAGAAAAAATAAAAGTTTTTTCATTGAATAAAAACTTTATAACTTTTGTTTGCATAAAAAATTTTATAATTCTGAGAAAAGTATTAATGCTATAATAGAAAAAAGCTAATGATTTTGAAAATTAAAATTATTTAAACAATTTATAACTATCGCATTAGGAGGATTGTGATGAAAACAAGGATCACTGAATTATTAAAAATCAAATACCCGATCATTCAAGGAGGACTTGCTTATTTGGCTGACGCTAACTTAGCAGCTGCAGTTTCAAATGCAGGAGGACTTGGACAAATAACCGCAGTCACTTTACCATCAAAAGAACATCTCAGAGACGAGATTAGGAAAGCAAAAAAACTTACCAAAAATCCCTTTGCAGTTAATTTTGCCATCAGTCGCCATAATGATGTGTGGAAGGAGTATTTAGAAGTTGCTATTGATGAAAGTGTAGAAGTGATTACAATTACAGGTGGTAATCCACAACCAGTATTGGAAAGAATTAAGGGAACAAATATTAAAAAAATTTCATTAGTATCAACGGTTAGACAAGCAATAAAGGCTGAACAGTTAGGAATGGATGCGATTATGGCAGTTGGACAAGAAGGTGGAGGGCATATTGGTAGGAATGATATAGGTACCTTTGTATTAATTCCAAGGGTTGTTGATGCTGTGAAAATACCAGTTATAGCTAGTGGTGGTATTGCTGATGGTAGAGGGATGATGGCTGCCTTGGCCTTAGGGGCAGAAGGGATAGAGATGGGAACCAGATTTGTAGCTACACAAGAATGTGTATTGGCCCATGACAATTACAAGAAGAAATTGATAGAAAAAGATGAAATGAGCACAGTAGTAATTAAAAGGTCGCTTGGAGCGCCCGCAAGGGCAATAGCAAATTCACTTACGGAAAAGATTCTTGAACTAGAACAGGACGGTGCTGATTTTGAGAAGTTACAACCACTAATAAGTGGTGATAATAACAAGGTTGCTATTCGTCAAGGTGAGATGGATAAAGGATATGCTTGGGCAGGACAAGTGATGGGATTAATCAGCGATATACCTACAGTTAAGGAATTATTCTTACGAATTATTAGTGAGGCAGAAGAAATAAGTGAAAAATGGCAGAATAGAATTTAGGGTCTTTCTGACCCTCTTTTTTTTTTTTTTGTCCAAAATAAATCTTAAAAAATAAGGAAATATTAAGCCGAATATTGGGCAAATTAACGTTAGTTCACAAAAAAGTAAAGGAGTGAATCTGTTGAAAGATTTAAAGTGGAAAGTAGGAGGGGCACAAGGAGAAGGAATCGATAGTACAGGTGAAATATTTGCAATCACTTTGAATAGATTAGGATATTATTTATTTGCTTATCGGCATTTTATGTCCCTTGTTAAGGGAGGACACACTAATTATAAGGTTAGAATTTCTTCGGAACCCATCAATTATCATGGAGATGATTTAGATATTTTAATTGCCTTTGATCAAAGAACTATTGATGAAAATTTTTATGAATTAAAAAATAATTCGATTATAATTTATGATTCAAGTAAATTTGAGGCAAAAACCCCAGACGAAAATGTTAAAGTAACACTGTGTCCAATCCCCCTATATGATTTTGCAAAAGAGTTGGGTAACTCAATCATGAAGAACATGGTAGCAACAGGCGCTAGTTGTGCAGCTGTAGGATTGGAAGTGACTCCATTTCTTGAAGTGATAGATGATATTTTTAAGAAAAAGGGAGAAAAGATTATAAACTTAAATAGAGAGGCGATTCAGAAAGGTTTCAATTATTTTAGGGAAAATTACCCAGAAATTAAATTGGATTTACCTGATAAAAAAGGTAAAGAAAAACAAAATTTATTTATGACAGGAAACGAAGCGACAGGTATTGGAGCATTAAATGCCGGATGTCGTTTTTTGGCGGCATATCCGATAACCCCAGCTACAGAAATAATGTATAACGCAATCGCTAATTTTCCTAAATTTGGAGGAAAAGTCATTCAAGCAGAAGATGAAATAGCGGCTTGTATGATGGCAATTGGAGGGAATTTTGCGGGAGTAAGGTCGATGACCTCCACTTCAGGACCAGGTTTATCGCTGATGATGGAGGCCTTAGGTCTTGCCGGAATATCAGAAACCCCATTAGTTATAGTAGACGTGCAAAGGGGAGGTCCAGCTACTGGTTTACCGACAAAAACTGAACAATCAGACATTAATGAGATAATCTATGGTTCACATGGTGAAATACCAAGAATAGTAATAACGCCAACAACCGTTGAAGAAGCGTTTTATTATATTCAACATGCCTTTAATTTGTCCGAAAAATATCAATGCCCAGTAATAGTGGCTACAGACATGTTTTTGGGAATGTCTAAGAAATCGGTTACTGATTTAGATTTTGAACGGGTAAAAATAGATCGAGGATTACTGTTAAAAGATGATGAATTATTGAAAAGTGGTACGGGAACTTTTAAGCGTTATGATTTGAGTAGTGAATTTGGAATCTCTCCCCGTTCGATTCCAGGGCAAAAAAATGGACGTTATGTAGCTTTAGGTAATGAGCATGAGGAAACAGGGTATGAAACTGAAGACGTTGAAATGCGAATGAAAATGATGGACAAAAGAATGCATAAACTAAATCAATTCAACCCCGAAGAACTAGGGGTTTATTACTCAGAAGAGGATGAGTTTGAAACTCTGGTTATAGGGTTTGGCTCAACTCATGCTCAGATAAATGAAGCACAGAAGGTATTAAAGGAAAAAGGATTAAAAGTTGCTCATCTACAACTTAAAATATTACATCCATTCCCAAGTAATATAGTCAAGGAAAAAGTAGAGAAAGCGCAAAAAGTTTTTGTGATTGAAAATAATGCAACTGGCCAACTAAGGCAATTGATCCAACTAGAGATCGGTGCCCATGTTAAACTTTCGAGCATCCTAAAATATAATGGAAATCCATTTACCGTAAATGAAATTGTTGACGGTATTATTAGGAAGGTGTGATAAAAATATGGTGATTTTAAAGGATTTTAAAGTCGAAACGAACCCGACTTGGTGTCCTGGTTGCGGACATTATACAGTTTTAGCTGCATTACAAAGAGCGGCAGCTAATTTAGGATTGGAACCAGATAATATGGTTTTAGTTACGGGTATAGGTTGCTCAAGTAAGATAAGTCAGCATTTTAATTCCTATGGTGTTCATAGTTTGCATGGCCGGGCATTACCTGTGGCAACCGGGGTGAAATTGGCCAACCATGACTTAACCGTAGTCGCAGCAGGTGGTGACGGCGATGGCTATGGAATAGGTGTAGGTCATTTTATGCACACATTAAGAAGAAATATTGATATTACCTATATAGTCATGGATAACCATATATATGGTTTAACTACTGGCCAAACTTCGCCAGTAAGTCAAAAGGGCTTTAAATCCAAAACTTCTCCACATGGCTCAGCGGAAGAACCACTTCGCCCACTTCAAACAGCCATTATCAATGGGGCAAGTTTTGTCGCCCAAGCATTTGCTGGAGACATTAATCAAATGACCAGAATATTTGAAGAAGGCATCAAACATCGTGGCTTTTCTCATATCAATGTGTTTAGTCCTTGCGTCACATTTAATAAAATCAATACCTTTGAATGGTTTAAGGAACATCTTGTAAATTTAGATGAAAAGTCTGATTATGATTACACAAATAAATATCACGCGTTAGAATTTCTGGACAGGCATGGTAGTATAGTAACGGGTATTCTTTATCAAGAAGATCGTCCAACTTATCATGAAGTGATGATCGGAGCAACAAAAACCCCAACATCAAAGTTAGATTTAACCATACCCAAAGAAGAGAGTGAACGACTTAAAGCATTATTTAGATGATCATCAAAGATATATAGACCAAACAATTTATCTGGTGTTGTTCTTTGAACAACATCATTTTTTATGAAAAGCAAAACTATATATATATATAAAACCGTTATGTCCCAGTACGCATTGCCCCTTTTAGAGCATAAATGACTGAACCTTTCAAGATTGAAATGAAGGGTTCTTTTTATTTAATCGACAAAAAATTTCGACGTATTTTTTTCGCTTAATGCAAAAAAACAGCCTGTTATTGCAAATATAATTACATTAAAAATTAAAAAAAGGTATATTATACCTAAACAAACATCTTTTACCCATAACTATAATCCGCTTCATCAAAACAAGACTAGTGAAGAATTCAGTTCATCTTGGATTATTGAAGGCTGTTAGCTTTTTCAATTAAGGAGGTAAGATCAAATGGATAAATATGATATTTTATTAGTGAAGCTTAAAAATGCAATAGAAGTTATTGATAGAATTTACCCAGATAAAAGTGATATAGGCAAGGAATTTCTAGATGAGTATAGAAAATACTTAGATGAAATATTACAATCTGCTACGGATAAAACTATAAAGCAAGTGCGTACGCCTAGAGGGCTGGTTAGATGGCTTGGCGAAAATGATCATTATGTTCGCGATGATGAATTGTGGGATATAATTTTTGAAATTGATAAATATTTAGAAGAATATTTTTAGGTAAGGAAAAATGTAAAGTCTGGATACAAGAAATGGGAGAGAAAAAAGATTGTAGTAGATTCAGGTGGAGGATATTACAAGACATACAAGGTTACAATAAAAATAAAAGTAAGAGATAAATATTGGCAAGTCTACAAAATGAAATCAGAAATTCATGAAAGCATAGCATCTGGAAAAGAAGTAGCAGAAGCATATGGAAAATCTAGCGATACTTATCACAAAGATTAACAAACAAATCAATGAATTAAAGAAGAAATGGGAAAAGCAATGACCATTTTGGACGATACCTGAGTTATATTTAAATAGCATATTAATGTTGATTATACCTTTAATACTTTTAGGTGGTGGTATATATGGAATCTATAATACAAAAAAAGGACTTCGTGAAGCCAACTGGGATTACATTTTTAAAGTAGAAGCTGAAACCGAACATCCACCATGGACTAAAATTCAAAGATAAAGACTTCGTATTGCAATAAGGTACCGTGCCAAGCGGTGCCTTACCTATAAAAAATAAAGATAGATAGATCATATTATAAACTCCTTAGAATAATGAATAAAGATTTAAAAAAAAGCTCAAAAGAACCTTTCAACATCGTAACTTTTTTATAATCGCTTCATCAAAACAAGTTGAGAGATAAAGAAAGAGGAGGAAATATATTGATAGATAGAATTAAAATTAGTGGAAATGAATTAATAACAAATAGCTTTAGAAAGGTATTTGAGTATTTAATTAAAGACTATATAGTTATTCAAGGTTTTTGTATTGTCCTGTTGCAGATCCCCAAAGACTCAAAAAAGGTAGATAATGTATATGGAGTTAGTTTATTGGGAGATATCACTTGGAGAATACAGAGTGTTCAGGATGCTTTCAATATAACTCAAAATACCCCTTATATCTCTATTGATTTGAATAGTGAGGGAAATTTAACAGTTACCAATTTTTTTGGCATGAGATATGTAGTAAATCACACGAATGGTAAATTGTTAAAAAAAGAATGTATTAGATGGTAAAAAAAAAGATTCAGCACTATCTGGTTATAAGCTAATAAAAATTATAAATAAGGTGTTCTAGATATCGATTCGTTAGGAAAGATGTCTCAATTAGAGGATTTAGAATTAAATAATAATCAAATAGAAGACATAAGTATTTTAAGAAAATTAACAAATTTGAAAGAATTGCGGTTAAATAATAATAAAATAAAGAAGATAAATGCACTAAAGGTTTTGAAGAATCTAGAATATCTATCAATAAACAACAATAAGATAAAGGACCTGTATCCTTTAAGTAATTTAAGAAATTTATATGTATTATCATTGGAAGGAAATGAAATAACTGATATAACAGCATTGAGTGATTTAAATTTATATCAATTGTATTTAGGGAAAAATCAAATAAATGATATTAAACTATTGGAAAAATTAGAGTACCTTGAGAAGTTAAGTGTTGATAATAATAATATAAGCGATATTAGTGTAATAAAGAAATTGCCGAGTTTAATTGAGCTAGATATAAGAAACAACCCGATAAATGATTACAGCCCATTAAATGGAAAGGAATACTTAGAACTTAAAAGATAATCACTCCCCATCTACTACTTAGATACAAACCACAAATAGGAATTTATCAATGGATTTAAAAGCTTTTTTTTAAAAAAGAAGATTTGAAAACGTTTCAATTAGTATTGATAAATTGATATAATATTAAACGGGGAAAAGTATAAGTGGAGGTGTCATTTAATGCAATTTAAGATTAGTAGAGAACCTATAACTACTTTAGCTTCGGATTGTATCATTATAACCCATACTGAAGATAAAGATATGTTACTAGGTCTAGCAAAAGAAGTAGATGAAAAAATGGATCATCGTATTTCGCAATTAATCGCAGAAAAAGAGATAAAAGGAAAATTTGGCGAAGTAACTTTACTGCATACTTGGGGTAAAATTCCCGCAAAAAGGGTATTGGTATTAGGACTTGGTAAGGAAGAGAAGCTTACTTTAGAAAAGGCTAGATCTGCATATGCGATAGCAGCTAGAAAAGCCCAAGAGATTGGAGTTAGTGAATTAACTTTAGCAGTAAGTCAGAAGTACAAGGATATTTGGAATCCAGTCGATTTGGGTCAAGCAGTTGTAGAGGGAATAGTACTTGGTACTTACCAATTTAAGCCATATAAGACAAAAACCGAAATCGAAAATAAGATAGAACGAGTTATAATTTCTGTTAAAGATATATCAATAGATGCAGTTGAGGCTGGAGTAGTGAGGGGAGAAATTTTCGCAGAATCACAAAATCTAGCTAGGGACTTTAGTAATGAACCAGCTAATAAAATGACACCAACAATCTTAGCTGAAAAAGCAAAAGAAATTGCTAAAAAGCATCATTTAGAAATATCCATACTAGAAAAAGAACAGTTAGAAGAATTAAACATGGGTGCATTCTTAGCTGTTAGTAAGGGAAGTACTGAACCACCTAAAATGATTGTAATTAAATATATAGGAGCACCTGATAGTAAAGATATGATTGGATTGGTGGGTAAAGGAATAACTTTTGATTCCGGTGGCATTCAGATAAAACCAGATAAAAATATGGATGAAATGAAAGGTGATATGGCAGGGGCAGCTGCTGTCCTTGGTGCCATCAATGCAATCGGTGCGTTAAAACCGCATGTAAACGTAATTGGAGTTATTTCAGCTTGTGAGAATATGGTTTCTGGAGAGGCAGTTCATCCAGGAGATGTAGTAGAAACATTCTCTGGTAAAACAGTAGAGATTAAACATACGGATGCTGAAGGAAGATTGATATTATCGGATGCTATATCTTATGCTAAACATCTTGGAGCTACAAAATTAGTAGATGTTGCCACCTTAACAGGTTCAATCATTTCTGCTTTAGGTCATCATATTATTGGTTTGTTTTCAAATAATATGGATTGGACTGAGGAAGTTAAAGCGGCAGCAAAAATTTCTGGAGAGAAAGTTTGGGAACTACCACTTGATGATGACTACGCTGAATTAATCGAAAGTGATATTGCAGATATGGTTAATGATGCTGGTTCACCTGCTGGTGCAATTCAAGGTGGAATGTTCTTAAAAGAGTTTGCTGGTGAAACTCCTTGGGTTCATTTGGATATTGCAGGAACATCCGATGTAACTAAAACAAGTGGAATAAATCCAAAGGGAGCAACTGGTGTTGCCGTAAGGACAATGATTGCATTAGTTTTGCGTTTTAGTGGTAATTAGAGTGTTCCTCAAGTATTCAATATTCTTGTCTAATAAATGATTAAGTAATATAATTAGTTGTTGGAATTAGGACGCCTTTAGAAGGCGTCTATAATTTTCTAATGAAGTAATTAAAACGATAAACTTGAGAAATATATAGATAATCAAGTTGTTAGAAATAAAAAGAAGGTGATTTGATGCAGATAGGATGTCATGTTAGTGTTGCCAAAGGGCTTAGAAAAGCTGCCGAAAAGGCCCATGAACTAGGAGCAGAAACATTTCAGATTTTCACAAAAAATCCTAGGGGATTAAAATCTAAAAAGATAAACTTCGAAGATGCTAAAAATGGTAGAGAATTTTGTGAAAGTCATAATATGACTGTTGTATGTCATACACCATATATCACCAACCTTTCTACCCCTAAGGATGACTTGCGTGAGGTGACGATTCGTTCTCTTATTGAAGATCTACATATTGCTGAAGCATATGGCGCGTATGGGGCAGTTGTTCACTGTGGAAAGCACGTTGGAGAAGGAGAAGAGGCTGGTATTGAAAAAATGGTTGACACCTTAAATCTGATCCTTGAACAATACTCTGGACCGGTACAATTATTATTGGAAAATACTGCTGGTCAAGGTACCGAATTGGGAACTGATTTACAGACTTTAGTGGATATTCGAAAACGGACCAAATACCCAGAAAAAATTGGGTTTTGCTTTGATACCTGTCATGCTTTTGCAGCGGGACTTTGGAATGAAGATACCTTTGAAGAGTTTATTAAATCAGCTGAAGAAATCGGGTATTTAGAACACCTTAAGGTTATCCATTTCAACGATAGTAAAGCACCTTTTGGTAGCAGAAAAGATCGTCATGAAAAGATCGGTCAAGGTGAAATTGGTTCAAAGGCATTGCAAAAATTTTTACAATGTGAAAAACTTAATAATATACCATTTATCCTAGAAACACCTGTTGAAAAAGAAGAAGAGTATAAGGACGAGATTGTTTATTTACGCGAGCTTTCTTCTTCAATATGATAAATTTCATAAGTTATGCTTAGGGGGAATTTTTGACGATGGAAGATGCGATTTATAATTGGTTACAAATAGCAGTTGTATTTGAAGCAAGACCAGATGATTTAGCCGCAAAAGAAACAATGGATATTTTTAGAGGGATGTTGTCAACGAAATTTCAAATATCAAGTATAAGATATGAGCGAGATCCATTAATGTATACAGTCATATATGAGAAGGATGGAAAGGAAGAAAAGAAGACGTTTGATAGGAACTTAGTAGAAAAATTGATATCAGATATCGAAAATAATTTACTTACTGTCGGGTTGAATACAGAAAAATAAATATTCTCATGTTTTAGGGAGAGTGCACAGAATTGAATAAAAAAAGTAAACACAGAAATTTAAGTCGTGTGAAAAAGAGAAAAAGTAAGAAAAAGGTAAATTTGCTGCTCTTTTTTTCAATTTTTGTTATCTTGATAGTGTCAGGATTTACAGGTTATGCATATTGGCGAGTTAATAATATAGCTGAGAAGATATATGAACCTTCGACCAACAATTTATCTATTTCCAAAGAAGAGTCAAATAAGCAAAAAAATGAACAAAAATTGGTTGATCAATCTTTTGCAGTGGTATTAGTTGGACAGGACTATCGACCACAAACCGGTAGTAGGAACACTGATGCATTGATTATCGGAATTTTTAATCCAACAACGTATAAAGTTAGTCTTTTATCTATACCTAGGGATTTTAAGGTAGAAGTTCCTGGGTATGGGGTTGGTAAAATAAATGGAGTCTATGCAAAAGGTGGCCCTCAACTTTTGATGGATACCCTTTCTGAATATTTTGGAATACCAATTAATTATTACGTTAAGATTGATTTTAAAGGTTTTGAAATGGTAATCGACGAATTGGGTGGTATTGAGGTAGATGTAGAACGGGATATGTATTATTATTCCGAAGCGGATAATACAAACATTAATTTAAAGAAGGGTTTACAGATTTTAGATGGTAAACAGGCTTTAGACTATGCTCGTTTTCGAAAGTCATCAAATGGAAAAGACTCAAATGACTTTGAACGAAATGAAAGACACCAAAAGATTATTAAAGCATTTGTAGATAAACTGGCTTCGATCGGAGGAGTAACAAGTATTTTTGATATCTTAGAGATTGTTGGTGATCATATAAAAACAAACCTAACTCCGAAGGATATGAAAGAGATTTTTTGGAAATACAAAAGGATTAGTAAGGATGATATTAACTCTATCAATATGCAATCATACTGGAAAAATCCTTACGTAATTATTGAACCAAGTGAACTTGAAAGGGTTCAAAAAGAATTAAAAAAAGCTTTTGAGCAAACTAAAGAATTTACAAAAGAATAGCATAACTGCTGACTTATTCACAAAATATTTTCTGAATCGAGTAGGAACTGAACAATTATTTATTCAGCTTCTACTCGATTATTTTTTTGGTTGGAATAGGTCTTTCCTAGTAGCTTTAGGGTCTTTCGTTTGGTTTAACTGCTTTTGGTTTTTCTTTGATGGGGGTTCTTCTTTTTTCTCAACGTTCTTAGGTGCAAGAGGCATTATCCTTGCTACGATATCAGATAGTTCCTCTGCAAAGCCTCTTATAGGATGTCCCTTTTTAATATCAGCATTGATCTCACGAATGCGTTGAACGATATCGGGATCTGAAGTTACCAAAGTATTAGCACCTAATGGGTCTTCTTTTAGTGCTTCAGCAACAGAATATTTGATTGTACCTACGCGGGATCGATCAAGATTAGCGTCAACGTCGATTCCTACAATTGCATATTTGCCAAATACGATTACGGTAGCGTCATTAACTTGAGGAATACGAACTGCCAAACTAGCTAAACGGTGGGCTACTGCCTCAGGATTTCTATTTCTTTTAGGTTCAGGTGCTGTTTGTGGAACATTTTCAGATTGTTTGATCATTTTATTTGGTGGTGCACTTTCATTCGCGGGCGGTTTATTAGTAACTTGACAACCGCTTAGGATAGCTGCCAAAAATAAAACTGTTACTATTAATTTTTTAAACATTAATATCACCTTTCGTAATCTAATTTCATTTCATAGTATAACCAGTAAAAATAAAACAATGTATTTTTTAACAATATCTATATAGATGATTGCATATAAATGTACTAAAGTTCACATATCTTAAGGCCTATATCAAGAAATTGAAAATATTTTTCTGAAAAATAAAGCTTGTCCGAGGTTTAATAAAAAAATCTAGGAGGCGAAAATTTGAAGAAAATATATATTTTAGATACTAATGTACTATTGCAGGATCCCCGGTCCATATTTACTTTTGATGAAAATGAGGTTATTATTCCGGCTGTAGTATTGGAAGAGTTGGATTCAAAAAAAAGATTTATCGATGAAGTGGGGAGAAATGCCAGATATGTATCTAGATTGTTAGATAAGTTAAGAGAAAGTGGTAAATTGCATTCTGGAGTTAAATTAGATAACGGTGGAATATTGAGGGTAGAGCTTAATAACCAATCCTTTATCAAACTACAAAAACATTTTGGAGAACTAACTAGGGATAATCGTATTTTAGCGGTAGCGATGAATTTGCATCTACAAGAACAAGAAAAAGAATCTGGTAAGCCTGTTATTTTGGTTAGCAAAGATGTGATGGTTCGGGTAAAAGCAGATGCACTTGGCTTAGAATCTCAAGATTTTTTGTCTGATCGGGTGGTTTCAGATACAGAAATCTATCCTGGATTTTATGAATTAATGGTAAAACCTTCGATTATTGATGACTTTTTTGAACAAAAGTCAATTTCATTTGAGAAATTAGGACTAAATTTCAACTTAGTTAACCCAAATGAATTTTATATACTAAAAGACGAGTTCGGTTCTAACAAATCTGCAATTGCAAAGGTTAACAATCAAAAAACTAGTATCGAATCATTTAGAATAAATGAAGCAGTTTGGGGAATAATTCCAAGAAATGTACAACAAAGGATGGCTTTAGAATTACTAATGGATGACCATATCTCACTAATAACCATTACTGGTAAAGCAGGAACTGGGAAAACATTGTTATCTTTAGCCGCTGGATTATACAAAGTGGAGGATGAGAAGGTTTATCATAAGTTATTGGTAGCAAGGCCAATTATCCCGATGGGAAAAGATCTAGGATATTTGCCAGGAGTAAAAGAAGAAAAGCTGCGACCGTGGATGCAACCAATTTATGATAACTTAGAATACCTTTTTAATGCTAAACAGCCAGGAGAGTTAGATAAGATATTGGCGGGCATTGGCAGTATTCAAGTCGAGGCCTTGACATATATTCGAGGCAGGAGTATTCCGAATCAATTCATAATTATCGACGAGGCTCAAAACCTGACTAAGCATGAAGTGAAAACCATCATATCAAGGGTAGGGGAAGGAAGTAAGATCGTATTAATGGGGGATCCAGACCAAATTGATCATCCTTATTTAGATGCATTAAATAACGGATTAACATATGTTGTGGAAAGATTCAAACAAGAAGCTATTAGTGGGCATATTGAATTGAGAAAAGGAGAAAGATCAAAGCTAGCCCAACTGGCAGCAGATCTATTATAATATTATCAATAGCAAAGAACCGATTATTTCGGTTCTTTTAGCGTATAGACTTGAGTTATTATAGAGATTAAGATCAAAATTATGGAGGGCTTCGAAAATGGAAATAAAGCGTTTTGTTTTAGGCGAATTTGCTGTAAATAGCTACTTACTCATCAAAAATCAGACGGGAGTATTAATTGATGTTGGTTTTTCTCCGAAGATGATTGAGGAATATATTGAGAAAGAGAAAATAAGACTTAAGGCGATATTATTAACCCATACCCATTTGGACCATATTGGTGGAGTTGAGGGAATTAGAGAAAAATTCGATGTGCCTGTATATGTACATACTGATGAAAATAAATGGCTTTCTGATCCCGCATTGAATGGTTCGGAGCATTTTCCTTTTTATGGAAAAGTCATAGTTAATCCGGCAGATAATTTGATTGGATATGATTCTGAAATAAAAATCGCTGATTTTAAGATTAAGGCTATTCACACACCTGGTCATACTCCAGGAGGAATTACATATTATATCAAACCTTATCTATTTAGTGGTGACACATTATTTGAAAACTCAATTGGTAGAACAGATTTATATGGTGGAGATTTTGATCAGTTGCTAAATTCAATAAAAGAAAAATTATTTGTTTTGCCTGATGATACAATTGTTTTCCCGGGACATGGAAATGAGACTTCAATTGGAAAGGAGAAGAATAGTAATCCATTTATCTAAGATTACTATTCTAAAAAGATAAACTTATTTAGTTAATTTATTAGATTAAGTAATGACAGAAATGATGTTAAAATATTAATGGAATGGAGTAGATTATATTTTAGCAAAGGGGAAGTAGTCATGGTAAATAGCCAGTTAACAAAGCTAGCAAAAGAGATAATAGGTATCATACAAGAACAACCACAAAAGCGGATTAGATTTTATGATTTTATGAAGATGGCTTTATATGAGAAAGAATTGGGATATTATACAAAGGACAGGACAAAGATAGGTAAAGAAGCAGATTTTTATACTAGCTCCTCCGTAGGACCAGTTTTTGGTTATACGATAGCAAATAACTTTGTCGAACTTTTACCATATACGACTAATGACAATAAATTTTCGATTTTGGAAATCGGTGGGGGAAATGGACGATTTGCTAGGGATGTGTTAGATGGGTTAAGAGATGAACATCAAAAAATCTATAATAATTTAACATATTATATGTTGGAAACCAGTCCTTATCATGAAAAGATACAAAAGGCTATGTTAGGTGACCACTTGGACCGTGTTAAGTGGATAAATGATCTAGAAATTCTTTCAGGATTTAATGGTCTAATTTTTTCAAATGAGTTAGTTGATGCTTTTCCAGTATATAAAGTCAGGCAGCAAAATGGAGAACTTAAAGAAGTATATGTTACTTGGGATGAGAAGGAATCAGAATTTAAGGAAATTATTGATGAGATAAGTGATCATAGATTGAAAAAATATTTTGATGACATGGGTATCACTCTTAAAGAAGGACAAACAACTGAGGTGAATTTAGATGCAGTTGATTGGATTAAATCAGTTGGTAAAATTCTCAATCGGGGATATGTTTTAACGATAGATTATGGCTATCCAGCTGAAGAACTGTATGCTAGTCATCGTCATGAAGGAACATTAATGTGTTATTACAAACATACTGCAAATGACAATCCATATCAAAATATTGGTGACCAAGATATCACTACTCACGTTAACTTTACAGCGTTGATTAATTATGGAAGCGAAGTTGGTTTAGAGACAATTTGGTTTACTCATCAAAGTAATTTCTTACTAAATAATGGAATCCTCAATTACCTAAGGGAAGTTGGTATTTCAAATGGTAGGGATATATTTAATGATGAGGATCTTAAACTAAATCGGGCAATTAGACAATTAATAACACCTGGGGAGATGGGAGAAACATTTAAAGTGTTATTACAGCAAAAAAATGTTGGAAATCATCAATATCGCTTTTTAATGGATATTTGGAAACAATACGGCCTTTAATCGTTTTGATAAGATAAATAAACAGCCGTCATACCTAATTATATTAGGAATGGCGGCTTGTTGATAATACAACAGTTGTATATTTGCAACAAATAGCACTGTTTGGATTAGTATATTCTTTAATAAAATCAATTTCTCCTAAGTAAGTTTCAAAGATTCCTTCAAAAAGACACTGATGCATTAAACAAATTTGGGGATCTTTTTTATTATCAAAATTGCCATGGAAAATGCAATTGTTAACTCCAAAAGATATTATATTTTCATCAATAATCTCAATTTCAGGTCTTAAACCTTGAGAAATTATTAAATTCTCAATACTTTCTACCCTTTTATCCAGTGGAGAATCCTTATCAGTTCCGATACCATCTTTTATTATCGCTTGTTTTGCCGCATCTTTCCCGAATTTTTTTCCCATTTCTTTAAATACTTGCAAACCCTCTTTACCAAATGCTAATAGGGACTTAATAGCGATATCTGCTAATAATTGATAATTCCTTGCGGGAAATTGCAAACATATTTCTTCATTAGATAAAGAATAGACACGACTTGGTCTACCACCCCGACCGGTTTTTTCAGTTTTAGATAAAAGTAAATTAACATCTTCTAATTTTGACAAATGCAATCTTGCTACATTAGGATGTATTTTGAATTTTTCAGCTATTTCTTGGACATTAACAGGCTTGTTAATAGAAGCTATATGTTTATATATGGAATAACGCGTAGGGTCAGCTAAAACACTTGTCAATTTCAATGTTTCATTTTCCACTGCTTATGCCCCTTTCTCCATCTGTCGATTTAATTATATTATATTGAATTATGATAGTAAACGATTAAGGCACACTAGCTCACTGTTGAATGTGTTATTTTAAAGCTCTAAGGCCATAGTAAACACTATTGACGTAGTATTTACTTTAATAATATAATAAATATGGAAATATGAAAAATAATTTTTTATATGAAACTTTATTTAATCTTAATACGTATTACTTGTAAGAGAGTTTATTTTCTAAAATTACAAACTTAAGATATATTGTACAGGCTATATTGTTATAGCAAGACTAGTGAATTTTTTAAATGAAGGAGAGAGTAAAATGGATAATAAAATTGTGTTTTTTACATATCCAAGTTGCACTTCTTGTAGGAAGACAAAAGCATGGTTATCTGAAAAAGGAATAAAATACGAAGAGCGTCATCTCTATAAAAATCCACCAACTGTTGATGAATTGATGGAAATTATTAAGAAGTCTTCTAATGGATTGGAAGAAATATTATCTACACGTAGTAGAATGTATAAAAATCTAGAAGTAGATATTGAAAATCTCAAGGTTAGTGAATTGTTGGAGATGCTGTCAAAAGAACCTCGTCTTTTAAAAAGGCCTATTCTAA
Source organism: Vulcanibacillus modesticaldus (assembly GCF_001730235.1). GTDB lineage: Bacteria > Bacillota > Bacilli > Tepidibacillales > Tepidibacillaceae > Vulcanibacillus > Vulcanibacillus modesticaldus. The sequence continues at coordinate 8,924 of NZ_MIJF01000025.1, read as the reverse complement.
CTGATGGTAATAACATCGTGATTGGTTATAATAAGCCCGCATTAGAGCAATATTTCGCTTCATGATTACAATAAAAAATAAGATTTTGAAAACCATGGGAAATGCAATTCTCATGGTTTTAATATTATTTGCGTTTGAAAAAAATTTGTTCCCCTCGTATAACTATTTTTAAAAGTGGATATAAAAATAATAGTTTTTATTCTATGGAAACTATTATTTGCATAAAATTTAATACGAAAGAATACGGGGGGAATTAAAATGGTAGCAAACAGACAGGATGCATGGAGTGAAGATGATGATTTACTATTAGCTGAAGTTACTTTAAGACATATTCGTGAAGGTAGCACTCAATTAGCAGCATTTGAGGAAGTTGGGCGAAAACTTAATCGAACTGCCGCAGCTTGTGGATTTCGTTGGAACAGTCTAGTACGAAAAAAATATGAGGCAGCAATTCAAATTGCAAAGGCTCAAAGACAAAAAAGAGGCTATCAAAAAACATCGAATAACATTTTTAGCGAAACTACAAATAATATTACAAATGAATTCAGTAATGAATTAGTAACTGATTTAGTTGATAGTGAATTAGAATCTATTACCTTTGACACTATCATTAGATTTTTGAAAAAGCAAAAATCATTAAATAAAAATTTCAAGAAATATGAAAAAGAAATAGAAGAAAAGAACAAAGAGATTCAGCAACTCCGTGAGGAAAACAAAGAATTAAGGAATAAAATTAAATATTTAGAATCTGATTATAAAGTTGTTAATGAAGACTACAAAGCATTGATTCAAATCATTGATCGAGCTAGAAAATTAGCTTTTTTAAATGAAGATGAAGTTGATTCAAAGCCGATATTTAAGATGGATCCAAATGGTAATTTAGAACGAATCAATAAATAATAATGAAGAGTGTACCCATCAAAGGATACACTCTTTATTACTTTTAGAAACCATCAGGATGCCATATATAAGGGTTCTCTCCTCTATCACGAATAGGATCATATTTAACGGGCGAAAAGCCCATTTTTAGCCAAAAATTACGGGATCCATTCCGGGCATTTGTTTTTATAGGGTGGCCTAAACTTTTGGCGTACTTAACTAACATACTACCAATTCTTTTACCTCGATATTCTGGTAAAACCTCCAATTTAAACAATTCATAATAACCTTCTGGTGGATCAAAATATTTGTCATACTTAGCTTCTACTTTATATAAACTCATTCTACCTACAAGTTTCTCATCATCGTAAACTCCAAAAAATGGAGAATTTGCACCATCTTCAATCATATTTGCTTCAAGATCTTCAAGCATCGACAGTTCTTCTAGACCATATTCTCGGAATTTCTTGAAATCTTCAATTGTTTTGTAATTGATTTTTAATGGTACTACTTTCGACAATGTCATATATACCGCCTCCTATCAAGAGTTGATCTGTCAAAAAATGAATTGTTATTCATTATTATACTATAAACTTCTGAAAAGTAATATATATATTTAGACTTTTTAGAAAATAAAAAATATTGAAATAGAGTCTGTTGTGATGAATAGTGTGAAAAAGCAGGATAAATTATTTCTTGTTTCGAATATATTTATTTAGAGATTTGTGAATATAAGGTTTTGTCTAATAATGTAAAAATGTTGAAATTTAAAAGGAGTTCGATCTTTATGAACCTGATTATTAAAGCTTATGCAATTATCGCTACAGTACCTTTTCTCGCATTTCCAGTATTTTATTATAGTTTTATCTATTATGGCAAAACAAAAAAAAGTGCCTTCAATTTCTCAGTTTATTTCAGTAGCATCTTGCTATTTAGCGCAGTTACCGCACAACTTAAAATATTATTCAACTTAAAATATAGTTTTTCTTTGAATTTGCTATTAGTAATATCTATTGCTTTCATCTTAGCAATTTTACAGTGGAAGATAAGAGGTTATCTAAATTATAAGAAGATATTGTTTTCAACCTTAAAATTAAGTTTTATCTTTTTTGGCTTAGCATATTTAATATTTCTACTGATTAGATTCATTAAAATATAAGTTTAATTTTTCGAAATCCAGAGCTTTATAACATTTATAGATAAGTAAAATTAAGGTATAATGATAATCATATAGTCTAAATACCTTATTTTTTTGCTTTTGAGAATGATGATAGTAGGAGGGGACATCTTGATAGGAATATCAAAACTATTAACTAATTCTGAAAATTATGGTGATAAATTACGTTATAGTAAGCATTCGATTGGACGTATTAATGGAACCCATTTAAATCATGGACCCGTTGTAGTATGGAATGTGACAAGAACATGTAATTTAAATTGTATCCATTGTTATGCTAACTCTGAACCAAAGAAGTATGAGGATGAGTTGACTACTGAAGAAGCAAGGAATATGATTGATCAACTAGCTGATTTTAATGTACCAGTTTTATTACTTTCAGGTGGCGAACCGCTAATAAGAGCTGATATATTAGACTTGGCCGAATATGCAATAAGCAAAGGGATTAGGGTTACGTTCTCAACAAATGGAACATTGATTGATAAAACTTTAGCAAAAAAGATTAAAGAAATTGGAGTTGGCTACGTAGGCGTATCTTTTGATGGAATAAGAGAAAAACATGACGCCTTTAGAAGACATGAAGGTGCCTTTGATAAGGCACTAGAAGGAGTTAGAAACCTATTAGAAGTAGGCCAAAGAGTTGGTTTGCGTTTCACAATAAATAAACATAACTACCTTCAATTAGATGATATCTTTGATTTCATAGAAAAAGAAAATATACCAAGGGCTTGTTTTTATCATTTAGTATACTCTGGTCGTGGAAGTGAGATGATGAAACAAGACCTAACACACGAAGAAACTAGAAGTGCCCTAGATATAATAATCGCAAGAACTTTAGATTTCCATCAAAGAGGTTTAGACAAAGAAATATTAACAGTTGATAACCATGCTGATGCTGTTTATTTATATCTAAAAATGAAAGAACAAAATGAAGAGCATGCTGATTTTATTTTAGAGATGTTGCAAAGAAATGGTGGAAATCGTACGGGTATAGCTATTGCTAATATTGATCATCGAGGATATGTTCATCCGGATCAATTTACTCAAAACCACACGTTTGGTAATGTTAGGGATCAACATTTTGGAGATATATGGACAAATTCAGATCATCCTATTCTTAGAGGTTTAAAAAATAGAAAACCATTACTAAAGGGCAGATGTTCAAAATGTAAATGGTTAGATGTGTGTAATGGTAACTTTAGGACAAGAGCGGAAGCAGTTACTGGTGATTTTTGGGAGTCTGATCCAGCTTGCTATTTAACAGATGCGGAAATAGGGCTTTAACAGACAAGCGTTAGAATTGCAGTATAAGGATAAGGGGGAACTAAAAGTGCACCACATGAGCAATAAACAGTATACTCCGCGATTAGTTTTTTGGGAGTTGACCGAAGGGTGTAATCTTAAATGTGTTCATTGTAGAGCTTCCGCACAACCTAATCGAAATTTAGAGGAATTATCTACTGAACAGGCATACAAAGTTATTGATGAGATAGCTAGTTTTGCTGATCCAATATTGGTATTAACAGGAGGAGAACCATTATATCGACCTGATTTCTTTGAAATAGCTAATTATGCTGTACAAAAAGGATTAAAAGTAGCATTGGCTACAAATGGAACTTTAGTTGATCAAGAAATTGCTAAAAAGATTAAAGAAGTAGGTATAAGAAGGGTTTCTATTAGTATTGACGGTTCAAATAAACAAACTCACGATGGTTTTAGAGGTATAGAAGGCTCATTTGATAGGGCACTGCTTGGTGCAAAATATTTGCAAGATGAAGGTGTAGACGTTCAATTTAATACCACCATAAGTAAACATAATGTCGATGAAATAGAAGATATATTGAGGCTTGCTATTACACAAAAGGCTGTAGCTTTGCATTTATTCATGTTAGTGCCAGTTGGATGTGGAGTTCAAATATCAGATAATCAAATGTTGCCTGCCCAAAAGTACGAGGAAGTTCTTGAATGGTTTTATGAAAAATCAAGGGAGGTTCCATTAGAAATTAAAGCGACTTGCGCCCCACATTATTACCGAATCATAAGACAAAAAGCTAAGGAACGTGGTGAAAAAGTAACATTCCAAACTCATGGTATGGCAGCAATGACAAAGGGTTGTCTTGCGGGTACAGGGGTGTTCTTTATTTCTCACAAGGGAAAAATTCAACCTTGTGGTTATTTACCAGTTGAAGCTGGTGATGTAAATAAACAAACAGTTCAAGAAATATGGGAAGAATCACCTGTATTTAAAGTCCTTAGAGATCAATCAAAGCTTGAAGGTAAATGTGGTATATGTGAATATAAAAATGTTTGTTCAGGTTGTCGAGCTAGAGCGTATTATGAGACTGGAGATTTTATGGCTGAAGAACCGTACTGTATTTATCAACCAACCCTCCTATAGATGCTAGTAAGTTAGTCCTATTCGGTGAAAAAAGTCTTATTTAAAAAAAATCCTGCATTTTAGCAGGATTTTTTTTTGGATTTGCAGAATAAGGGATAACAAGGTGGGGGATTGTGGTAGGAAGTGGTTTGTTTTGGTTATGAAATGGGGTGACTTGGTATGTTTATGGGTGAGTTTCAACATAATATTGATAATAAAGGCCGGGTCATCATTCCTGCAAAGTTTCGAGAAGAACTGGGGAATACTTTTATAATCACAAGAGGTTTAGACAAATCACTTTTTGTTTATCCGATAAGTGAATGGCAACAAATCGAACAAAAATTAAAGTCATTACCATTCACTAGGTCAGATGCCCGTAAGTTTACAAGATTTTTTTTCTCTGGGGCTACTGAATGTGAAGTAGATAAGCAGGGAAGAGTAAGTATACCGATGAATTTGAGGAATTATGCTGAATTATCCAAGGAATGTATATTTATTGGAGTTTCAAATAGAGTGGAAATCTGGAGCAAAAGTAATTGGAATAATTATTATCAGGAATCAGAGGCATCATTTAATGATATTGCCGAAACGATCATTGATTTTGATTTATAGAAATTCATAAACCTTTTGGAGGTAAACGTGGTGTTCAAACATACAACAGTTCTACTACAAGAAGCAGTAGATGGTTTAAATATAAAGGAAGATGGTATTTATGTGGATTGTACTTTAGGAGGGGCAGGTCACTCATCTCTAATCGCCTCAAAGTTGGGAGAGAGGGGAAGATTAATTAGTCTAGACCAAGATGATGTTGCCCTTGAGGCTGCAAAGGAACGTCTACAGGAATACAAAGATAAGGTATCACTAATTAAGACTAATTTTAGGTATTTAAAACATGTATTATCAGACATTGGTATTTCACAGGTCGATGGTGTTTTATTCGATTTAGGAGTTTCTTCTCCCCAATTGGATGAAGGTGAACGGGGATTTAGTTATAAGCATGATGCTCCCTTAGATATGAGAATGGATCGAAGTAGTGAACTGACAGCCGAAGTAATCGTTAATAATTGGGATGAAGAAGAAATAGCAAAAATTATCTATCAGTATGGAGAAGAAAAATTCTCTAAGAGAATAGCGAAAAATATTATTCAGTATAGAAAAGAAAAGCGGATAGAGACAACAAGAGAATTGGTGGAAATTATTAAAAACTCTATTCCTGCACCTGCAAGGAGGTCAGGACCCCATCCTGCAAAAAGAACTTTTCAAGCAATACGAATAGCTGTAAATAATGAACTAAATGTATTTAAACAGGCATTAATTGACGCGATAGGAGTTTTAAAACCTGGAGGAAGAGTGAGTGTGATTACATTCCACTCACTTGAAGATAGGATATGTAAGAAAGTATTTTCGGACCATGCCAGTGGGTGTATCTGTCCTCCAGATTTTCCGGTATGCACCTGTAATCAAACACCTAAGATTAAAATAATTACTAAAAAACCAATTATCCCTTCCATAGATGAGATCGAGATGAATCCAAGATCTCGTTCAGCGAAATTAAGGATAGCAGAAAAGTTATAGGGGGAACCATTATGACTCCGTATACAAATGGGAATTTAGCAGTTCAATTTCAAGATAAAGATTATAAAAATAAAAGGATAATTAAGAAGACAAAAAAGAAGTCTATACCTGCTTCTGAAAAATTATTTTATCTGTTTTCGATCCTTTTTATAGCTATTGTAGCAAGTGTTGTAATATCAGGTTATGCTCAGATTGCTGAGTACAACTATACTGTCCAAAAGTTAGAAAAGTCAATTGCAGATATAAATCATCAGAATGAAATTTTACAAATGAAGATTGCGGAGTTAAGTTCACCTGAACGTATATTGGAGATCGCTCAAAATGAACTAGGGATGACTTTAAATGAAGAACAGGTTATCGTAATATCACAATCTATTAACTGATTGTCTGATTTGCCGGAGGAAGTGATTATGACTTTTAAGCAAAGAGTTAATAAACGAACGATATTTATGGGGGTTTTTATTACCCTTCTCTTTTTTTTATTAATATTTAGGACATTTTATATCCAAGCTATTGAAGCTCCAAATCTAAAACTAAAGGCAAAAAATATTTGGAATAGCTCTACAATTTTAGAGCCTAAAAGGGGAAAAATTTTAGATCGTAATGGTGAAATATTAGCTTATAATGCTGTCGCATACACTGTTGTAGCAATATTATCTAAAGATTATTCCAATCATGTGACTGATCCAAATCTTACTGCTAGACAATTGGCTCCGATATTGAATATGAAAGAAAATGTACTTTATTCCCTTTTAACAAAAGATGCTTACCAAGTGGAAATACGTCCTGGCGGATGGAAAATTGATAAAGAAATAGCTGATAAAATAAAGGCTTTAGAACTTCCAGGCATCTTATTGAAAGAAGAGACAAAAAGATACTATCCTAATAATTTTCTAGCTTCTCATGTCCTTGGCTTTGTCAATTATGATAATGAGGCTGTAATGGGGATCGAACGATATTATAATCAATTGTTAACTGGTAAACAAGGACAAATGATGGTTATGAAAGATTTAAAGGGTTACGAACTACCAGATGGAGAAATGCTATTTCAACCTGCCAAAGATGGTGCAGACATAATTCTAACCATTGATAAAACGATACAACAGTATGTTGAGAGTGCCCTTGATAAAGCGGAAAAAAAATATAATCCTAAAAAAATGGTCGCTATAGTTGTTAATCCAAAAACAGGGGAAATATTAGCAATGGCAAATCGTCCCAATTATAATCCTAATAAATATTGGGGGATAAAAGATTATCGCAACTATACGATCAATTATCTTTTTGAACCGGGATCAACCTTTAAGATCATCACTTTGGCAGCGGCAATTGAAGAAGGTAAATTTGATGAAAACGCAACATATATGTCTGGAAGTATTAAGGTACCAGGTGGAGTAATAAGGGACCATAATAACGGAAAAGGCTGGGGAAAAATCACATATTTAGAAGGTATTAAAAGATCTAGTAATGTAGCCTTTGTAAAACTAGGTTATGAAATGTTAGGTAAGGAGAAGTTGTTTTCATATATTGATGAATTTGGGTTTGGACAACCAACAGGAATTGATTTAAATGGTGAATCATCTGGAATTATGAAAGATGTAAATGATGCATATCCTCTTGATGTAGCAGCTATTTCATTTGGACAAGGTGTAGCTGTAACACCTATTCAACAGGTGATGGCTGTTTCTGCTGTAGCTAATGGTGGCTACCTAATGACGCCATACATTGTTAAGGAAATTAAAGATTCTCAAAGCGGTGAAATGATACAGAAAAAAGTACCCGTTGTAAAAAAGAGAGTTATTTCAGAAAAAACTGCTAAAAAAGTTCAAGAGATATTAGAAGAAGTTGTTAAATTCGGTCAAAAACCCGGATATATTGAAGGATATCATGTGGCCGGTAAGACGGGTACTGCACAAAAAATTGGTGCAGATGGTAAATATCTAAAAAATGAATATATTGTTTCGTATATAGGTTTTGCTCCTTCCAATGATCCTAAACTTTTGATTTATGTAGTAGTAGATGAACCAGACTTAAACATCCCTTATTATGGAAGTACGATTGCTGCTCCAATATTTAAGGATATCATGAAAAATAGCCTAAGATATTTGAAAGTCCCAATGGATTCAAAAAATAAGGTTGAGGAAAAAAATGATAAAACTTTTTTGCTTGAAGATTACATTGAACAGCCGATTGTAAATAGTAAAACAGAATTATCTGATTTGGGATTATTACCAATTGTGATCGGCGATGGAAGTTTTGTACTAGAGCAATATCCTAAGCCTGGATCAAAAGTTGTTAGAGGAACAAGAATTTATTTGATTACTAGTTCTAAAGATAAAATAAGGGTACCCGATTTTAGGGGTAAATCTTTACGAGAGGCATTAGAATACAGCTATGCTCTAGATATTAAGGTAAAAGTAAATGGTAATGGGATTGTTGTTAGACAAAGTATTGAGCCGAATTCAATTTATGATGGTCAAGAGATCGAACTTATTTTAGAAGACCCGGCCAATGTTTTAAATAAATAATGAACAAAAAAATCACTATGAAAAGTCACAAGAGTGACTTCAGCTTGTAGACAAAGTCTTTATTTAGACAAATCTACAAGCTTTTTTTGTATAATAGATATTGTAATAAATATCTTGTGAGGGGAGAAATATGTTAACAAAACGTAAGGAAGATGTGAGAACTCAAGTTGAATTAGTATCAATAGAGGATCTGGTACCAGAGGATCATTTGGTTAGGAAAATAGATCAAGCAATTGACTTTAGCTTTATATACGATTTGGTTAAAGATACCTATTCTTTAGATAACGGCAGACCAAGCATAGATCCTGTTGTTTTAATAAAAATGGTATTCATTCAATACATATTTGGCATTCGATCAATGCGTCAAACAATAAAGGAGATTGAAACTAAC
>NZ_MIJF01000024.1 GCF_001730235.1 Vulcanibacillus modesticaldus | reverse complement strand
GAAGAGAATTCTTACCAAGCAATGCCCCCATCAAATAAACAATGATTTTATTTTGAACCTCAATGTATAGTAGCAACAAAGAAATAACTTTAGACATCAAGTTTGCCGCCTCCTTTGTTTGAGTAATTTTTTGAATGGTCAACTAAAAATTACCCTTAAATTGAGGGGGTGGCAATACCTTAATATAAATTTTTCAATAACAACAAGGTTTTTGACACAATAATCTATAAAACTTTTGACAATACGATTAATTACGTGGAGGGTAAAATATGACTTTAAGTCAATGTCATATTGGAGATAAAGTAAGGGTGAAATCCTTACGTATGAGTGAAAACAAATCAAAACGATTAATGGATATGGGTTTAATACCGGGAACCACTTTAGAAATTCTGAGGGTTGCACCATTTGGGGATCCTGTTGCGATCAAACTACGAGGTTTTCAGATTAGTTTCCGTAAAAGTGAAGCGAAAAACATCATAGTAGAAGCTATCTAACAGAATGGTGGGATATGTAATATGACGGTTTTTGTATTAGCGGGAAATCCAAATGTTGGAAAGACCGCTTTATTTAATTTATTAACTGGTACTAGGCAACAGGTCGGAAATTGGTCTGGTGTAACTGTTGAAAAAAGATTTGGAGTAATGAAATATAATCAATCTGTCCATGTGGTAGATTTACCTGGAGTGTACAGCTTATCACCTTTTTCAGCAGAAGAAAAGGTAGCAACTCGTTATCTGATAAATGAAAAGATAGATACACTAATTAATATCGTTGACGCTTCCAATTTGGAGCGCAATCTGTATTTTACTATCCAGTTATTGGAGTTCGGTAAGCCGATTGTAATGTCATTAAATATGATGGATGTCGCGAAATCTCGTGGCATTAAAATAGATATACTAAAAATGCGGGAACGATTAGGAATCCCAATCATTCCGATGATGGTCCGTAAAAGCGAAGGGATAGGGGAATTTCTTAAAACCTTAGATATGCCAATAAAATCTCTAAATTTTAAAATTAATTATAATCAAAAAATTGAAGATGCTATAGGGAAGATCGAAAATTTGATTACTTCTCTTCCTCAGTCCAAACAACATAATTCTAGGTGGGTAGCACTTCAATTACTTGAAGGGAATACCGAAGTCAGAGAATTGTTCAAAAAAGAAGATATTTTGTCGAAAGTAGATAGTATAATTAAGGAATTAGGATTTTACTTAGAATTATCTGTAGCACAGACTATTAGAGAAGAACGTTTTCGTTGGATCGGAGAGTTACTACAAGAAGTGGTTACATTCGATTATGTAAAGGAGAAAACATGGACAGAAAGAATTGATGCTGTTCTCACCCATAAATGGCTTGGGATACCGTTGTTTTTACTATTTATGTTTTTAACTTTTCAAATGACTTTTACATGGGTTGGGACACCTTTGCAAGATATTTTAGATGACTGGATAAGTGGACCTTTTTCAGAGACAACTGCACGCATTCTTACTTCCATAGGTGCTGATCAATGGTTGATCCAATTAATCGTTGACGGAATTATTGCGGGAGTTGGAGGAGTTTTAGTTTTCGTACCACAAATCTTTGTACTGTTTTTAATTATCTCATTTCTTGAAGATTCTGGTTATATGGCACGGGCCGCCTTTATTATGGATAAGGCGATGTCCAAAATAGGTTTAAATGGTAAGGCTTTTATTCCGTTGTTTGTTGGATTTGGGTGTAATGTACCGGCCATAATGAGTGCAAGAACGATTGAACAACCTAAGGAAAGGTTAATTACTATCTTATTAAGTCCTTTTATGTCTTGTACTGCAAGATTACCTGTATATGCTTTGTTTATCTCAATTTTCTTTGTTAAATATCAAAGTCTTGTTATCTTTTCGTTGTATTTACTAGGTATTATTGTTGCTATAATTTTGGGATTGACATTTAAAGAATTATTCAAAAAGGAAGAAGATAGTATATTTATTATCGAACTGCCACCATACCGGATTCCAATAGTGAAAAGTTTACTTCTAAGTACTTGGGATAAAGGGAAAAAATTTTTGAAGAAAGCCGGTACTGTGATCTTTGGTATGTCGGTGGTACTTTGGTTTTTAGCTAATTTTTCTTGGAGCGGGATGGTGGAGATGGATGAGAGTTTGTTAGCCGATCTAGGTAAACTTATAGCGCCAGTTTTTGCCCCATTGGGATTTGGAACATGGCAAGCCGGAGTATCCTTAATCAGTGGATTTGTGGCGAAGGAAATTATTATTTCAAGCCTGTCAATAGTTTATGGGGCTGGTGGAGATAGTATTGCACATTTGACGACAATAATACAAAGTGTTTTTAATCCTGTATCTGCTTATGCTTTTATGGTTTTTGTATTACTATATACCCCTTGTATGGCGACTTTAGTAGTAATGAAAAAAGAGATTGGGTCTTGGAAATGGCCTTTATTTTCTTTAATGTATAGCTTTTCAATTGCTTGGATTTTTTCATTTGTTGTCTATCAAATAGGTAGTTTATTTATCTAGAAAAGAATAGATATTACATTATAATCGAAAAGAAGGGATATCAATGATTACCTATTTTATATTATCATTAATTCTTGGTTATAGTGGTTGGGTTTTATATAGTTCTTTTAAAAATAAAGCCAAGGGTAAATGTGATTCTTCTTGTTCTGAATGTTCTACGAGCAATAGTTGCAATACTGATTCAGAAATTACCAAAATCGATTTTAGATAAAGTTGCGTTATTAATTAACCATAATTAGATGATTGGGTGAATGTAAGATGGACGACTTAACCTTTGTTACAGATATTTTAAAAAGATTTGGAATAATTATTTATACTGGAAATCGTTATGATGATATTATCTTGATAGAGATGGAGATAGAGGATTTATATCAGTGGAAGATGATTTCTGATGAAGAATATATTAAAGCAAGGACCATTTTAAGAAGAGAATTTAATAGTAGATAATAAAAAAATAGATGATTGGTTCTTAAATAAGATTTTTAAAGAAATAAGAAATCATGAAAGATTCCTTATTTCTCCCTTGTTTTATCATTTACTATTTTTAAAGTAAAAACCAATCCCGACCCATACAGCCGCTCCAAAGATAGTAATTAGTGCTCCGTTAAATCCGTATAATTTGTAAATGTAAATGCTTGAGAGTAAAGAGACGGTTGCTACGACCATACTTGAGAAGAAAGCAGCCTCTTTGTCCAAAAAAGATTCCTCCCTTGTGTGCCTATTTTATTACTAAGTAAATATTATCATATATTACTTTTATATAGTAATTTTTTGTAAAGATAAGACCACCCGTTAGGGTGATCTTATTGCAATTGCCGCATTAACGACTCCTGCGCCTTGGGCAAAGGAGGAGATATTTTTCAGACGGATTGCCGAACTTTTAAGCACTTCAGCTAGTTCATAGGTGGATAATTGACGATATCTACTTAGTATAAGAGCCGCTACCCCAGTTACGTGGGCAACAGCCATTGAAGTTCCGCTCAGTTCTCTAAATGAGTTATTTGGCCAGGTAGAAATGATTTTTTCACCGGGAGCAGCAAGGTCTACTTGTGGTCCAATGGTACTAAAATTTGATATTTGATTTTTTTCATTTATAGAACTTACCGCTATAGTTTCATCAAATTGGGCAGGATATTCAATTCTTCCCCGTGTTCCTTTATTACCAGAAGCTGCTATCATCAAAACTCCAGCTTGCTGAGCTCTTATAATCGCTTCTCTAAATGTAGGACTAGGTTCGTTAAACCCAAAACTCATATTAACAATATCCATCTCATTTTCGATACTCCAGTCGATCGCTTTAATAATATCCGATAGCTTCGCTGTACCATCTTTATTGAATGCTTTAATAGCAAATAAATCAACTTTAGGAGCAACCCCAACTACTCCGTATTCATTATTTACTGCACCAATAGTCCCAGCGACGTGGGTTCCGTGGCCATTGTAATCATACGGTGATAATAGTGGATTAATAATATTAACTCCACCTTTGATATTTCGTTCTAAATCCGGATGATCAAAAGCAATTCCTGTATCGATAACGCCAACGCGAACACCTTTTCCTTGAGAATAGTACCAAGCTTTTTGGGCACCTACTCTTTCAATTCCCCATGGTATCATTTGAGTTTTGGGAACTATTTTACCTTTGAATGGAATAAATATTTGAACATCAATATCATCTTCAATTTGAAAAACATCAGGGTGATGGCGAAATTGTTCAGCAAGAGAGTTTTTTGGGAATAAACCAATAAATGCATTTAATTTCTTAAGATATTTGAGATTAGTAATTTTAGAATTTATTAGATCATGATAGCAGCGAAAAGGCGGAACTTTAGGTTTTACAAATAATATTTTATTAATATATTCTCTTTGTCCTGGATGATTTCGTTTTCTAGGATCAAAAGGTGGAAACAATGGAGGAGGAGTCATGATAAAGAACTCCCTTCTAATTTTTTCTTTTTTTCTTTTTTGTATGTTCGATGGCTTGGTTAATCTTTCTTGCTTGTTGATCTGTTAACAATTTTTCTTTAATGAGAAAATCTATTGCGTTTACAGGATTGCCTGATCTCTTTATTTCATCGGCTAATCTTTCCAATTGATCTTTACTTGCTGGAGCATTAGTTGTTTTTTGAACAAATTCTAAAAATCCTTCGGTTCCTTTTGTCTCTTTAACTTTTTTGGCATCATTTAAAAATTTTGTTAATTGATCTTCGGTCATAATTTTTTGTCCCATTAGAGAATTTATTAAATCTACAAAATCTTTTTTTGATGGTTTTTGTTGAGTCACAAAACATTCCTCCTTTACAATATAACTTACTATTAAAATTGAATTTTGGTGATGGGATAAGGCCTATAATTAAGGAAAATAGAAAAAATGGGCAATTTAGCAACTTTTTTAGCACAAATGGGCGAAACGTAACCAATTTTAGGTCATAGCATATAATGAAGATTTTAGATAAGAGCAAGTTGAGGAGGGACTTAAAAAAGTGAGCTCAAAATCTAGTTTGAAGCAGAAGCGACCTAATACCCCACGAAAGAGAACACCACGAACCTTAGTGTTGGAGTCCAAAAATGAACCAAAATTACCAGCTGTAATATCAGAAACATTTAACTTAAAAAATTTTGATCTGGTTGGAAAAATTGATGATATGAGGATATTAACAAAAGAATTATCAATTATTGCGAGACAGATAGAACAGTGGATGAATATTGCATATACAATAAGCATGGCATTTAAGGATAATGGAGTATTAAAAGATGTTCTTAGGGCCTTATCAAATATCAGTGCTGGAATTAATCAGAGTTCTGAGAATAAAGCTGAAGTAGTAAATAATCCTCCACAAAGAGGGAGTCATCCTATAATGCCGTTTCCATTTCCAATGTTTGGGCAAAATGATGGTTTAGATAGTCAAGGTTCGAGTAAACACGAAAATAACACAAATAGTACTCAAGAACCAAATCCTTTTAGCAATATTAATATATTTGAAATCCTTAATAACCCAGCTTTTAAAGAAATAATGTCGAAACTATTCCAACAAGAAAAGTAAAATATTTATTAAGCAAAAAAGAAGAAAGCCGAAATTGATTCGGCTTTCTTCTTTGTGAAAATTGATGAGCCCATGCTATTTTCTGGAGGTTATTACCCCCAAAAAGGAATTTGTTATAACGCTGATCCATTAAAATCTTCAGGAAATAACAACCAAAATATGATGATTAATGTTAATATAAACAGTAAAAGGTGTTTAGGATTAGACCACATTGGTAGCAACTCCTAACTTTTTAAATCGTACATTGTACAATTCCTTTACTTTCAATCTATGTTTTAGTAATTTTTTAGGTATTAGGACAGATACCCATTTTACAAAAAATAGGCATGTCTCAAAGATGATATTTTTGGTATTATATAATAATAAAAAAGATGTTAGTAAAGGAGAAATTCCATGGAGTATATAATAGTGGTTTTAATAGGTTACCTTATAGGTTCAATACCGACGGCATTGATAGTTTCTAAGAGGAAAAATATCGATATAACAAAGCACGGAAGTGGCAACATTGGAGCGACGAACTCCTTTAGGGTTCTTGGTAAGAAATCGGGGATATTAGTGACGATAATTGATATTTTAAAAGGGGTAATCCCTACACTATTTGTTCTTTTCTGGCAGGGAGAATTGATGGCCGTTATCGTTGGAATTGCTGCAATTATCGGACATTCCTTCTCAATGTACGTCAAATTTAAAGGTGGTAAGAGTGTAGCAACAAGTGCCGGAGTTATGCTTGTATTAAGCCCACAATCCATTTTTGTTGGGGTAGTGGTTTTTGCAATAGTTTTATTTGTTACTAAGTATGTTTCCTTATCATCGATGATGGCTGCAATATCTGTTGCTGTCTCTGTCTGGTACATTGAGCATTTATTGGCAATTAAGATAGCGGTTGCTTTTATTAGTGCTTTCATCATTGCTCGTCATCATAGCAATATTAAGAGATTGATACAGGGTAAAGAAAATAAAGCATTTCAAAAAAAAGATAATTAATAGTGAGAGGAGTTAATCTTTGAAAATATTCGGCCAATTGCAAGAGCTATCACATCAATACGACGATCCAATTCAATACTTTTTACAAGTTGATCAAGAAAGGATTAATCTTAATCAATTTCTTGGTACAAATATAAAGTTAAAGTTTTTAGATAAAATAAATTGTATCTATTGTGGTAGAAAAATAAAAAAATCGTACAATAACGGATTTTGTTATCCCTGTTTCAAAAAATTGCCTCAAAATGATTTATGTATTGTAAAACCTAACTTATGTCATTTTGAAGGTGGAACCTGCCGTGATAATTCATATGGTGATCGTCAATGTATGGTACCTCATTATGTTTATCTAGCTCTTAGCAGTGATGTGAAAGTTGGATTAACAAGAAAAACTAATTCAATTAAGCGTTGGATCGACCAAGGGGCGATTCAGTCAGTACCAATTGCTGAGTTGCCAACAAGAAAAGAAGCCGGTGAACTTGAATTTTTATTATCGAAATATTTACCTGATAAAACTAACTGGAGAAAGATGCTAAAAGGCGAGATATCAAATAAGGATATTTTATCCGTTAAAGAAGAAATAACTTCATATATTCCAGAAAAATACAGCCCCTATATACTGCAAAAAGAAGAGATTAGAGAATTTAAGTATCCTATCTTAGAATTTGCCCCGGAAAAAATAGTTTCAATTACTTTTGACAAACAGTCGGAATTAGCAGGGCGTTTGCTAGGAATAAAAGGACAGTATTTGTTATTTGATGTTGGTGTTTTAAATATTAAAAAACACGCCGGTTATAATATTGAAGTGGAATTTATCTAATTTAACTAAACTCCCTTAAATGGGAGTTTTTTTATTTTGGCTATCCAATAATTTTTCCTTCTATCAATTGGACTTGCCCCATATATATTCAATAGGAATTAATGAAGAACACATATTGAGATGAGTTTTAATGTGTATTAAAGGGGGCAAACCATGGTTCGTATGATATTTTCGTTATTGATACTTATATCCTTTTTTATCATTATTCCCGATCATGTGTTTGCTGAAGATGAACAAGAGATTTATCAATTGTTATTAAAAGGTGAAAGAATTTTGAAAAAACGAGATTTCATTGTTGAAGATAAACCAACTGTTTACCTGACATTTGACGATGGTCCTAGTTATTTAACAACCAAAATTTTAGATATTTTAAAAGAAGAAGAGGTAAAAGCCACTTTTTTCGTACTAGGTCAGGCAGCCGAGCAAAATAAGCAGATTATAAAAAGAATAGTGGCCGAGGGACATTCAATTGGCAATCATTCATATACTCACCGTTATGAATATATCTATAAGGATTTTTTCAACTATTGGCAAGAAATCCAGATGACAGAAAAAGTTATCTATGATATTACTGGAGTTAGAACTTCTTTAATTAGAACACCTGGTGGTACATATAAAAATTGGGATAGCTTTTATTTTTATTATATGGACCGTGCTGGTTATCTCGTTTATGACTGGAATGTTGATAGTGGAGATTCCAAAAGAAAAGGGGTACTGCCAGAAGAAATTATCAATACGATAAAAGGGTCGGTACGTGAAAATAAACTAATTGTCCTGATGCATGATGGTTCAGGGCATTTAAATACTGTAAAAGCTTTACCATCGATAATTCATTATTATAAAAGTTTGGGATATCAGTTCAAGCCTTTAACAGAAAAAGTGGAACCAATTTTATTGCCAAATGTGGCTTCTCGTTGGAAACGTAATGATCTATTTGAATTTCGGAATCAATTTGTCAGAAACATAAAGAAGAAACAAAGGATTGTTTATGCTGCTAAAAAGATTGAAAAATATTTTGAACATGAATCTAAATTAGAACAGCGGGATAATGAAGGTGGCGATGGTAAAGTTATTGAAAAGATAATAAGTGAAGTATCAAAGATGCAACAGGCTAGATTATTACTTATAGGTCCATATGATAAAAAATATGGTAAAATTATTTATTTTAATGATGATGATTGGTGGATATCTATAGAACAGCTAAAAGAAATCTTTGATATAGATTTTGATGTTGATCTGAAGACCCAGAGCGTAAGGTTATTTATCAATGGACAAAAAAAATCTTATGAACTAAAAGTAGTGGGTTATGAATTGTTCATTCCCCTTTCACCAATATTAAAAACATTAGATCTAAAAGTATATTGGAAACAAGAAGATAATCTTTTGGTGGTATTAATTGATTCGAAAGAAAGTCTATTTGTATTGGGAAGACCATCAAGAGAAAAAGGTGAAAAAGCTGGGAAAATAAAACTAATGATGGTTAATGCTATCTATTGGCTAATATTTGAAGCCCCTAAAACATCAATTCCTTTTCCTTTGTGGTATTATAATTTTGAATATTCATAATGAGTAGTAGTGAGGGAAGGAATAAATATGGCCTGGTTTGATCGATTTGCTAAAAATTATGATAGTTGGTATGAAACTAAATTAGGCAGATTTGTCGATGAAGTTGAGAAAAGACTAATAGCTGAGTTAGCCAATTTTCAAAGTGGAGAAAAAGTACTAGATATTGGAGCAGGTACTGGAAATTATTCAATTTGGTTGGCAAAAAAAGGTTTGCATGTTACTGCCATTGATCAGTCTACCCCGATGATGGAACTGGCAAAGAAAAAGGCTTATAAAGAAGGATTAAGGATTGACTGGGAGATTGCTGATGCCCATTCTTTGCCTTTTTCTGATGAGAGTTTTGATTTAGTCATTTCTGTTACTGCAATAGAGTTTATGGAACATCCAGATACTGTTTTAAAGGAAGCTATGCGCGTACTAAGACCAAAGGGTAGGTTGGTTATTGGATTGCTAACAAAGGATAGTGACTGGGGAGAATTGTATCAAAAAAATTCTCAAAAAGATTCGGATAGTGTTTTTAAAAAAGCTCATCTTTATACAGAGCAAGAGCTATTCCAATTATTACCCCAGACTTTTAAATTAAAAAAAGGATTATATTTTCCACCACAAAAGGAGTTTGATATTAAAGCTGCTTGGAATATAGAAATTGCTAAACAGCGAGAACAGGCAATAAGAGCAGGTTTTTTTGCACTACGTTGGGATAAGGAGTAGATAAGGATGATTTCATGTCAAGTTGCATTATATCCACTTGCCACTAAAGATTTTAATAGGATTATTATCGAGGCATTAGAAAATACATCATGTATCTAATTATTTAATTATTTTGTATAATGGGAGACAAAGAATTATTGAGGGGGTTGCTAAATGGATAAAAGATTACAATTGTTTAAAGAGTTAACAGAAGCTCATGGTGCGCCAGGATTTGAAAAGCCGGTAAGAGATATTATGCGTAGATATATTAGCCGTTATACAGATGAAATAATTCAGGATAATCTTGGTGGTATATTTGGGATTAAACGTGGAAATTCAAACGGTCCAAAGGTAATGGTAGCGGGACACATGGATGAAGTTGGGTTCATGGTTACAAGAATTACTAAAGAAGGATTTATTAAATTTCAAACCTTAGGTGGATGGTGGAGTCAAGTTTTACTTGCTCAACGTGTCAGTATCTTAACCCCAAATGGCGAGGTGGAGGGGATAATTGGTTCATTACCACCCCATATTTTGCCTGATGAAATGAGAAGAAAACCGATTGATATTAAAAAGATGTTTATTGATATTGGAGCAAAAGATAAAGAAGATGCCGAGAAGATAGGGATACGTCCCGGACAACCAATCGTACCTGTAACTCCTTTCAGAGTAATGGCTAATAACAAGAGGTTGATGGCAAAGGCTTGGGACAACAGATACGGATGTGCTATGGCGATTGATCTATTAGATTCAGTGAAAGATCTGAACTTACCAAATACATTATATGCTGGTGCCAATGTTCAAGAAGAGGTAGGATTACGTGGTGCTCAAACTTCGGCAGAAATGATTAATCCGGACATTTTCTTTGCCTTAGACGCGGGACCAGCAGGAGATATGCCCAACGCTCCTGAAGAGGCAATGGGTAAATTAGGTGATGGAGTAATAATACGTATCTATGACCGTACTTATGTTACTCATCGGGGAATGCGTGATTATTTACTTGATACTGTAGAATCTTTAGGAGTTAAATATCAATATTATGTTTCCCAAGGAGGAACTGATGCTGGGCGGGTACATCTTCATGGTAAAGGTGTCCCTTCAATTGTAATTGCAATTCCTTCTCGCTATATTCATAGTCATGCCTCAATTATTGACTATGATGATTATTTAGCCGCAAAGGAAACGCTAACTACATTAGTTAAAAACTTAGATAAGTCGACATACGAAACCATTTTAAAAAACGTTTAGAGATATGATGGATCGAATTATTGAAGAAGTGAAGGAAATTTTAAAAGAGGAGATGCTTTTTGAGTCAACAGGTCATGACTATTGGCACGTATTAAGGGTTTACAATAATGCCTTATTGTTAATAAAAGAAGAAAGCCAAACTCATCAAGTTAATGAAGATGTGATTAGGTTAGCAGCATTATTACATGATATTGGCGACTATAAAATCACAGGTTCTGAAACTGAAGAAATTGAAAAGCCTATAGCCATCCTTAATCAATTACGAGTTGATAAAAAGATAATTGAGCAAGTTGTTCAAATTATAGGTGAGATCAGTTTTCGTAAACAAAAAAATAAATTATCATCTATAGAGTCTCAGATAGTTCAAGATGCTGATCGACTAGATGCTATTGGTGCGATTGGAATAGCTCGTGCCTTTGCATATGGTGGAGCAAAAAATCGGGAAATATGGAATCCTAACGATCCTCCTAAAAAAAATATGTCTAAAGAAGAATATATAAATAACAAAGGAAACACCATCAATCATTTTTATGAGAAACTTTTGTTATTGAAAGATCAAATGAATACAAAAACCGCAAAAAAGATAGCTGTGCGAAGGCATCAATTTATGGAAATGTTTTTACAGCAGTTTTATGCTGAATGGAATGGCGATAGGTAATTTAATCACATTTTATGGCAGGATGAAATTAGAATAATGGGAGTTATAAAGGGGAAAGGTAGGAATACTCAGAGCAAATCCTTACTTAAAGGGAGTGTAGGTATGGGGATAACAGCTGTGCTTATTTTTACTTTCCTCTTTTTCTTTTCCCAAGTGTATAGGCGATATTTAACAATCAATAAGTCAGAAGTTATCAATAAAAAGTCAAATGTAATTTATTTGCAAATGGATGGGTCTGAATTAATTCTGTACAAAGGGAAAATAAAAGAATTAATCAAAGATTACCATAAATTCTTAGCCGAGATGGATATTGTTGTATATAGTAAAAGTTTATTTATCGGCTTTATAAATCATCATCGTAAACAAAGTATATTGGAGATCCCGGTTAAAGCTATCCAATCAGTTAGATTTGAACCAAATAAAATTACGATTCAATGTTTACAGGAAGTAGCTGGTACGAAAAAGATAATAATAAAGGGTGCTTCTACCCAACAATTATATACCTTATCTAGAAAGTTAAACTTTATTTTAAGAAGATCGAAAAAGGCTTCAGTAATTTAGGAAAATATTGTTATCAAGAAATATAAAAATAACATAAAAAAATTGTTGACATAAAATCATTATAGGTGATATGATACTATCATGTTGAAATTAAAACGTTAACGTTGAAAAGTGAATAAGTCGTTCTCTTATCTAGAGAGGTGGAGGGACTGGCCCGATGAAACCCGGCAACCTATCAAAGTTTTTATTTGGTAAGGTGCCAATTCCTGCAGGACAAAATGTTCTGAGAGATAAGGGAAGGATCGTCTAATATTTTAGGTCCTTTCTGATGCTTTCAGAAAGGACCTTTATTTTTTAGGAATTATAGTTCCTCTAAGTCGTATTTTGTAACGTGCTCACCTTGTCTGTTTCACTCCCAAAAGCCGCACTTTTACAAAATACTACTTAATCAACTAGAAAAGAAAGTGGTGTAGTTAGGTTGATTAAACTAAATAATGTTCAAAAAATCTATGACAACAACAAACAAAGGGTGACCGCCTTAAAAAATATTAACTTAGAGATTAAATCCGGTGAAATTTACGGCATCATTGGATACAGTGGGGCAGGAAAAAGTACCTTAATTCGCTTAATTAACATGCTAGAGAATCCTACTGCGGGGGAAATATGGGTTAATGGTCAAAGGATGGATCGTTTAAATAATGAGAAATTACGTTTAGCTAGACAAAAAATCGGAATGATTTTTCAAAACTTTAACTTGCTTTCATCAAGAACGGTACGTCAAAATATTGCCTTTCCCTTGGAAATAGCAGGATATCCTAAAGAGAAGATTGATAAGAGGGTATCTGAATTAATTAAGTTGGTAGGATTAACAGAGCGAGCAGATGCCTATCCATCTGAATTGAGTGGAGGTCAAAAACAAAGGGTTGGGATAGCAAGGGCCTTAGCAAATAATCCTGAAGTCTTACTATCTGATGAAGCCACATCTGCATTAGATCCTAAAACTACTGAATCAATTCTGAATTTACTGTGGGAAATAAATAGAAAGTTTGGTATTACAATTATTCTAATAACCCACGAAATGCATGTAATTAAAAAGATATGTCATCGTGTTGCCGTAATTGATGGTGGAGAAATTGTTGAGGAAGGACCAGTAACTGAAGTATTCGGTAACCCTAAAAAAGAAATAACGAAAGAATTTGTAAAACAAGTACCGGTACTTAGTGGTAATGACTAAAGAGATGGGGTGTAGATTTTGCTTGAATATAGAGAATTAACTCAATTACTTGAAGCCACAATTGAGACACTTTATATGCTTGGGTTGTCTGGCTTATTGACTGTAATATTGGGCATACCTTTGGGAATCATGTTATTTCTTACCGATAAGGGACAATTATTAGAAAATAGTACCCTAAATAGGATTATTGGATTGATTGTAAATGTATTTCGCTCCATTCCCTTTATTATTTTAATAGTTTTAATTATGCCACTTACCCGTGTGATTGTGGGAACGACGATAGGACCTACTGCGGCAACAGTACCTTTAATAATCGGAGCAACACCATTTTTTGCTAGATTAGTAGAGACTGCTTTAAGGGAAGTGAATAAAGGTGTTGTGGAGGCGGCCATTTCAATGGGTGCCAATGTCTTTCAAATAATTTGGAAGGTTTACTTACCAGAGGCATTACCTTCAATCTTATCTGGAATTACTGTTACCTTAGTTGCTTTAATAGGTTATTCAGCGATGGCAGGTGTCGTAGGGGGTGGTGGTTTAGGTAATATGGCTATCGTTTATGGTTATCAGATGTATAATACACCAGTTATGCTATCGACTACTTTTGTGATTTTATTACTCGTGATATTTATTCAATTTTTAGGAGATTTTCTTGCAAGAAAAATAGATAAAAAATAAGAGGAGATGAAAATAAAATGAAAAAATTAATTTTAATATTAACTATCGTAGTATTAAGTTTAAGTTTAGTAGCATGTAATTCTTCAGAAGTGGATTCAACTGATGAAAATCAGGAAACTAAAACAGAGTTAATAAAATTAAAAGTAGGGGCAACCGCTATTCCACATGCAGAGATTCTTGAAGAAATAAAACCATTACTAAAAGAACAAGGGATTGATTTAGAAATTATTGTTTATCAAGATTACGTTCAACCTAATATTCAATTAGCAGAAGGAGAACTCGATGCCAACTATTTCCAACACATCCCTTATTTTGAATCCTTTACAAAAGAACGTGGTATCAATAATTTAACTAATATAGTTAAAGTACATCTGGAACCGATTGGAATTTATTCAAGTAAAATTGATGATTTATCTAAATTAAAAGATGGTGCTTATGTTGCCATCCCTAATGATCCTTCAAATATGGGAAGATCTCTAGCGTTATTAGAAAAAGCAGGTTTAATTAAACTAGAAGAAGGGGTAGGAATAAAGGGTACAATAAATGATATTGTAGAGAATCCAAAGAATCTAGAAATCATACTATTAGATGCGGCAATGTTACCTAGATCACTAGATGATGTGGACATTTCCGTGATAAATACCAATTATGCTTTGCAAGCAAATTTAAATCCGGTGAATGACTCCTTGTTTATTGAGGGATCTGACTCTCCTTATGCCAACGTATTGACCATTAGGACAGAGGACAAAGAAAAAGAAAGTATTAAAAAATTGGCTGAAATTTTGAATTCTGATACTGTTAAACAATTTATCGAACAAAAATATAATGGAGCTATCTTACCAGCTTTTTAAAACAATAATAGTAAACTCCCCTATTTAAAGTATTAAAAGGGGAGTTTTTTAAGTTATTCTTAATCATTTTTGCATAGAATAGTAGTAGAAAGGAGGAAAAGAATTGAAAAGATTCTATCAAGGATTTGTTATTTTTCTTTTTACATATGGTATCTTAATGTACATATATTTGTTTAATGCTAAGCAGGAGTTGCCAAAGGAGTATGTTAATGGACCTGCAGATCCGGCTACCTTTATGTCTATTGATCAATTAAGGATAGCGACAGTTTATTCGAGAATTAAAGATTTTTTATTTTTTATCGGAATACCTTGGGAATGGGCAATTTATCTTTTGATTTTAGGACTTGGCCTTTCAGCTAGTTTTCTCAGTATTGCCAAAAGAGTTAGCAAAAAATCCTTCTTAGTGCAATCAGGAATTTATGTAGCTATTTTAAGTGTATTTGTGACAATTTTGCAGTTCCCACTTTATTATTATTCCTATAAAGTTTCGAGAGATTATGGTATAAATATTCAGTCTGTAAGCTCGTGGTTAGCTGATAAGGGAAAGGGATTTTTGTTAGATTTATTTTTAACTATTCCGATGGTTTGGTTACTGTATGTAATGTTAAGAAAATCACCAAAAAGATGGTGGTTGTGGTTTTGGTTAATATCTATTCCGCTAACTGTTCTGCTCTTTTTTATCCAACCGGTAATTATTGATCCAATTTTTAATGATTTTCAATATTTACAGGATCAAAATTTAAAGGAAGATATTTTAGCATTAGCTAGAAAAGCAGATATTCCTACTGATCAGGTCTATCAAGTAAATATGTCAAAAAAAACCACCGCCCTTAATGCTTATGTTACGGGGATTGGAGCCAATGCTAGAATAGTTTTATGGGATACAACATTAAGTAAGTTGAATAAAGATGAAATTCTTTTTATCATGGCTCATGAGATGGGGCATTATGTATATCGACATGTCTATTGGATGCTTTTAGGCTTCATTTTATCGTCGTTGTTTATCCTTTATCTTGTAAATAAGCTTATTAATTGGCTAGTCAAAAAGTATGGTCATCTATGGAGAATTAAGAGTGTTGGTGATATTAGTTCATTACCATTATTTTTACTAGTATTATCAATTTTAACTTTCTTGATTTCTCCAATAGAAAATACGATTTCCAGGGAGGCAGAGCGTGCGGCGGATGCCTACGCCATTTCGATAACCCATGATAAAGAGGGAGCGATTAGTGCTTTTCAAAAACTTGCCGTGGAAAGCTTAGTCGAACCCAATCCACCAAAGATAGTTAAATTTTTTTTATATTCTCACCCAACTATGGTAGAAAGAATATATACCTTAAACAAATATGAATAAAATAATGGTTATTCATTCATAATTATTATTGGATCGATTTTAAGAGTTTGGATTATTTTGTATTCGGGTAAAATGGTGAACAAATGAAGAATATTTTCTATGTTTGGGGTAATACCCCAATTTATTTTTACTTATAAACTTGACTAATTTAGTCAGGATTATAAAATATATAGTGTAGATAAAATTGACTAATTTAGTCAGGATTATAAAGTTTGATAACTTTATGTCTTTATTAAATAGGTTGATGATGAATGGAAGTTCTTGTAGATAGATAGTGAAATAAAGAGTGGAGGAATGTTGAAATGTCTCAACCAAAATTAACCATTGAAGACCTTCAGGTTTCAGTAGAAGGGAAGAAAATTTTAAAGGGGCTCTCATTAGAAATCAAAGGTGGCGAAGTACATGCTATTATGGGACCAAATGGAACAGGGAAAAGTACTTTAGCTTCAACTCTGATGGGACATCCTAAATATAAAGTTGAATCGGGTTCTGTTACATTAAATGGTGAAAACGTTTTAGAAATGGCTACTGATGAAAGAGCAAGAAAGGGTATTTTCCTTGCAATGCAGTATCCAAGTGAAATTAGTGGTGTAACAAATGCTGATTTTCTTCGCAGTGCAATTAATGCACGACGTGGAGA
Organism: Vulcanibacillus modesticaldus; assembly: GCF_001730235.1. Classification (GTDB taxonomy): domain Bacteria; phylum Bacillota; class Bacilli; order Tepidibacillales; family Tepidibacillaceae; genus Vulcanibacillus; species Vulcanibacillus modesticaldus. The sequence goes on along the minus strand of NZ_MIJF01000024.1, from coordinate 116,894 downwards.
AGGTAATGAAATATCTCTAATTAAGTTTGTTCGTGAAATGGAAAAGAAAATGTCTTTTCTAGAGATGAAAGAATCATTTGCCCAAAGATATGTTAACGAAGGTTTCTCTGGTGGAGAGAAAAAACGTAATGAAATACTACAAATGATGATGTTAAAGCCACAAATTGCGATTTTAGATGAAATCGATTCAGGACTAGATATAGATGCCCTTAAGGTTGTTGCAAAAGGTGTTAATGAGATGAAAGGGCCAGAAATGGGAGTTTTAGTAATTACTCATTATCAAAGATTATTGAATTATATCAAGCCAGATTATGTTCATATTATGATGCAAGGTAGAATTGTTCGTTCTGGTGGACCGGAATTAGCAGAAAAACTTGAAGCAGAGGGTTATGATTGGATTAAAGAGGAACTTGGAATTGAAGATGAGACAGTTAGTCAAAGGTCTTAATTTGGATAAGGAGGGGAATAGGGATGTCTGTAACGATTAATACAAACTTCGATGAAAATTTAGTAACTCACTTATCCAATGTAAAGAAGGAACCAGAATGGATGTTGGATATACGCTTAAAAGCATTAGAAGTTTATAAACAGTTACCAATTCCACGTTTTGAAAAAACTAGAATTGATAAGTGGAATATTGATCAATTCGAGTTTTTTATTGATGAAGGTGATGAAGGTAACCAGGTTGATATTCCCGAGGATATCCGGTCAATGATTGATGTGAATACGGAGAATCGGAGCGTTATCATTCAGAGAAACTCTGCATTGGTGCATCATTATTTACCAAAGAGTTTGGGTGATCAGGGAGTTATTTTTACGACTCTAGATAATGCGCTACAAGAATATCCTGATTTAGTAAAAAAATATTTTATGAATGCTGTAAAATTTGATGAAAATAAATTAACCGCTTTACACGCTGCGCTTTGGAATGGTGGGGTATTCCTTTACGTTCCTAAAAATGTTGAGATTGAGTTTCCACTGCAATCAGTATATTTAGCTGAAAAAGCTGGATTGCTACCACATGTTTTAATCATTGCGGAAACAAATAGTAACCTGACGTTTGTGGATTATCGTTTTTCTACTGATCATAATGTTTCATATATTCATAATGGAGTGGTAGAAGTTTATGTAGGAGAAGGAGCTAGGGTTCGTTTCGCAACTGTTCATAACTTCAATAAAAATTCTTACGATTATTCTTATCGTCGAGCGATTGTTAAGAGAAATGGACGGATTGAATGGGTTATGGGTGAAATGAACTTTGGAAATACTATTTCCAATAACACTAGTTTATTAAAGGATTCTGCAGCGAGTGCGGATATTAAGTCTATATTTATTGGAACAGGAAGACAGAAGGCTGATTTAGAATCTAAAGTAATTCATGAAGGTGACCATACAGAAAGTAAAATTCTTTCACGTGGGATAATGTTAGACCAAGCAACTGCAATATTTAATGGTATAACTAAAATGGAAAAGGGTGCGGTAAAATCTAATGCCGAACAAGCAGAAAATATCCTTATGTTGAGCAAAGAAGCTCGTGGGGATGCTAACCCAATTCTACTGATTGATGAGCACGATGTTATGGCTGGTCATGCAGCAAGTGCCGGTCCAGTAAATCAAAATGATATTTATTATCTGATGTCACGAGGAATACCAAAGGACGAAGCTGAAAGATTAATTATTCATGGGTTTTTAGCCTCTGTTGTTTCTAGGATTCCAATCGAAGGATTACAAGAGCAATTGGAGAAATTGATTGAAAGGAAGTTAAAAAGATGATCGATAAAGAGATCCGAAAGCTATTTCCTACGTTGAATCAAGAGATTAATGGACATCCATTAGTCTATCTAGATAGTGCAGCTACTTCACAAAAGCCAATACAAGTAATAGAAGCGATAGATAATTATTATCGTAAAATTAATTCAAATGTCCATCGTGGAGTGCATACTCTAGGTACTTGGGCGACAGATGCCTATGAAGGTGCTAGGGAGAAAGTAAAAAATTTTATCAATGCAAAGTATGTTGAAGAAATTATTTTTACTAGAGGAACTACTTCTGCGATAAATTTAGTTGCTTCAAGCTATGGACGTTCATACTTAAAAGAAGGTGATGAGATTGTAATTACTTATATGGAACATCATAGCAATCTCATTCCATGGCAACAAGTAGCGAAAGTTACTGGTGCTACTTTGAAATACATTCCATTACAGCCTGATGGTACAATGAAAATTGAGGATATTAAAGCAACAATCACTGATAAAACCAAGTTTGTTGCCATGACTCAGGTTTCTAACGTACTTGGCACGGTGAATCCGATCAAAGAAGTAGTTAAAATTGCTCATTCCTATGGGGCAAAGGTACTAGTTGATGGAGCTCAAAGTGTACCTCATATGAAGGTAGATGTACAGGAACTCGATTGTGATTTTTTAGCTTTTTCGGGTCATAAAATGAGTGGGCCTACTGGAATTGGTGTGTTATATGGCAAGAAGGGAATTTTAGAACAAATGGAACCAGTAGAATTTGGTGGAGAAATGATAGATTTTGTTGATCTATATGATTCAACATGGAAGGAACTACCTTGGAAGTTTGAGGGTGGAACTCCGATAATAGCTGGAGCTGTCGGCTTGGGTGCGGCAATAGATTTCCTTCAATCAATTGGTATGGATGAAATAGAAAAGCATGAGCATGAATTGATAAAGTACGCTATGGAAAAAGTTGACTCGATTGATGGAATTACCATATACGGTCCAAAGAAAAATCATAGCAGTCTAATAACATTTAATATGGATGGAATTCACCCCCACGATGTAGCAACCGTATTAGATACGGAAGGAATTGCAGTGAGAGCGGGGCATCACTGTGCACAGCCATTAATGAAATGGCTGAAAGTATCAGCAACAGCAAGAGCTAGTTTCTATCTTTACAATACTAAAGAAGATGTAGATGCATGGATAAATGGATTAATAAAAACAAAGGAGTATTTCGGTTATGTCTTCTCTTGATGAGTTATATCGTAGGGTAATCATGGATCACTATCAGTCACCTCGAAACAGAGGAGAAATCGAGGATGCAGATGCAACTATTCAATTGAAAAACCCAACTTGTGGTGATCAAATAAGATTGCAAATGAAAATAGATGATGGCAAAATTATTGATTGTAAATTTGATGGAGAAGGTTGTTCTATTAGCATGGCTTCTGCTTCGATGATGACAGAAGCCATTAAAGGATTAGATGTAAATGATGCTTTAGATCTGGCTGATCGTTTTTCTAAGATGATGTTAGGAAAAGATGTGGATACGGAAGATTTTGAAGATATTGAGGCATTACAGGGTGTGTGCAAATTTCCTGCACGAATAAAGTGCGCTACCCTTTCCTGGAAAGCTATGGAAAAAGGGATTAATGAATGTGGTTGTGACCATGATCATAAATAGTCACATTACCTGTAAGTATTGAAAAAGGAGGAGTCCGCTGTGACTAAAAAAGCTCCTGACATTCAGGATGAATATAAATATGGTTTTAAAGATGAAGATGTTTCTATATTTAGGTCAGAGAAGGGGCTTACCCGAGAAGTAGTTGAAGAGATTTCTAAGATGAAGGGTGAGCCGGAATGGATGCTTGAATTTAGATTGAAAGCCCTTGAAAATTTTGAACAATTCCCGATGCCGGAATGGGGCGGCGATTTAAGTGAATTAAACTTTGATGATATCACATATTACATTAAACCATCTGAGAAAGCTGAGAAGTCTTGGGAAGAAGTACCTGACCAAATTAAAGATACTTTTGACAAACTTGGTATTCCTGAAGCTGAACAAAAATGGTTAGCAGGAGTATCAGCCCAATACGAATCAGAAGTTGTTTATCACAATATGCAAAAAGAATTGGAAGAGTTAGGCGTTATCTTTATGGACACCGATTCCGCTCTTAAGGAATACCCTGAAATTTTTAAAGAGCATTTTGGAACTGTGGTACCTCCTTCCGATAACAAATTTGCAGCATTAAATAGTGCTGTTTGGTCTGGTGGTAGTTTTATCTATGTTCCAAAGGGAGTAAAGGTTGACATTCCACTGCAAGCATATTTTCGAATCAATTCTGAAAATATGGGGCAGTTTGAACGGACATTGATTATTGTTGATGAAGGTGCTTCGGTTCATTATGTCGAAGGCTGTACTGCGCCAATTTATAGTACGAACTCACTCCATAGTGCTGTTGTGGAAATAATCGCTAAAAAGGGAGCGACAATTCGTTATACTACAATTCAAAACTGGGCGCCAAATATCTATAACTTGGTAACGAAACGAGCTGTAGCAGAGGAAGATGCAACCGTTGAATGGGTTGATGGAAATATTGGAAGTAAATTAACGATGAAATATCCAGCAGTAATTATGAAAGGTCCTAGAGCAAAGGCTAATGTTCTTTCAATCGCGATGGCTGGTAAAGGACAGCATCAAGATGCCGGAGCAAAGGTTATCCATTTAGCGCCTGATTGTACATCAACTATTATCTCTAAGTCTATTAGTAAGCATGGTGGGAAAGCCAACTATCGTGGTCTAGCATTATTCGGTAGAAACTCCCAAGGATCAAAATCAAACATTAAATGTGACACATTAATCCTTGATGAAATTTCTACTTCTGATACAATTCCACATAATGAAGTACAAAATAATGATATTACATTAGAACACGAGGCAACGGTAAGTAAAGTTAGTGAAGAACAATTATTCTATCTTATGAGTCGTGGTATTTCAGAACAGGATGCTATCCAAATGATTATCATGGGCTTTATCGAACCATTTACTAAGGAATTACCAATGGAATATGCTGTTGAAATGAATCGTTTGATCAAGTTTGAAATGGAAGGTAGTATTGGATAACCCTTTCGTTAAGAATCCCCTACTTTTGGCTAGGGGATTTTTTGTGTTTAGGAGGATTTATAATTAATAATAAAGAATATTATAAATACCAAAAATTACAAGGAGGAAAATTTATGGTTAAAGAAGAAAAGCGTGAAACGGAAAATATGAAAACTAATAGTTCGTTTGATGTATATTCTAATGGAATTGATATTGCTCTTAGTCCCTTTGATATTAATTTTATGTTTTTTGATAATTCTCCAAAAATCCAAAAATTTTTAGGTCAATTGAAGATGAGCCCAGAACATGCTAAAGTGTTTTCAAAAATCCTTCAAGATAATATAATAAAATATGAAGAGATGTTTGGGGAAATTCCGGTAAGCAAAGAAAAATTGGATTTATTGAATAAAAAGGATGAAGTTGAAGTATAAAAAAGGATTGTAGAGGAAAAATGGAGAATAAATATGGAGAAAATGAATATATATTTACAACTACAGATCCAATAGGTAGGGAGATAAGATTAAAATCAAGTACTTTTTACAAGCACATTACGGGTGGAGATCACGAAAGAACTGAATTCATTGGTGAAGAAGAAACAATAAAAAAAGTCATTGAAGACCCTAAATATATATTACCTGATGATCCTTTTGATAGTAGTAATACAAGGGAAAGATATATTGACTTGATAGACTTAAGAAGCTTTAATACATTAAAGGTTTTGGTGGTAATAGTAGATCATGGAACAAATGATTATGGAGACATTGTAACTATTATGGCAAAATCAAGACTTAATCAAGAATCAATAAAAGGAGGTGCTGTATATGTTCGCACAAATAAAACAAGATCATAATTTTAGATTTAACTATGATAGTGAACACGACGTCCTCTATGTTTATTTTGGTGAGCCAAAAATTTCTTATGAGGATGAAACAGCACCTGGTGTCTTTATTAGAATCGCTGAATCAGATGAAACCATAACAGGCGTTATAATCCTTGATTATAAAAAGAAAAACCGAACTAACATCAAAATTCCAGTCAATATAAATTTTAATGAAATAAATCTAAATATTAATTAAAAAATATCAATGTCATAGAAGTAATATAAATGAAGCCGTCCCGTCCTTATTTAACATAAGGGCGGTGTTTTTATTACTGAAGTTGAATATTTATTAAACGATGAGATGAATCTGCTGGTTTTGACAATTTTTGAAAAAGCGTTATAATCAATTTAAGTTAATATAAATAGTTTAAATTACGAACTATCGACTCTTCATATAAGCACAACAACCTTAGTCAGCTAGTATAATCAGACTAAGGTTTATTTTTATATGTAATAATCTTGAGAAAAGGATTATTTAGGTATGCAAAATTTTCGCATAAATGGCTGGTTAAAGAGTTTCTCTCAATTTAATAGAAATATTCGTCTCTTCCTATTAGCCAATGTCTTTTTTCAAATAGGAATTGGTATTTTTATGGTACTGTATAACTTATATATTAGGGCATTAGGATATCCAGAACAGATGAATGGTAATATAATTTCGATGACTGCATTGGCAGGAGCTATTATCTTAATTCCGGCAGGATTTTTTAGTGATAGAGTTGGTAGAAAGAAAATGATGCTTATAGGTGCAGGATTGGGTGTTATTATTCTCGTTATCCGTGCTATTTCTGAGAGTTCAGATATCTTATTAATAACAGCATTTTTGACGGGTATTTTTAATGCCTTTGTTCAAGTTAGTTTGGTACCATTTTTAGCTGAGAATTCTAATAAGGAACAGCGAGTTGTCTTATTTTCCTTTAACTCTGCTTTGATGATGGTAGCCAACATGCTAGGAAACATTGCCGGAGGATTGTTTACAGACATTTTTCAATTGCTATCATTTACAGAAGTAACCTCCTTTAAAATGACTTTGCTTATTGGAGTACTATTTCAAACAATAGCTTTGATTCCAATAAGCCATATTGAAGATAAGCAACAAAAGGTAAGCAAAAGGATTTCTTTTAAAATTAATTTTAAAAAAGATAAAGAACAATGGCGTATTATTTTTCAGTTTACCCTAGCTACTACTTTGATTGGATTTGGTTCAGGGTTGGTGGTCCCATATTTGAATTTATATTTTCGCGATCGTTTTGCTGCAAGTAATTCATCAATCGGATTCGTAGTTTCACTGGGTCAATTGGCTACTGCGGTAGCGATGATAATAGGTCCATGGATGGTTAAGCGTTGGGGAGAAGTACGTTCGGTATTGATACTTCAACTAACTTCCATTCCTTTTTTACTATTAACAGGGTTTACTAAATACTATCTAGTTGCTACGCTAGGATTCTTGATTAGGCAAGCATTGATGAATGCAGGTAACCCAATAATTCAATCTTTGATGATGGACAAAATTGATGATGATAAGAAGGGATTGGCCAATAGTTTATCGGCGATGGTTTTTAGTTTAGGCTGGGCAGTGATGGGACCGATAAGTACTTCGATCGTAGCCAAGGGTGGAAGTTATTGGGGATATGCGATTGTCTTCATGATTACAGCAATTCTGTATACTTTGAGTTCGGTTTATTTTTATTTAATGTTTGGTAGGAAAAAAGAGGATAAGCCGGGGTTAGTAGTCACTTGATAAAATAATTTTTCGATATTACATTTTTTTCCTTAATCAAATAAGCTTTTAACTCTTCATCTTTTAAAGAATAGATCCAATAGCTTAAATTAGGATAATACCAATTAGCAATATCTATGCTAGAAGGATATGCTGTAGTGCTCGGATGGGAATGGATTACTCCGAGCCATGTTCCTTTATTATTTTTAATTTGTTGTAATGTTTTAATGAATATCTTTGGTTCGAAGTTAAATTGATATGGGGTTGTGCTAGTATTAGGTATAGATATAAAGGTATCTATTATCTGCGAGTGGTTATATGATATTAAAAGCCCACAGGCTTCGTTGGGAATAAGTGACTTCGAATATTTATCAAATTGATGTATCACTTCTCTTTTTATGTACAACATTTCTATTGCTCCCTTATCTATTTTTAAACTTGGTGAATAATAAGATTAGAAGAGTTAGATGTGGTAAAATAAATTCATATGGATATTTTTATTATTCATTATAACTTAATATAGACAATTGGAGAGATAAAGTTGGAATGGATGATTCTTGTCATAATAGGACTTTTAGCTGGAACATTAGGAAGTATAGTTGGTTTAGGTGGTGGGATTATTATCGTCCCATCGTTACTATTTGTTAATTCATTAGGGCTTTTGAGTATCAACTTAAAGCTCCAAAATGTCGTGGGGATATCTCTATTTGTGATTATTTTTGTTTCGTTATCGTCAACGATATACTATTATAAACAAAAAAAGGTAGATATTAATAGTGGTTTATTTTTTTTCATAGCTTGTGGACCTACCGCAATTATTGGGTCTTTGCTTAGCCAACATATTTACATTAAGTATTTTTATATCTTATTTGGCTTATTGATGCTTTTTATAACTTATTTATTATCAAAACAAAAAAAGTTGAAACCACGAAAGATAAAGTGGGATGTAACTAAGGTTCATGTTGATAATTACGGTAATCGTCAGGAATATGGATACAATAGGGTAGTTGGTTTTGTAGTTACTGGATTTGCAGGGTTATTAGCTGGTTTGTTTGGAATTGGTGGTGGAACTATTTTAGTACCGATGATGGTACTATTATTTAACTTTCCAATTCAAGTGGCTACAGCTACATCGATGTTCATTATCCTATTATCAACATTAAGTGGTAGCATTTCACATATAGTATTAGGACATATCATCTTTAAATATGTATTAATAATTGGTATTGGGGCATATAGTGGTGGGAAATTAGGCTCTTACATTGCTTCTAAGGTGAGTGGTAAAGCCCTAGTCTTTGTCTTGCAGTTAGTCATTATTTTTGTAGCAACTCAAATGATCTACACGGGACTTAGTTAGTAAAAGATAATTTAATGTTCAAGATAAGTAAGGTGGTGTTAATTTTGATCAAGCACCAGCGGATCCATATAATACATACTAATGATTTGCATAGTCACTTTAATAATATGGCTAAAATTTCTTCCTATATCAAGAAACTGAGAGCAGAAGTGACGTCAAAAGAAGAAAAAGTAATTGTTGTAGATTTAGGAGACCATATGGATCGAATGCAATTAGAAACGGAAGGGACTGGCGGCAAGGTAAATGTTGAAATATTAAATTATCTTAATACCGATGTAATAACAATAGGGAACAACGAGGGATTAACTTTTACTAAAGAGTTGTTAGCTGAGGCGTACCTAGATAAGAAATTTAGAATTGTCGCATGTAATCTTAAAGATTTAGAATCAAAACGATTACCAGATTGGTTGGAAGAATATTGGATTCAAGATTTAGGTAAAATAAGAATTGGTTGGGTGGGAGCCACAGCTCCATATAAAACTTTTTATAAATTACAAGGTTGGGCAATTGAAGATCCATTTTCTAATCTTCAAAGGATAATTCAACAGATCAGGTTGGAAGTTGATCTTATTATAATTTTGTCCCATTTAGGATTAAGAGCAGATGAGCGTTTGGCTGAACAACTAAAAGATGTTGATGTTATTTTGGGTGGGCACACACATTTTTTATTGGAAAAGGGTATAAAAAAGGAAAACCAACCGCTTGTTTGTCAAGCAGGTATTTTTGGAGACTATGTTGGTCATCTAGTAATTGATTATGATATTGAAAATAGACATTTGATCGGAGTAGAAGAAAAAACAGTTTTTATTGGGGATATAGCAAGTGATATGAATACGTTAAGAATTATTGAAAAAAATCGAGATTTAGCAAAAAAAGAACTGGGGAAGTGCATAACCGTTTTAAAAGAACCATTGATTAACTCTTTAGAAACAGAATCACCACTATCCAATTTATTAGCTGATGGTGTACGACGTTGGGTTGACGCGGAAATCGGTTTAGTTAATACTGGACAAATACTGGATGATTTAGATGAGGGAATAGTTACAAAAGAAAGGATTCACCAAATTTGTCCTTCACCTATTAATGCTTGTAGGATAAGATTGACTGGAGAACAAATCAGATTAACATTAGAGCAATCGTTATTAGATGAATTTAAACATTACCCGATGAAGGGATATGGGTTTCGCGGTAAGGAACTGGGAACATTATCTATTTCAGGAATAATTGTAGAGTACGATATAACCAGCCCCCCTTATAAAAAAATTAGTAAAATTTATACCAGTAATGGGGCTATTTTAGATGATAAGAGAGAATATATTGTTGGAACACTGGATATGTTTACTTTCGGTGGGGGTTATTATTTGATCAAGAAAGGAAAAGATGTTCAATATTTTTTGCCTGAATTTCTTAGAGATATTTTAGCTGTACAGCTAATGGATGAACAATCACTTAAAATAAGCTTAAAAGATCGTTGGATAAAAATAAAAGAAAAAAACAGGGTTAGTGAATGATTGGATAACCCTGTTTTATCATCAAAGTCTAATCATTATATTTTTCAAAAATATCTTTCCTTTTTTCAAGAGCTAAAAGTAATGGCATACCAAGTAGGTATAGAACACCAAATTCCCCTACTCCTACCCATAATATTGCTAGTGGAATCGAAATTTCACTACTGAATAAAACTCCGAGCATAATACCTATTATTATTGCGTTAACTAAAATAGGTGGTATTGGGACTAACCATTTATTTTTAATTTTAGAAGTCATAATAGCTGCAATTAATGTGGCCAATGGACCAAAAATCATATCCGGAATACCTGCTTGACTAAAGATATTGGCAATCAGTACTCCGATAGTTAGTCCTGGTATTGCTAAAGGTGTGAAAAATGGAAGTATCGTAAGAGCCTCTGAAACCCGAAATTGGATCCAACCATAGGAAATTGGTGCGAATAACACTGTAAGCACGACATAGATTGAAGCAATGGAAGCTACGAATGTTAAGTTTTTTGCTTTAATTTTCAAAATGAATTCCCCCTCAAAATAAGTGATCTAATCAAGTTCAAACGATCCAATAATTTCTCCATTTTCGTATTGCTTTAATAGATTTTTATATGGAATTAAATTGTTATCCTTTATAAAATTATTATACTCTTCTTCTGATAAACTCGCAGTATATTGATTTCCGCGTAAAAAAAATTGTTCTTTTCCTGCATATAGACTGTCAAAAAATAAACTATTAATATATTCTTTGTGAAGATGTATTTGTATCATTTAAAATCTTTCACCCCGTTTACTTTTTTGATTATAGCTTATTTTTTGCAAATGGGAAAAGTTGTATGCAAATAAATTAATTATTTTTAGACAAAATAAGTTAAAATTAAATTTTTGTAGATTAGATTGACAGATTGCTGAAAGGAGTTACAACAATGAGTTTCGTAGAGGAAATTTATGCAATGTACCGTCATCATTTAAAAGGAAATGAAGAGGATGTGGTAGCTTTAGTTCTAAATTTGCTACATGATCATCATAAGAGTGATATTTTGGAGAAAATCAAGGAAATGGAAGATTACGAAGTATTTCAAATGTTCGCAATGTATTTAATTGAAGCATTAAAAGTAAGAATGGCTGAGGAAGAGATGCGATCTTCAGAGGTCGATTCACGAACATTAAATCCTAAATATCATTAAATAACCTTTTAAATTAGTAATTTTTGCCCTTGTTCCCATCTAATAAAGATATTTATAATTAGTTAGAAAATTGGAAGAAGGGGAAACATCATGAGAAAAATCTCAGTAAAAAATTGCCGTCCGGGTATGGTTTTAGCTAAGCCCATATATAACGACATAGGTAGGATATTGATAGGAAAAGACGTTGAATTAACTCATACGATGATCACGAGATTGCTACATTTAGGAATTGATTCGGTTTTTATTCATGATTCTAGGACCGATGATATAATAATAGAAGATGTTTTATCGGATAAGACAAGGGAGCAAGCATTAAAGACTATTAAACATACGTTTCAAGAAATATATCATGAGAGAATTATCAATCGACCATTTGTAAAAGGGCAACTAGCCGATATTTTCAAACCTGTAATGGAAAATATTATTGATGAACTTAAACAAAATCGTAACGCAATGCTCATGTTATCTAATATTTATGTTAGGGATTTGTACTTATACACCCATTCTTTAAATGTCACCCTTTATTCAGTAACAATGGGGATAGCAAAAGGTTTTAATAAACAGCAACTATTTGAATTAGGTCTAGGGGCATTGTTACATGATATTGGAAAAACTAAAATTCCTCTCTCCATTCTAGAAAAACGGGGACCTTTAACTGAAGAAGAATTTCAATTGATTAAAAAACATCCAGAATATGGTTTTCAAATATTACGCAAAGAGGACGGAATTCCGTTATTATCTGCTCACTGTGCATATCAGCATCATGAGAGGATCGATGGTTCTGGATATCCAAGAGGGGTTGCTAATAAAGATATACATACATATGCCAAAATTGTGGCGATAAGTGATGTTTATGATGCTGTAGTTAGTAGAAGAGTATATAAAGAACCAAAATTACCCCATGAGGCATTAGAGCTTTTGTATATTGGAGTTGATCAAGATTTTGAACGTGAATGGGTGGATATTTTTAAAAGGACTATTGCCATTTATCCAGTTGGGAGTAGTGTGAAGCTAAGTAGTGGAGAAACGGGAATTGTGGTTGATATAAATACAAAGTTTCCAGCAAGACCGATTGTCAGAATATTGGAGAATAATGAAAAAGGTTCGCTTGATGAACCGTATGAGGTAGATCTATCTAAAGAGCTGTCAAAAGTAATAATATCATGTACTTGTTAGTATAAAGACTTATAAAGCCGATAACATAAATAATGTTATCGGCTTTTATTAGCTATTATTTCGTTAGATAAACTTTTTTTGAGTCCGATTGACGACTTAATTTTTTTTCATAACTAAGGGCACGATTCGTTTTAAGATCGAGTTCGATTAAACCACAAGGTTTAGATTCACCACATCCTTGTTTCATATAACATGGCATATTTAAGTCGCCGAATAAACGTGGTGCCTTGGAAATAAGTTGTTTTGTAATAGAACGATACAATAATCTAATTTCTTGTTGAGCTCTCAAGCATAACCTTTTTATTGCGTGATGTCTCCAACCTACAGCATTCCTAGAGTCGGTGTACATTGTGGCAATACCTAAAGGTAATAGTGCTCTAGCTCTCTCATTCTCCATAATCTCTTCATCTGTGTAGTGACCGTATAATTCAAATGCTTTTTCGTGGTGGTATATCCATTGATCTAATTCGTGTTCTCTTCCAGTTTTTTTTAATTCAGGCGGAATATAATATTCAAATCCACCATCTTTTAGCCGCACATAACGTAAACTTCTCTCATCAAAAGTAGCATGCCGAGCACGCATATCCTGTCTGGCGACAAAAATAGGTACTTTTTTCACAAAAGTAAAAAGATTATGTTCAAGAACAGTATTATGTCCGCTATCACGGCAATGGTTAACTATACCTAGATGGGGATAGCTTTCATAACAAAGAGAACCAGCCTCTGCGGAAAATTTATCAGCGTCTTCAGTCCATTGGACTAGCTTTGCTGAGTTTATGGGTAATGCTTTAGCTAAATCCACTAATGTTGGATATTCCTTCCCTTTATATGAAAAATCGATAGCCATTCTTTTTTTCCCTCCATTTCTATTATTTTAACAGAATTTATTCTTTTTGTAAGAGATAAATAAAACTTTTTTAATTAGGTTCAATTGATTTAAAATTACGAATACATATTATTGAGAGGAGGGATAAGCATGCCTCGCTGGGGAAGAAGAACAGTGAGATTCCAAAAAAAAAGACTAGTTATTATGAGCTTATTACTCTTGATGTTAATTATCTTTCAATCATTTTTATATATCGAAAAACAGCTAGAACCGATTCTTATGAGTATAGCTCAAGCTAGGGTGAAACAGATTGCTACAAATGCAGTAAATGATGCAATTACCAAAAAAATTGCCCAAAATACCAATTTTAAAGACCTAATTCAATTCGAGATGGATAATAACGGCAAAATTAGGGCAGCAATCTTCAATTATAGTGAATTTGCAAGGATAGTTGGAGAAGCAACTGCAAAAGTAGAAAACACATTAAATGAATTGGAGAAGATGGTAGAGCCAATAAAATTGGGAGCTGTATTTAACAGCGAATTGTTGGCAGACTTTGGTCCAGAACTTCCGATTACGATTATCCCAATTGGTTCAGTTCAAGTTAATCCTAAAACCATTTATCATAACGCTGGAATCAATGTTGTGGTTATGACAGTATTGATGGAAATACGTGCAGAAGTTCAAGTCGTAATTCCATTTGTTACAGAACCATCAGTAATAACTTCAGCTATTCCAATAGCGCAAACACAAATTTTCGGAGACGTACCACAATTCTACTATGGAGGGAATTATTACAATCAAACTCCAGAATTACAAACTGCACCACCGATTCAAATTATTCCAGGCACCCCTGTAGTACCAAACGATGGACAGATAAATCCTACTCAAGATTCAATTCCTTCAACATATGACTATATTGAACCTATTTTTCCAGGTATTGAAATATTTATGGATGGATATATAAACAACAATCTGCGGTAAATTCCCAAAATAATATATTGATAAAATTTTCAAAAAGTTCTTGACGGATTGTAAGATTTTCATTTACCATAGTATTCATATATTAACCCTTTAACCCAATAAACGTAATCTAAAAATTCAATATTTTTAGAAAGATTAAGGAGTCTGAAATAGAGGATCTTTGTTATGGATCTTGATAAAGCGGGTGAGAACGTGGAAGAAGATTATGTTTTAGAAGTTGATCAGTTAAAGACTATTTTTAGAACAGAAGACGGAGATATTCCTGCAGTTAGTGGGGTTTCCTTTTCTTTAAAAGCAGGTGAAACCCTTGGGATTGTTGGAGAATCAGGTAGTGGTAAGAGTGTTACTTCCCTTTCGATAATGGGGTTGATTCCCAAACCACAAGGACGTTTATCTGGCTCGATTCGTTATAAGGGTAAAGAGATAATTAATCTTTCTGAGGGAGAGATGCGAGAGATCAGGGGTAATGAAATATCGATGATCTTTCAAGAACCAATGACATCCCTAAACCCGGTATTTACGATTGGAAATCAGATGGTGGAAGCAGTCCTGCTTCACATGGAATTAAGCAAGAAGGAAGCGGAACAAAGGGCAATTGAAATGCTTAGGCAGGTTGGGATACCTAGAGCTGAGGAAATTATGAAAGAATATCCCCATCAATTATCGGGTGGTATGAGGCAAAGAGTAATGATAGCAATGGCGATGTCATGTAATCCATCGATTTTGATTGCTGATGAACCAACAACTGCCCTTGATGTAACTATCCAAGCTCAGATACTAGATTTAATGAGAAATTTGAAGAAAGATTTTAATACTTCAATCCTATTAATTACTCATGACCTAGGTGTTGTTGCTGAAATGTGTGATCGGGTAATCGTTATGTATGCAGGTAAGATTGTTGAAGAAAGTGATGTCAGAACACTTTTTAAAAATCCTAATCATCCATATACAAAGGGGTTGATTAAATCAACACCTAGACTAACAAGTGAGAAACAAAGGTTATATTCAATTCCGGGAAATGTACCTAGTTTTAAAGAAATGCCAAAAGGTTGTAAGTTTGTACCTCGTTGCGAATATGCTAAAGATATTTGTTATAAGAATGAACCTGAATTAGTTTATGTTGGAGAAGACCATAAATCGAGTTGTTGGTTAAATATAGAGCAAGCTCCATCCATCGAGGAGGATGCATCATGACAGAAGCTATATTAAAAGTAGAAAAACTTAAAAAATATTATCCAATCTATGGTGGTGTTTTACATAAAACTATTGGATATGTCAAGGCAGTTGATGGTGTTAGCTTTGAAGTCAATCAGGGTGAAACGTTAGCTTTAGTAGGTGAAAGTGGTTGTGGAAAATCAACTACTGGAAGATCAATTTTACGTTTGATTGAGCCGACTGAAGGGAGAATTATTTTTGAGGGCGAGGATTTAGTATCCTTAAATGATGAGCAGATGAGAAAGAGAAGAAGAGACTTACAAATTATTTTCCAAGACCCCTTTGCTTCACTAAATCCTAGGCATACAGTACAAAGGATTTTGGAAGAACCTCTTATCGTTCATGGTATTGGAGATAAAAATGAGAGAAAAAGAAAAGTTGTTGAACTACTAGAAACGGTGGGGCTTAACAAGGAACAAATAAAGCGTTATCCTCATCAATTTAGTGGAGGTCAAAGACAAAGGATTGGTATAGCTAGGGCGTTATCTGTTAATCCGAAGCTGATAGTGGCGGATGAACCTGTATCGGCATTAGATGTCTCTATTCAATCTCAAGTCCTCAATCTTATGGAGGATTTACAAGAAAAATTTGGACTTACATATATTTTTATCTCTCATGATTTAAGTGTTGTAAGACATATTGCGAGTCGAGTAGGAGTTATGTATTTAGGAAGTTTAGTAGAATTAGCTGATAAAACGGAGTTATACGATCAGCCATTACATCCTTATACTCAAGCATTATTGTCTGCTGTGCCAGTCCCTGATCCTGATTTTAAAAGGGAACGAATAATTCTTTCTGGCGACGTACCTAGTCCATCCAACCCACCAGCTGGATGCAAGTTTCACACTAGATGTAGATATAAAATGGATGTTTGTACTAAGGAGGTACCTGATCTAGTGGATGTTGGTAATGGACATTATATAGCATGTCACTTACATCGTTAATTATGTTTTAGAGAGGAGGGGTACGGTCATAATCAGATTCTTCGTACTAATTTTATTAAAATAAAGGGGGCAAAAATAATATGAAGAAGTATTTACCACTTATCTTTGTTGTAGTGCTGGTAGCAGCACTTACAGGTTGTGGAGTAAGCCAAGAAACTTCGGATGGTGCAGATGACTCCGTGTTGGTATTCGGGCGTGGTTCTGATTCTGTTTCTTTGGATCCAGCTAATGTAACTGATGGTGAATCGATTAAGGTTACTAAGAACATTTTTGATACTCTATTAGATTATGCTGAGGGCAGTACTGAAGTTGTACCAGCCTTAGCAGAAAGTTGGGAGTCTTCTGATGATGGCTTAGTTTGGACTTTTTATCTACGAAAGGGAGTAAAGTTCCATGATGGCACAGATTTTAATGCTGATGCTGTAGTATTTAACTTCAATCGTTGGATGGATAAGGATAATCCTTATCATCAAGGTAATTTTCCTTATTACGGCTACATGTTTGGTGGATATAAAGGTGATGAAGGTCACGTAATTAAGGAAGTTGTTGCCAAAGATGATTATACAGTTGAAATTCGCCTTAACTTTCCACAAGGACCTTTCTTAAGTAATATTGCAATGGCACCATTTGCGATCGTTTCTCCTAAGGCTATTAAAGAATATGGAGAAAAGATTGGTGAGCATCCTGTAGGAACTGGTCCATTCGTATTTGAGGAATGGGTACGCAATGACAAGATAGTTTTAAAGAAGAATGAAAACTACTGGTTAGAAGGATATCCGAAATTAGATAAGTTAATTTTTAAATCTATACCTGACAATTCTGCGAGATTTATGGCACTTCAAAGTGGTGACGTAGATTTAATTGACGGTGTAAATCCCGATGATGTAACTTTAGCAGAAAAAAATCCAGCATTGAAGGTATGGCTACGTCCAAGTATGAATGTAGGTTATTTAGCGTTTAATACTGAAAAACCACCGTTTGATAATGTTAAAGTTCGTCAAGCATTAAGTATGGCAGTTAATAAACAAGCAATTATTGATGCCTTTTACAATGGTTTAGCAGAGCCAGCAAAAAACCCAATTCCTCCATCAATCTGGAGTTATAATGATGATATTCAGGATTATGAGTATAATTTGGATAAAGCTAGAGAGTTATTGGCTGAAGCAGGTTATCCAAATGGTTTCACAACAGATTTCTGGTATATGCCTGTTCCAAGACCATACATCCCTCAAGGTAAAAAGATTGCAGAAGCAATGCAAGCTGATTTTGAGAAAATCGGTGTAAAAACAAACTTAGTTACCGAAGAATGGGCTACATATCTAGAAAAAACAGGTAATGGTGAGCATTCAATGGCTTTCTTAGGGTGGACCGGGGATAATGGTGACCCTGATAACTTCTTATACGTGTTATTAGATAAGGATAATGCAGTTGCTCCTGATGCAGGGAATATTGCTTTCTATAAAAATGATGAACTACATGATATTTTAATCAAAGCCCAACAATCTGGTGATATAAAAGAGAGAACTAAGTTATATAGAAAAGCCCAAGAAATCATTCATGAAGATGCTCCATGGATTCCATTAGTACATTCAACACCACCACTTATCGGCAAAAAGAACATTGTCGGTTTTGTACCTCATCCAACAGGAAGTGACAAGTTTGTTAAAGTTGAATTTGGGAAGTAGGTATTAGCCTAAATGTGAAGGGTAGTGTTTATCTAACTACCCTTCTTCTTCAATCATAATGTTATACAAATAATTGGAGTTGAAAATATGCTAGCTTATACGATTAGACGTTTATTAATGTTAATACCAGTATTAATCGGAATGTCATTATTGGTTTTTTCTATCGTTCATCTGATTCCGGGTGATCCTGCAAAAACGATTTTAGGGGAGAAGGCTCCTCCAGAAGTGTTAGATAATATGAGAGAAGAATTGGGATTAAATGATCCTTTGATAGTCCAGTACAAAAATTACATGGTAGGTTTATTGACTGGTGATTTGGGTAGATCAATTAAAACTAAGGCTCCAATTTCACAAGAAATAAAACCTTATTTAGCTGCAACTATTGAACTAACATTTTTTGCAATGGTTTTTGCAATTATTATTGGTGTTAATGCGGGGATTATCGCGGCATGGAAACATAATTCTTGGTTCGATTATATTGCAATGTTAGTAGCATTGATTGGAGTTTCAATGCCGGTCTTCTGGTTAGGTTTGATGGAACAATGGATTTTTGCTCAAAAGTTAAACTGGTTACCTTCGATTGGACGGGCAAATATTCTAAATCCTATTAAGCCGATAACTAATTTTTATATAATAGATTCAATTTTAGCTGGTAATTTCACAGGGTTAAAAGAAGTTATAAAACATCTCATTTTACCTAGTATTGCATTGGGAACAATCCCAATGGCTATTATTGCTCGGATGACCCGTTCAAGTATGTTAGAAGTTATGAAATCTGATTATGTTCGTACAGCTAAAGCAAAGGGAGTTAAAGAATTTTTCTTAATATATAAGCATGCTCTTAAGAATGCTTTAATACCTGTATTGACAGTAGTTGGCTTACAAATTGGAATGTTATTAGGTGGAGCGGTATTAACAGAAACTATTTTTGCTTGGCCGGGGATTGGTAAATACCTTTATGATGCAATATCAATGCGGGATTATCCAGTTATTCAATCGGGAATTTTAGTAATAGCTACTATGTTTGTAATCATAAATTTAATTGTTGATTTACTATATTCTGCAATTGATCCAAGAATAAGATATCGTTAGGGGTAGAAAAGGATGAGTCAGTTAGAAATTAGTAATGATAATCAAGTATATGTAAATACACCAAATGATCCCTCGCCTTTATTGGAAGTTTGGCGTAGATTAAAAAAACATAAATTGGCCATGCTTGGTGGGGCTATTATCATATCCTTCATTATAATAGCACTATTTGCTCCACTTCTTACATCCTATCCATATGATGGAGCAGTACTTGAAGATCGTTTTTTACCACCACTTTCGGAGGGGCATATTTTTGGTACTGATGATTTAGGTCGAGATTTATTTTCGAGAATTGTATACGGAGCACAGATTTCTTTAAGGGTTGGTTTTTTAGCAGTAGTAGGGTCGGTTATTATAGGTACCATCCTTGGTTTGTTAGCTGGTTATTATGGAAAATGGATAGATATGTTAATATCGAGAATCTTTGATATTATGCTAGCTTTTCCAAGTATTCTATTAGCAATTGCTATAGTCACTATTTTAGGACGTTCACTGACGAATGCTTTGCTAGCAATAGCGATTGTCAACATACCAACTTATGGAAGGTTGGTTAGATCAAAGGTTTTAAGTTTGAAAGAAGAAGAATTTGTTATGGCTGCTAAAGCGTTAGGTATGAAAAATAGACGGATTATCCTTCATCATTTATTACCAAATAGCTTGACTCCAGTTATTGTGCAAGGGACATTAGGAATTGCTACGGCAATAATTGAAACTGCAGCACTAGGTTTTTTGGGATTAGGAGCTCAACCACCTACCCCAGAGTGGGGGACTATGTTAGCGGATTCTAAGGATTATATCCAATTGGCTCCATGGACCGTTGTTCTTCCAGGTATATCAATAATGCTTGTTGTACTTGGATTTAATCTATTTGGAGATGGACTTAGAGACGTCCTTGATCCCAAAATGAAACAATAAATTCCAATAAAAAAGTGTTGCATTATCAAGATCACGTTGGTATAATTATGCCTGTAACTGAATAATTAACCTCATCTCTAACTGGATGAGGTAGAGGCGCGAGCATTCAAGAGTACATTTTCCGAGAGAGGGTACTTGATGAAGAGAATGGAAAGGGAATCTCGCCGAAGTCCTTAATACAACCACTATTAAGGGCTGGGCTTGCATCGAATAGGTGTAAGACTGTCACTAGAAAATTTCCCATTTTCTAGTGGAGCACTATCTCATAGGGAAGAGAGGGTATTGTTGTTATTACGACAACAATGGGATGCTTCCTATTGTTGTTTTTTTATTGCGTTTTTTAATAACAAGCCTTCTTCTCTGGGGTAGATTTAGAAAAATATTGAGGAGGAGAAGATTATGGATTACGGATGGATATCAATTATTCCACCATTATTGACTATTGTGTTGGCAATTGTTACAAAGGAAGTGTTTTTTTCATTAGGAGTCGGTATCTTTACTGGTGCTTTAATTTTAAGTGATTATAATTTGTTTACAGCATTTGAAAAGACCTTTACCACCTTATTTGAAAATGTTGGTGATTCAACCTGGAATATTCCGATATTGGCTTTCCTACTTATCTTAGGTGGATTAACTTCTTTGATGGCTGCTTCTGGCGGAAGTCGTGCCTTTGGTAACTGGGCAACAAGTAGAGTGAAAACTAGACAAGGAGCTCAATGGTTAACCTTTATCGCAGGACTTATTATTTTTATCGATGATTACTTTAATACTTTGACTGTTGGAAATGTTAGTCGTCCAATCACAGATAGAAAAAACATTTCCCGGGCAAAACTTGCTTATATTTTAGATACCACTGCTGCTCCTGTGGTAATCTTAGCACCTTTATCTAGTTGGGGAGCTTATATCGTTTCATTAATAGGTGATAATTTATCAAAAAACGGAGTTACAATTGAACCGTTATCAGCATATGTTCAAATGATTCCTATGAATTTTTATGCTATTTTATCTTTGTTCATGGTTGCTACATTAATCATCTTAAAATTGGATTTTGGTCCTATGGACGACTTAGAACAACTAGCAATTAACACAGGAAATGTAAGTGCTGGAAATGGAAAAGTAGAAGAAGAAATTGAAGTTTTAGGAAATGGGAAGGTTTACGACTTATTACTACCAATTGTTACTTTGATCGTATCAACTGTTTTTACGATGTTATATACGGGAGGGTATTTTACAGATGGCTCTACTTTAATGACAGCCTTCCTAAATACTGACGTAGCTAACTCATTGGTATACGGAGGAATGATAACTTTAATCTTTACGGCTCTACTGTATTTGCCGAGAAAAATTGTTCCTCTAAATAAATTCATTCCAGTAACGATTAATGGTATGAAGTCAATGTTTACAGCAATTTTAATTTTGGCTTTAGCTTGGGGAATTGGTGGAATTATTTCTGAATTGGGAACAGGTGAATATTTGGCAAGTCTTATGGGAATTAATTTTCCAACTTGGACTATTCCAGCGGTACTATTTGTGATTTCTGGATTAATGGCATTTTCCACAGGCACTTCGTGGGGAACTTTTGGCATTATGCTACCTTTAGGGGCAGAGATTATGTTTGAATTAAATCCTGAGATGATACTTCCTGCTATGGCAGCTGTACTTGCTGGATCTGTATTTGGTGACCATGCTTCGCCAATCTCTGATACAACTATTCTTTCATCAGCAGGCGCTGGTGCGAATCATATAGATCACGTAAATACCCAATTGCCTTATGCTACAACTGTTGCAATAGTATCATTGTTTGGATATTTACTATTAGGATTTACAGGACAAGTATTACTTTCTTTAGGATTATCCTTAATTCTTTTAATTGCAATTTTGATTTATATAAGACAGAGAAAATCTAATAAAGAGTCCTTGATTTCAACTGAAAAAGTTGTGTATAATAATCCCAAATCAATATGATGTAATGTTGATGATAAGGAGAGTAATTAAAGGGAAAAGTAATAGCGAGTCGGGATGGTGGGAGCCGATACTTGGAACTTTAATGAAGCGCACCTTTGAAACGTTTAGCTGAACTAGTAGTAGGCTAAATCGGATGAGATCCGTTATCACTAAAAGTGGATTCATTGGCTGTGTTAGCAATCCAATGTTAGGTGTTGTGTTATGATTCCTTGGATATGCTTTGCAGTTAGATGAATCAAAAAGGGTGGTACCGCGAGATAGTAACCTCTCGTCTCTTTGAGATGGGAGGTTTTAACTTTTGATTAGGGGTGATTGTAGTCAAAATGAAGAAGTATGTTGCTAATGTTTTAATGCGTTATTTAGAAATGTCAGAAGAGGAGATATTGTCTTTATTAGAAACTCCGCCAAATCGAAGCATGGGCGATGTAGCTTTTCCTTGTTTTACGTTAGCTAAAACTTATAAAAAGGCTCCTAACTTGATTGCAAATGAACTTGCAGAAAGTGTAAATGATGAATTGGTTGAGGCAAAAGCCATTGGCCCATACTTAAATTTCTATTTTCGAAGGGATAGATATGCGGCTAACTTAGTTAAGAAGATATTAGAGAAGGCTGGAAAATATGGAGAAAATGATTTAGGAAACAATAAAACAATAGTCGTTGATTTTTCCTCCCCTAATATCGCTAAGCCATTTAGTTTACCCCATTTACGTTCTACGATGATTGGAAATGCAATTGTTAATCTACATAAGGCTTTAGGATACGATGTTGTAGGCATTAATCATCTTGGTGATTGGGGTACTCAATTTGGTAAAGAAATAGTGGCTTATAAGAAGTGGGGAAATGATGAAGAGATAAAGAAGAATCCTATTAAAGAATTAGTTAGAATCTACGTTAAATTTCATGAAGAAGCAGAAAAACATCCAGAATTAGAAGATGAGGCTAGGGTTTGGTTTAAAAAACTCGAAGATGGCGATGAAGAAGCTGTTCGTTTATGGAAATGGTTTGTTGATGAAAGTATAAAAGAATTTGAAAAAATTTATCAACTTCTGGGAGTTAAATTTGATCATTATATGGGTGAAAGTTTTTATAATGACAAAATGGAACGGGTGGTCAAAGAGTTAACCGAGAAAGGATTACTTAAAGAAAGTGAAGGAGCGTTGGTAGTTGATCTATCTGATCTTGATATGCCACCAGCAATTATTAAAAAGAAAGATGGGTCATCAATCTATGCAACCCGTGATTTGGCAGCGGCATTGTATCGTAAAGACAGGTTCGATTTTGAAAAGATGTTCTATGTTGTAGGAAATGAACAAAAATTACACTTTGAACAAGTCTTTGCTGTCCTTAAGAAGATGGACTATGATTGGGCTGAACAAATGGTCCATGTGCCTTTTGGCCTAATGTTATTTGAGAATAAAAAAATGTCCACTAGAAAAGGAACGATAGTATTATTAGAAGAAGTTTTACAAAAAAGTATCGAAATGGCGGACAGAATAATCGAGGAAAAAAATCCTAATTTAGAAAATAGAAAAGAAGTTGCCGAAGCCATTGGTGTGGGAGCGGTTATTTTTAATGACTTAAAGAATCATAGAATGCATGAAGTAAACTTTTCTTGGGAAGAAGCATTAAACTTTGAAGGTGAAACAGGACCTTATGTTCAATATACCAACGCTAGAACACAGAGTTTAATAAGGAAATCAACTTTAACAACAGAAAAATTAACAGAATTTGATGGGCAATTCATAGCCGGAGATACTGCATGGGAGCTCATCCATATGTTAGGACAGTATCCAGATGTACTTTTAAAAGCGGCTGACCGTGCAGAGCCATCAGTTGTAGCTAGATACCTACTTGATATTAGTGCCCAGTTTAACCGCTTCTATCATCAAGAAAGAATCATTACTGAAAATATCGATGAGCAAAAGGCCAAGTTAGCTCTCTCATTAGCAACATCTTATGTATTACAACATGGTTTAGGTATATTAGGGATTAATGCACCTGAGGCTATCTAAATTTTTTATTGAATCGATTTATATTTGATTGACTTTGTGATTAAGGAGCGGTTGCTCCTTATATTTTTGGTGAAAATTGTAAGAATTTTTTTTATTTTTAATCTTTTATTTGTCCATAAGATAAGTTAATATTATTAATATAAAGTAAATTTAAAATATAAAACGAGGAGGTACTCGGATGGAGAAGAAGGATCAGTGGCAATCAAGGGCAGGATTTATTCTTGCAGCAGTAGGTTCTGCCATTGGATTGGGAAATATTTGGAGATTTCCCTATGTTGCATTTGAAATGGTGGTGGCGCATTTTTAATTCCTTATTTCTTTGCATTATTTACAGCTGGTATTCCGATCTTAATTCTGGAGTTTTCGTTAGGACATAAGTTAAAAGGTTCGGCTCCATTAACTTTTAGTAAGTTAGGGAAGTACGAATGGTTTGGTTGGTGGCAGGTTGCGATTTCTTTCGTGATAACGACTTATTACTCAGTGATTATCGGTTGGTCTTTAGCTTATACTTATTTTGCGATTCCTCAAAGTTGGGGTACTGATACAGGAGACTTTTTATTTAATAAGTATTTAGGGCTATCCGATACTTGGAATGCATCTTGGTTAGGAGGCTTACAATGGAAAGTAGTACTTCCATTGTTGATCGTATGGGCGATAGTTTATGCTGTATTAGTTAGAGGAGTTAAAGAAGGAATTGAGAAGGCTAATAAAATATTTATGCCTGCTTTATTCATTTTAATTATCGTTATGGCAATTCGTGGAATAACACTAGATGGAGCTGTTGATGGATTGAATGCATTATTTACTCCTGATTGGAGTGGCATTGCAAATGCAAGTACATGGTTAGCTGCATATGGGCAGATTTTCTTTAGTTTAAGTGTAGCTTTTGCAATCATGATTACTTATTCAAGTTATCTTCCTGAAAAATCAGATATCAATAATAATGCTTTCATAACAGCCTTTGCTAATAGTGGTTTTAGTATGTTAGCAGGAATTGCAGTATTTAGTGCTTTAGGATTTATGGCAGCACAACAAGGCGTATCAGTTGATGAGGTTGCTGCTGGTGGAGTAGGACTTGCGTTTGCTGTCTTTCCTCAAATCTTAAACGAAATGCCATTAGGTAATGTTATAGGTGTTCTTTTCTTCTTATCACTTGTATTCGCTGGTTTATCTTCATTGATTTCTATCGTGGAAACATTTATCGCTGCTACAGCTGATAAATTTAATCTTGAACGTAAGAAAGCTGTTAATTGGTCTGTAGGAGTAGCGGCTGTTCTTAGTCTATTATTTGCTACAGGTTCAGGTCTATATCTATTAGATGTTGTTGACCATTTTATTAATAATTTCGGTATTGCCTTAGTCGGCTTACTAGAGGCAGTAATCATCGGTTGGGTATTAAATAATACTAGCAAGTTAAGAGAATATAATAATAAACTATCAGATTTCCGAATTGGTACTTGGTGGAATTTCTTCCTGATCGTTATCACACCATCCGTTTTAGGATATATGGCGATAAAGCAGATTTCTACAGAAGTATCTGAAAACTATGGTGGATACTCCGATGGTTTGATAGCAATAGGATGGGCAGTTGCTATTTTAGCGTTAGTAATAGGATTCTATCTCCAAAGTGTTAAAAGCGAAAATGCTGAGTTTTATAAGTTAGAAAAGGAGGACGAAGCAGCATGAATGGAAGCGCAATCGTAATGATGTTGTTTGGTTTGGGTGTGCTTTGGGGAGGATTCGCTGTTTGTGTGAGCATTGCTCAAAAGAGAGGTAAGGGAAGCTCTTCGAGTAGTAGTTTAGAGGCGTAGATAGTGTAAAAGCATATGTTTATAAAAGATGAGGGCAATTTAGCCCTCATCTTTTACTATATTGGTTTTTCTCCCATAACCTTAGATAAGGTGTAGGATCAAACGACCACTCATAACGACCATTATATTTATACATTCCGAAATGTAAATGTGGAGGAAATTTTCCTTGAGTGCCTGGAGGACCATAGCCAGAACTTCCTACATAACCGATAATATCCCCAGGTTTGACGATATCTCCTACCTTTAGCCCTTTTTTAAAACTAGACAAGTGGGCGTAATAATAGTAAATGTTATTTAATCCTCTTATACCTACTCTCCAGCCACCATACTTGTTCCATCCGAGAACTTCTACATAACCATGAGATACACTTCTAACAGGAGTGCCATAGGATGAGAAAATATCTGTTCCTTCATGTATTCTAATTCCGCCCCATCCCCTAGTATCTCCCCAGGTGCTTTGGTAAGAATAATTAAACCATCTTGGAATCGGAAAAACACGACCGGTCAGATCTAATCTGTTATAATTTTTATAAATTGCTGCCATTTCTAGGATAATCTTAGCTGACTGCTCATTATAATACTCCTTTAGGCCATTAATAATTGCCTGTTCTGTAGTACCGTAACGTAAGAGAAAGTTTGAAAAAGCAACGAGTACATCTAAGTCATCGTCACGATTTGCTTTACCATCTCCATTTCCATCGACACCAAATCCATTAAAAAATTGAATACGACCTGGATTCTGGTCATCTGGGTCAGGATGTAGCAAACCAGCCCATTTTTCCTTTGTAAAATAGATGGCGATCAAACCTTTTTTTTCGGGTATGTCTTTTCTAACTGGTTGAATACTTCGTTCAAATTGGTCGATAGCTGCAAGATAATACCAAGGAATTTGATAAATGGTCTCA
This sequence comes from Vulcanibacillus modesticaldus, assembly GCF_001730235.1. Taxonomy (GTDB): domain Bacteria; phylum Bacillota; class Bacilli; order Tepidibacillales; family Tepidibacillaceae; genus Vulcanibacillus; species Vulcanibacillus modesticaldus. The sequence goes on along the minus strand of NZ_MIJF01000024.1, from coordinate 89,878 downwards.
ATATTCTTAAATAATCCCATTCTGATTCTATAAATATTTTGTTGTTCTCCTTCTCTCGCATTGACGTTTAGCAGTGGGAAAGAAATGATAATTGTTAATATTAACAAGATAGTAAAAAAATTTTTGATTTGTCTCATTTTATCAAACTCCAAACAGTTGATTTTGTTAATATTCTAAGAAAATTGAACCTTTATTATGTATTTAGTCCATTGGTAATATTGACCGATAAAAATTATAATCATAAAATATAAATAAACATTTACAAAAAGTATAGGTGATTACATGGATATTTTTTTTAAGAAAATAAAATACGCCCTAAAGGCATTTCGGGAGTATCCAGATTTTGAAATTGAGCGAAAAATTAGTGCTATTAATTTTTTAGTACGCAATGAAAATTTGAAAACCTATTATCAGCCTATTATGGATTTAGGTACAGGAAATATTTTAGGATATGAGGCATTAAATAGACCTGAATTGGGTGCGGCTTTTAACAATGCTTCTGAATTATTTTCATTTGCTGAAAAACAAGGATTGATATATGATCTTGATCTTAAATGTAGAGAACTGTCGGTAATTAGAATTGCTAATAGCTTAAATAACCAGCTGTTATTTTTGAATGTGAATTCTAATGTGCTATTGGAAGTGTCAAAGGAAAATGATCCCTTTGCAAAAATAATTAATAAGCTTCGGATTGATAAATCCAATCTTGTCTTAGAGATTACTGAGCGAGAAGCGATAAAGGATTTTAACTTATTTAATAAAGTTTTAGACCAATATCGTGAAGAGGGCTTTAAAGTTGCAGTAGATGACCTAGGAGCGGGTTATTCAAGCTTACAGACCATTGCAGAATTAAAACCAGATTTTATCAAATTGGATATGTCGTTGGTACACGACATTCATAAAATTGATTATAAATTGCTTCTTGTAGAAACATTGGTAGAATTTGCTAAAAAGTCAAAATCGTTATTGATTGCCGAGGGGATTGAACAGAGCGAAGAATTTGAAGTATTAACACAGTTAGGAGTTCCCTTTGGGCAAGGTTATTATATTGAAAAACCAAAATATTATATCGAATTGGCATCATAGGAGTTATTGAGATGAAAATCGCCTTGATGTTATATGATCGAGTCTTTTCTCCTGAAGATGTTCACAATTTGCTATATTCACAATTTGATGATGAAATTGATGATAATTATTTGACGACTTCGATAACTGAAGTTTTTAGGAGATTAGGAATAGAGAAGGTATATTTGCCATTTTTATATCTTAATCCCCAAGATTTAAGTCGGATTTCTGAATCATTACTACATGGAATTCCATTAAAAATAAATAACAATATTGATCCCGGTTTTACTGAAGAAACGGTTAAATGGTTAAGAGAAAACCTGATTTTTGAAGCGTTAGAATGCCATCCTGTTTACTTTTCTGAAAAAATCGTAGGGGATGGAATCGAATTCTGGATTTTTGAAAAATCATCTGAGCAAGATTTTATTAAAGGAAGAAATTCTTTTGAACACCTTGATCATAAGATGGTAAAAATTGAAATTTCTTTAGATGATATGAATCCTGAGTTTTATGGGTATATTTTTGAAAGATTATTAGAGATTGGGGTAAATGATGTATACATAGCTCAGGTTATAATGAAGAAAAACAGACCAGGTCAGGTTTTAAATATTCTTTGCCAAGAAGAAATAAAAGATTTGGTTATATCGTTTTTATTCAAGGAAACAACAACGTTTGGCGTTCGCTTTACTCCATATGTGGTACATCGGCTTGAAAGAGAGTTTATTACTGTAGAAACAAGATGGGGACCAATGCAAATAAAAATCGGGAGACATCAAGGAGAAATTCTTCAGTTGTCCCCCGAGTATGATCAATGTTTAATGGTAGCGAGAAAATATCAAGTGCCGATAAAGACTGTTTATGATCATGTAAAAGAAAAAGGTTATCAATGGTTATTGGAACATAATAAAGAAGCTGACTAAGCGCCAGCTTCCTTTTTTAGTATTTAAGAAATTAACGCTTTTTATTTTTATAGGTAAATTAATAGTTGTATTTTGTAACGTGCTCACCTTGTCCGTTCCCACTCCCAAAAGCCGCACTTATACAAAATACAAGCCTTAATCATAGGTGCGTTAGCATAGATATTCACCATAATTATCATTTGGAGGCATGGGAATGAATTTCTGATGTTAATTTTTGATGATCATGAATATGAAAATATGGTTCACTCAAATACAATTCATTAACGGTACCCACCACTGCTCTAAGAACATTTGGCCGATCATCAAAATCCTTTGTCCCAGCTCCATAACCAATAGCTTCAACTCTCATTGAAGGATATCCCTCAAAACCATTACCCAATGCGGCAACAATTCCAGCGCCAGTAGGAGTCGTCATTTCTGAATGAATTTTGGTAGAACGTATTGGCAAACCCTTGATAATTTCTAAAGTAGCTGGTGTCGGAATTGGATAAATCCCATGGGCAATCTTTATTTGGCCAATTCCAAGTGGTATTGGAGATGTATAAATACCCTCAATTTGTAACTCTTCTAAGGCAATACTAACTCCAATAATATCAACTAACGAATCAATTGCTCCAACTTCATGAAAATGAACTTTTTCTAAGGGCATATTATGAATCTTAGCTTCAGCTATTCCGATTTTTTCAAAAATCTTTTTAGCTCTTGTCTTTACACCTTCAGAAAGAGTAGACTCTTCGATCATTTTGATAATTGAACTATAATCACGATGATGGATAATTTCGGTATTAGGATCTAAAACAACATCAATTTTTGTGGCAGCTAAGCCTTTTTTGACAACCTTGTAAGTTTGAATTTGAAATGGTTCAATCGGTAGTTTATTTAATTCTTGTTCTATCTTTTCTAGATTTGCTCCAGCATCAACTAAAGCAGCTAAGGTCATATCACCACTTATTCCTGAAAAACAATCAAAATATACTACTCTCATAGTTTATTCTTCTCCTTTACAGTTGGGTTCATCAACTTATTAATCAATCCGGCTTGGTAACCTGCACCAAATCCATTATCAATATTAACAACTGAAATGCCATTTGCACACGAATTTAACATTCCTAGTAAGGCTGACAAACCTTTAAAGTTAGCCCCATATCCCACACTAGTAGGTACAGCAATAACTGGTTTATCTACTAGTCCAGCAATTACGCTGGGAAGAGCTCCTTCCATTCCAGCAACAACGATAATGACGTTTGCATTTTTGATCAAATTAATTTTATCAATCAGTCGATGAAGGCCCGCAACTCCCACATCACATATTAGCTCAGCAATACTTCCCATGGCTTGTACCGTAGTAACAGCTTCTTCAGCAACTGGCAAATCAGATGTACCAGCACATACAACAGCAATATAACCCGTGTGAATAGGTTCAGGATTTTTTTTCCAGAGAAGAGTCCGGGCAGTTTTATTGTAATGAACCTTTGGTAAACGTTTTAAAACTTGATAACCCATCTCTTCTGTGACCCGAGTAGCAAGAACTGTAGAATTTTTTTTAGATAAGGATTCAAAGATTTTAACTACTTGTTCAGTGGTTTTACCTTCGCCATAAATAACTTCAGGGAATCCTGTTCTTTTGGCACGGTGTATATCAAGATTGGCAAAGCCTAAATCTTCATAGGTTTTCAGTTTTTTTTTTGCTTCTTTTATAGTAAGACTGCCATTTTGAACTCCTTCTAAGATAATAGATAGGTGGTCTGTCGTACCCATACTAATCATTCCTTTTTAAGAATTATAAATGCTGATTTAATAATGTTAAAAATAGTCCGACATCGGTTACTAGTCCCTTTGCCTGTGCAGAACCACGGTCAACTAATTTAGATACTACCGCTGGATTAATATCGACACAAACTGTTTTAACCCAGCTTGGAAGCATATTACCTGTTCCAATAGAATGGAGCATAGTAGACAGCATAATCACCATATCAGCATCCTTAATCATCTCAGCATAAGCGGCTTGAGCTTCGATTAAGTCCATTATCGTATCAGGTAGTGGTCCATCATCTCTTATTGATCCGGCCAATACAAAAGGAACATTATTTTTTACTAACTCATACATAATTCCACTATTTATGGTTCCATCTTCAACAGCTTCTCGGATACTACCAGATTTATTCACTGCATTTATGGCTCTCATATGGTGACTATGCCCACCTTTAATTACCTTTCCTGTATCTAAATCAACTCCTAAAGAAGTTCCGAATAAATCCCGTTCAATATCATGGACAGCTAAAGCGTTTCCAGAAAGCAAACCAGAAATATATCCCTTTCTTATGATGTCTTGGAAGGCGTCCATTCCTCCTGTATGTATTACTACTGGTCCTGCAACAACGATAATTTTACCGCTTCTATTCCTGATCTCTTTGATTTCTCTTGCAAGCTCTTTAACAGCTAATTCAACGCGGCGTTCCGAACTAACGTCATTGACCATGAAAGCAAATTCATGTTCATCAGATTCAAATTTATCATTTAGAATACGAACCCCTTTAGATCCACATACGACGAGATCGCCTTTTTTAACATCACGTAATTTAGTGGCGAATACTTGCTCATCCTTTATGACTAGGACTGCATCCATGCGAATATTTTGAGCTCTTACCCATTTACCATTCAAATAGACTTCAGTTGGATGATTGGTAGTTGAATAAAAATCATCTGGTACAGTCTTATCTTTCAAACTTGGCTTTAGAGTTGGTTCTTCCAAGATATTAGGTATATCTATACCTAACTTTCTCAAATCATCAATAACTGATTGGAAACTAGCATCTTCAACGTCGATTATAACTTTGGCAGTGGAATCTTTTTCAGGACTCTCTCCGACATTAATTTCGAGGATGCGATACTTACCATGATATTTTCTTACCGTAGTATCGATGACTTTAAGGATGTTTTCTTTTATTAAATTGCCTCTTAGCTCAATCACCTGTTCCATTATGTTTCCTCCAATCTATTATGGTTCTTGCTATAAGTATATACATAACAAAGAGTTCCAATCAATTGATTTTAAATGATCAGGATTTATGTAAATAAGAATCATTACGATTTACATTTTGATATCTACCGATGTATAATAAGGATGTTTAAAAAAATAATAAAGAAATAATTAACTGTCGGAGGAAATATGATGAATTGGAAGAGGTTTTTACATAGATCTTCAATGATTATTTTATTGATAATTTTGGGTTTAACATTCACATTATCCGGTTGTAGTAAATCAGATGTGCAAAATCAAGAAATTATGCAGAATAACAAAGCTAAAATTAATATTAAGACCACAGCATATGTATTGGCTGATTTGAGCAAGAGAATTGGCGGAGATTATGTAGATGTAATTAATTTAATCCCTTCAGGAATTAGCCCCCATGATTATGAACCTACGATTAAGGATATGACGGGGATTATGAAAGGGGATATATTTCTATATAATGGTGCTGGATTAGAAGTATGGATAGAAAAAGTGATTTTGAATTTGGAAGGAACAGGAGTTAAAGTTGTAAATGCTAGTCGAAATGTTGATTTTTTAGAAGTCGTAGACGACGAGCGTAGTGAAAAAGGGGAAGAAGATTATCGATATGCGGTAGATCCTCACGTATGGCTTAATCCACTGAATGCACTAATGCAAGCCGAGGAAATCAAAAATACTCTAAAGGAGATAGATGCTAATAATGCTGAAATATATGAAGCTAATTTTCAAAAATTAAAAAAAGAGATAATTGATTTGGATAGGGAATATATTGAACAATTAAAAGATGTTAAACGGAGAGATTTTTTTGTTTCACACGCGGCTTTTGGATATTTGGCAAAAAGGTATGATTTAGAACAACATTCTATAAGCGGGATAGTACCAGAAGATGAACCAAGTCCAACAGAGTTAGCTGAGATAATAAAAAGCGCAAAGGAACTGGATATTAATTATATTTTAGTAGACCCGAAAGATTTTACTAAGATTTCAGAGGTTTTAGCAGATGAGATTGGAGCAAAAATTGAATATATTTATACGATTGGAAGTTTAAGCGAAAATGAGTTACAAACGGGACTTGATTATATAAAACTGATGAGAAAAAATTTAGAAGTTTTAAAGAAGGCTTTAAATGAATAGTGGTGACATCGATGACGGAAAAAGTTGTGGAGATAAAAAATCTAACATTTAGATATGATAATAGGATAATTCTTAAGGATATCAACTTAACCATTAATAAAGGAGAATTTTTTGGATTAATAGGTCCCAATGGTTCTGGAAAATCAACATTATTAAAGCTGATCTTAGGTTTATTAAAATTACAACAAGGAGAAATAATTTTATTTGGGAAGGGTAGGGATGTTTGTCAGGATTGGGATAAGATTGGATATGTATCTCAAAAGGCTAATTCTTTTAATACTGGCTTTCCTGCAACTGTATTTGAAGTAGTATCAATGGGGCTAATAGGTCAAAAAAGACTTTTTAGGCGATTGAATAGGGAAGATAGAGAAAGGGTGCTAGAGGTTATTAGATTAGTAGGTCTTTTTGATTTGGAAAAACGAAACATTGGTAAGTTGTCAGGTGGTCAGCAACAACGGGTGTTTATTGCGAGAGCATTAGTGAAAAAGCCCCAGTTATTGATTCTTGATGAACCTACTGTGGGTATAGATAGTGAATCCACGAGAAAATTTTTCTATTTGCTAGAGAAGTTAAATAAAGAAATGGGAATAACTATTATCATGGTTTCACATGATATTGGAATCTTGAACAAATATGTAACGAGATTTCATCATTTGGAGGTATGAGAATGTTAGAACTTTTAGACTTTCCATTCATACAACGAGCATTGTTTGCGGGATTGATGATAGGTATTGTTAGTCCTTTGATTGGGACTTTTCTTGTTTTAAGACGTCTTTCTTTTATCGGTGATACATTATCTCATACAACTTTGGCCGGGGTAGCAGCTGGTTTTTTATTCGGTTTTTATCCAATAATAAGTGGGATGGTCTTTGCTGTATTAGCTGCTTTGGGAATTGATTTTTTAAGAAAAACATATCAGCATTATGGAGAACTATCGATGCCGATAATGATGTCGGCGGGAATAGGAGTAGCTTTGGTATTAATAAGTTTGTCTGATGGTTTTACAGTTGATCTATTTTCTTACCTGTTTGGTAGTATACTAGCAGTTACCAAAATAGACTTGATAACTATAGTTACTTTAGGGATAATAATCATCTTGACTATTATGCTTTTATATAAGGAATTACTATATATTTCCTTTGATGAGGAAGGGGCAAGGCTTAGTGGCATCCCTTATCAAAGAATTAATTTAATCTTTATCATATTAGTTGCACTCACCATAGCTTCGTCTATGCGAATAGTCGGAGTGTTATTAGTTTCTTCGATGATGACTATTCCTGTAGCAACAAGTTTACAAATATCAAATAGTTTCAATCAGACGATATTATATTCGGTATTTTTTGCTGAACTTTCAATAATCATCGGTTTTTTTATTGCTGCAAATTTTGAATTATCTTCCGGTGGTACGATGGTATTGGTTAGTGTTGGAATTCTATTATTAACAATATTAATCAAAAGACTTAGTATTTTTATATTAGTTAAACATTAATTATCTAACGGCTATGCCTTTACTTGGGGATAATAGAGACAAAATGATGTACAATTTTTGCTGTTAATCCCCAAATTATATAATCATTGTATATGTAGAATAATTCATATATTTTACGTTTTCTCCAAGGATAATTTTTACCGCCCGGGATTAAATGAAATGGAAAGGAATCGCTCGGTTCAATTTTAATATTAATTTCATGTTTTTCTGGTTCAGTTTGTAAAAAATAATCAATCGGAACAAGAAAAATGTCATCTACCTCATCCCGATTTGGGTTTAATTGTTGAATATTAATCTTAGCTACAAATGGATAGATGATAGAATTTAATGAAGGTATGTAAGTATCCAATTGCCCGATTATTTCAATATCATCTTTTGGAATACCTAACTCTTCTGAAGCTTCTCTAATTGCGGCATCCTTTTCACTAAGATCACTTTTATCAATTTTTCCTCCGGGAAAGCTTACTTCTCCTGGTTGTCTTCTTAGTTTTTTAGCACGTATTTCAAACAATATTGATAAAGACTGGTCATCATTCACGACGATTGGAACGATTACTGCATATTTATTCATTTCTTCATGGTCTAAAATATTAATTTTTCGATTTTGAAGATTATTTTTTATCTCACTAAGCACTACCTTTTCACTCCTATTTATGAATGGGCAATTATAAAAGATCACTTCTCTATTATAATAAAAAAAATTGATGAAAATCTAAAGAGTAGCGGTTATTTAGGAAAAGTTAGTCAATAAAATTCAAAAAAAACTAAATTATAGAAAAATAGATATTGACAACGCTTACATTAACGGATAAAATTAGTCTAACAAGTTAATGATCATTGATGGAGAGTTGGAGTCCACTATAAAGCCTTTTACATAAAAGGGTATTTTATAGTGGATTTTTTATTATATCAAAGAGGGAGGGGATTTAGGAATTTTTGAACAGAGATTTAATTTTTGGGTTAGAAATTTTATAACAAAATTTAATTTAGGAGGTAAATGAAGATGTCACAATTTTTAGGTGAAATTATTGGTACTATGATCTTAATAATCCTAGGTGGAGGAGTAGTTGGAGGAGTAGTATTAAAAAAATCTAAAGCAGAAAATTCTGGCTGGATCGTTATTACTTTTGGATGGGGATTAGCAGTAGCATTAGCAGTTTATGCTGTGGGAAGTATTAGTGGAGCTCACATAAACCCTGCTGTTACTGTCGGATTGGCTATGGTAGGAGATTTCCCTTGGGCCGATGTTCCTAAGTATATTGTTGCTCAAATGATTGGAGCATTCATTGGAGCAGTAGTAGTTTGGTTACATTTTTTACCACATTGGAAAGAAACTGATGATCAAGGTGCTAAGCTTGCTGTATTTTCTACTGGACCAGCAATTAGAAGTACATATGCTAACCTATTAAGTGAAATTATTGGGACTTTTATCTTAGTATTTGGAGTTTTATTTATTGGTGCAAACGAGTTTACACAAGGTCTTAATCCTCTAATTGTTGGTTTCTTAGTATTTAGTATTGGACTTTCTCTTGGTGGTACAACTGGATATGCAATTAACCCTGCTAGGGATTTAGGACCAAGAATCGCTCATTTTATTTTACCAATCCCTAATAAAGGTTCTTCAGACTGGTCCTATTCGTGGATTCCGGTAGTTGGGCCAATTATTGGAGGTAGCTTAGGTGCTCTTTTCTATAAGGCAGTTTTCTTAGGAGAAGTATTTAGTTCATTTTGGGTTTTCAGTCTTATTACGTTAGCTATTATCTTTATGGCTGTAGTTCAAGTTAAGAAAAATTAATCATCATAAATGATTGATAAATATTAAATGGAATCATAGATTAGTAGTGATTAATTTAATTTTTAGAAGGAGGAAGAAAATTGAAAGAGAAATATATTCTGTCATTAGACCAAGGAACAACAAGTTCAAGGGCAATACTTTTCAATAAGAAGGGCGACATTATTGCAATGACCCAAAAGGAATTTCCTCAATATTATCCAAAGCCAGGTTGGGTAGAACATAATGCTAATGAGATCTGGGGTTCTGTATTAGCTGTTTTAGGTGAACTTTTCGGAAACTATAACGTTGAACCTGATCAAATAGAAGGAATCGGAATCACTAATCAACGTGAAACAACTGTAGTATGGGATAAAAATACTGGTGAGCCGGTGTATAATGCAATTGTATGGCAAAGCCGTCAGACTGCATCAATATGTGATGAGTTAAAGGCTAAAGGTTATGAACAAATGGTTCGTGAGAAAACCGGACTTGTTATTGATGCATATTTTTCTGGTACAAAAGTTAAGTGGATCCTTGATAATGTAGAAGGTGCTAGGGAAAAAGCAGAAAAAGGCGATCTATTATTTGGTACTATCGATTCCTGGTTAATTTGGAAATTATCCGGTGGAAAAGTACACGTAACTGATTATACAAATGCTTCTAGAACAATGATATTCAATATTCACACTCTAACTTGGGATGAAGAGTTACTAGAAATATTAGGTATTCCAAAGTCTATGCTTCCAGAAGTTAGACCTTCCTCCGAAGTTTATGGAAAAACTGCTACTTATCATTTCTTTGGTCAAGAAGTTCCTATTGCCGGTGCAGCAGGAGACCAACAGGCAGCATTATTCGGTCAAGCGTGTTTTGAACCTGGAATGGCAAAAAACACCTACGGAACAGGTTGTTTTATGCTTATGAATACTGGTGAAAAGGCAGTTCAATCTGAAAATGGTCTTTTAACAACAATTGCCTGGGGAATAGATGGTAAGGTGGAATATGCCCTTGAAGGTAGTATATTCATTGCAGGTGCGGCAATACAATGGTTAAGAGATGGACTAAGGGTAATAGAAAAGGCTCCTGATTCAGAGAACTTGGCTACTAAAGTTGAGTCAAGTGATGGAGTATACGTAGTGCCAGCCTTTGTTGGATTAGGTACACCTTATTGGGATATGGATGCTAGGGGAGCTATTTTTGGTCTAACTAGAGGTACTACACGTGAACACTTAGTTAGAGCAACATTAGAATCTTTAGCTTACCAAACAAAAGATGTTTTATCAGCTATGGAAGCGGATTCTAAAATTAAATTAAATACCCTTCGTGTTGACGGTGGTGCGGTTAAAAATAACTTTTTAATGCAATTCCAATCAGATATCTTATCTGTTCCAGTAGAAAGGCCAGTAGTAAATGAAACAACAGCATTAGGTGCAGCTTATCTTGCTGGATTAGCAACAGGATTCTGGAAGGATAAAGAAGAAATTGCTCGAAATTGGGCGATTGAAAAAACTTTTGCACCTGAACTTGATGAACAGAAGGTGGAAGAATTATATAGTGGTTGGAAGAGAGCTATTGATAGTACAATGCACTGGAGTAGCTTAAAGTAAAGATACTTTTAATGTGAATATTTAGATGTTATAATTTAAATAGACGATAATTTAATATTTTTCACGGTTGGAGATTTGGAGAGACCACACAAATACCTTTGTCTATGAGGTTTGATTTGTTGTGGTCTTTTTTGCATTTTATTCCTATTTCACCGATAGAGGGAGGAGTATATTGTGGGGAATAGAATTGAAACGGAAGTTGTTGTTATAGGTGGGGGTGCTACTGGAGCCGGTGTTTTTCGTGATTTAACTTTACGTGGTATTAAGGCAATCTTAGTAGAACAGCGGGATTTGACTTATGGGACTTCATCGAGATATCATGGTCTGCTTCATTCAGGTGCAAGATATGCGGTTAATGACAAAGAAGCAGCTAAAGAGAGTTATGAGGAAAATCTAATATTAAAGGAAACTATTCCCGGTTCTATAGAGCGGACAGGTGGCTTCTTTGTTAAACTCCCTCAAGATGACGATGAATATGTTACAAAATGGGTGAAGGCTTGTAACGAAATTGGGATACCGATTGAAGAGATATCTTTAGAATCAGCGTTACGTGAAGAACCATATTTAAATAAAAAAGCTCAAGCAATCTATCGTGTACCAGATGCCGCAATTGATGGATTTACAATGATTATTGATCTTGTAGCCGATGCTGTACGAAGAGGGAATAAGGTATTAACTTATCATCAAGTAGAAGATTTATTGATGAGAGAAAATCATGTTGTCGGTGTAAAGGTTAAAAATGTATATACTGGAGAAATCATAGAAATATACGCTAACATCGTAGTAAATGCTACTGGATCTTGGGCAGCAAGGGTTGCAGAATTTGCGGAAATAAAGATAAATATGATCAACAATCGTGGTATGTTGGCAGTATTTAATCAACGCTTTAACAAACAGGTTATCAATCGTTTACGAAAGCCTAGTGATGCGGATATTTTCGTTCCGGCACACAATGTCACTATTTTCGGCACAACTGGAATAAATGTTGATCAGCCTGATGATTTTTCATTAAATTACGAAGAACTCCAGATGATGTTAGAAGATGGAAGCAACCTTATCCCAAATCTGAAACAGATGAGGATTATTCGTGCATTTGCTGGGGTACGACCTCTTTATCAAGAAAATAAGACATCAGAAGCTGGTGGGAGAAATGTAAGTCGAGGGATGGCGTTATTAGACCATTCTGCACGTGATGGTATAGAAGGATTTGTGACGATAGTTGGTGGGAAATTAACAACATTTAGGTATATGGCAGAAAAGACTGGAGACTTGGTTGCAGGGAAAATTGGTAATTATAAAAGCTCCACAACACGTTTCGAGGTTGTTCCTCATCGCCATGCTAAAGAATTTTTTAAAGAAATCAATATGGCACCTGCTACAAAAAACAAGCTTTTTCACTGGGCTGGCACTAGAGCAAAAGATCTTGAGAAAAAGATGAAAGACGAAGAAATTCTTAAAACAGTCGTTTGTGAGTGTGAACAAGTAACCTTAGGAGAAATTGAGGCTTCATTGCCAAATGGAAAATTCAATTTAGGTGATATACGTCGTAGAACAAGACTTGGAATGGGACCATGTCAAGGAACATTTTGTCATCATCGTGCGGCTTCTTTAATAGTTCAAAGAGGATTAGCTACAGCCGAAGAAGCAGAAGAAGCTGTAATACAGGCGATTGAAGAAAGACAAAAGGGAATGCAAATTATAAATGAAGGTGAAACGGCTAAACAGTTAGACCTGATGAGGGCAATTTACTATGTTTCTTTAGGAATGGGGAAGGAGAAATAGAAAATGTTTGATGTGATTGTAATTGGTCAAGGGTTAACAGGAATGTTAACTGCAATCTGGCTTAAGAAAAAAGGTAAATCAGTGGCAATTGTGCATCAAGGTACAGGTAAAATCATTCAGTCAACTGGATTAATGGATATCCTTCCCGGGATGGATGGTACAATCGAGGACTTGATCAAAGAATATCAAATTGAAAGATGGAATGATGTTTTTATCAAAGAAAGTATTGAATCCTTTAATATGTTGATGAGAGATTTAGGTTATCCATATAGAGGAGATGTTGGTAAGCCAGTTGAAGTGATCACTGGTTCGGGGCACATAAAGTTGACTGGATTATTTCCTGAAACAATTGTTCCGTTTCCTAAGAAAGGTAATATAGCAATAGTTTCTTTTAAAGAAATCACTGATTTTCAATCTGAATATGTTAAAGGGAATTTACAGAAGCGAAGACCGGAGTTAGTGATTTATTCAGTTAATGTATCTCTTGGGAAAAATTCTAATAGGACTATGAATCAGTTAGATGCTGCAAGATTATTGGAGAAGAGTGATGTAAGAAAGTATGTTATAGCTCAAATCAAAAAATATTTTGATAAGAAAGTGATCGATAAATTAGATTTAGTAGTCTTCCCTTCAGTACTTGGAGTTATGGAATGGAAAACAGTGTTAAATGAATTTGAGATGGAAATAGGATCACCTATCACAGAAGCAGTAGGGATGCCTCCCAATGCTACAGCAATTCGTTTAAATGAATTTTTAAAAAAAGAAATGATCCGACAAGGAATCAGGTTATATTCTGATACAACGGTAATTTCAGCAAAGGTTGAAAAACGACGGATTGAGAAAATAAACATAGTAAACAACAAATTCAACAACCTAAAGGCAAAAAATTATGTTTTGGCAACGGGCGAAGTTTTAGGTGGTGGATTAGAAGATGCTTCTCTTTCCAATCTATTTGTAGTTGGTGCCACTAATGATTCGAAAGTAACTAGGTATGGTATAACAGGTGGAATTTATTCAATTTTATCTAGTTATGAGGCGGTATCTATGATAAGTGGTGCCTATAGTCATGGTAATACGATTAAAGGAGGCGACAACTGATGTTAAAACTAATAGAAAGTCCCTTTGATCGTTGTTTAAAGTGTAATGCATGTGTGGTAAGTTGTCCTGTCTCTAATTATTCATTGGATTTTGGTGGCCCAAAACACTTAGGTCCTGAATTGAAAAGGCTGATAGAAAACCAGGATTTGTTAGATGATCCTAGGGTTGAGTTATGTGCAATATGTGGAAATTGTGATATATCTTGTCCAGAACAAGTACACGTTACAGACCTCATTGTTCAAGCAAAGGCAATCCATTCTGAATTATCTGGTACAAAGTTTAGAGATAAGCTGTTAAGTAATCCTGAATTAATAGGCAAGATTACCTCCAACTTAGCGCCTATTACAAATATTGCTATGAAAGCAAAACCTATTAGAAAAGCTATAGAAAAGGTTATGGGGATTCATTCAGAAAGACAATTTCCTAAATATGAATTTAATAATTTTAATCGTAGATATAAGAAGAAGACGGCAAATAGTGAGCGTAAAGTAGCTTACTTTGTTGGTTGCTATGCAACGTATAATGCGCCAGAGATTGGTGATGCTTTTGTAGAAGTAATGGCCTATAACAATATTGAAGTAGCAAAGCCTGACCAACATTGTTGTGGAATTCCGATGCTGGCTAATGGACAGTTTGAACAAGCAAAGAAAAATGCGAAATTTAATGTGCAAAGTTTATTGAAGTACGTCAGTGAAGGATATGATATCGTTGCAACCTGTAGTAGTTGTACACTCGCTTTGAAAAAAGAATATGTATCTGTGTTAGGAATTGATGGTGCAGAAGAGTTAGCTAAACACGTTTATGACTCATCTGAATATTTAAGGATGTTAGATGAAGAAGGAGTATTAAATAAGAACTTATCCCCTTTAAATGATAATGCAGGTTATTATGCTCCTTGTCATATGAAAGCTCAAGGAATAGGTAATCCAGCTATGGATATTTTAGAACTAATTCCAGGATATGAAATAAAAGATTTGGCAGCTGGATGTTGTGGCCAATGTGGTACTTTTGGCTTTAAAGAGGAGAACTTTACACTGTCTCTTGATATCGGTAAATCAATGCATGATGCAGTGGAGGAATTGCAGCCAGAATACACTGTTACTGAATGTGGAATGTGTAAGAATCAAATTAATCAAATGACCGACCAAGTTGTAAAACACCCCATAGAAGTATTGGCTGAATCATACAAAAAATCTAAATAATTCAGTCTAACGGCTAAATGTGGTAATTTTATATTATAATGATTATAAAATAATTTGCATTATAATAATTAGCCTCATATTAGTTTAATGTCACTTTTAATGGCATTGTTATAATGCCTATGTGGTTTTATGAGGGGGGGAAAGTAAAAATGGTTTTTAATGGTCAAAAAATAATACCTGCAATTCGAAACATGAAAAATTTTGAAAAAGCTTTAAATACTGAACATGAATATGTAATATTATTAGATAGTAATATTTCCCAATTAAAAAACATTGTTAATTATTTAAAAAAGGCAAATAAAAAAATAATATTACATGTTGATCTGATTCGAGGTCTAAAAAATGATGAGCATGCAACCCTATTTTTATTAAATGAGATTAAACCTGATGGATTAATATCTACCCGTTCTCAAGTAATAACAACAGCAAAAAAGCGGGGGATCTTAAGTATTCAAAGGTTATTTTTAATAGATACTAGTGCGTTAGAAATGAATTATAAATTAATAGAAAATGTAAAGCCTGATTTTGTAGAGGTATTACCTGGGATAATCCCCAGTATGATTTCAGAGATTATAAATAAAACAGGGATCCCAGTATTAGCAGGGGGACTAATTCGTACACCGGATGAAGTGAATGCAGCAATAGATTCGGGAGCTACTGCAATAACCACTTCAAATTCATCTTTATGGTAAGCTCATTTTTCACCCTCTACAAAATACAACCTTTACAAACTATTTAATCGTGAGAGTTAGCTGAGCAATTTTTATCCTTGTTTCGCTAGTTGTTTTTTTAATTCGTCAATTAGTTCAAAAGATAATTTTGTCTCTGCTTTATAGTTAGGGTGATTAACCTTTAAGATAACATTGTTAGTATTCAAAAAGGCTGATTTTTGAATATCGGTAAAAGGGAAATGTAAATAATGGATTGATTGAGTATATTTTTCTTCTTTATCTTCATTAGCATCATCTTTAGGCTCGTATGAAGTTACTACCTGGTCATCAAATTGAAGTTCAACGTATTTTTCGATCCCGATAATATTCTTATTGAATCTCCTTAACTCCTCTTGGTTGTGGACTTCAATGAAAAGAGTCATACTAAGTTCGTTAGTTTCAGGGAGTAAATCATTATAAACGTTTAACAACTCATTAAGATATGTTTCGTCGGTTATCTGTTCAATGCGGATCATTTCTTGAATCTGATATAATACCGTTAATTTAGATTCGAATAATCCGGTCATTAGGTCGCTAATCTTAACTCTACGAACCTTCTTAACAGCAATTATTTCCTTTAAAAACTTATCTTGCAACATTTTATATTTTTCATAAGGTATAAGGTCAGATTTCGTTAATTTAGACATTTTGTGCCTCCTAATAATTTAGATAAAGAACGGACTAGGTTCTGAAGCCTAGTCCTTTTATTAATATTCCATTGATTCCAAAAATTAATCCTCTAAACGTTCGAGAATTTTCTTAAATGTGTTTGCATGTGCTTTTTCAGATTTTGCCATAACTTCAAACCATTCAGCGATTTCTTCAAACCCTTCCTCGCGAGCGATCTTTGCAAAGCTTGGGTACATTTCACTAAATTCATACTCTTCTCCGGCGATTGCGGATTTTAAGTTCTCTGCAGTTGTTCCAACTGGTAAATCTGTAACTGGATCGTTTCCTCCGTGCTTAATGATCATATCAAAGTGACCAAATGCATGTGATGTTTCACCATCAGCGATTCGTTGGAATGAAGATGAAACATCTGAAAAACCTTCTATATCAGCTTTTTTTGAGAAATATAAGTAACGACGGTTAGCTTGTGACTCTCCTGCAAATGCTGCTTTTAAATTCTCTAATGTTTTACTATTTTTAAATTCCATACTTATCACCCTTTTTATATTATTTTGTTTCTAAAGTTAGTTTAGTCGAAATTTTTTTTTTTGTCAAGATAAGAAATTAAATAGAGTTTAAATGATAACGTAAAGAATTAATTAACAAGCTTAAAGCTATTATGTTACAATATATGAAAAAAATTATTTAGGGGTCGAATTAGATGATCATTCATATGTTTGGAAGTACATTTGAATTAATAGAAAATCATAAAGATGGGTGGAATGTTGAAGCGTTTCGTGAGAGATACAGTGAGATATTGGATAAATATGATTATATTGTTGGTGATTGGGGTTATAATCAATTAAGATTAAAGGGGTTTTATGAAAATAATAAACATCGGGTTCCTGAGGATATGAAAATAAGGACTCTTGAGGAGTATGTACTGGAATATTGTAATTTTGGCTGTGCTTATTTTGTCTTAAAAAAAGTGAAGCAAAATGATAAATAATTTTTTAATTAACTATAAACCAGATGGCAGGTGCCATCTGGTTTATAGCAGTATTTTTCATATGGTAATAATAGGGGAGAGTAAATAATTTAAACTAAACTTACTTACTAATAGAAGATTGATTAGTATTAATAGATTGTTTACTGTTTACAGATTGTTTAACTTTATTCATTACGAATGTGAAAATGTAACCCCCAGTTAAGAACAGTAAGCCAATGGAAATGTATAAAATTATTTCAGCTAAACTTTGATTTTGAGAACTTGTGAAAAAGGTTCTCCATTTTTCCCAGCCTTCCATTGGAGCCTCTACACCAAATAGGAAAGGCACAAGATATAAGAATGCACCAGCTAATAGTAAATATGATACTTTATTATAATCTTTAGCGCGATCATCAGCATCTCCAGTTAATTTAACTGTTAAAGCCCAAAATAGTAATACTGTTGCCAATGGACCTGATATTGGTAATGGTTGGTATAAGAATAAATTAGGGAAGAAGAAGAACAAGCTTATTATAAAGGTAATAATCAATACAGCATCTCTTAGCATGACGTATAACAACCACCATACATCGGCACCGAAACGTAAAGTAAACTTCTTTAAATAGCGAATAATATATGGCCGATTAAAGTGTACAATTAGACTTAAAATCCAAAATATTGGCAAGAAAGCAGCAAGAGTAACATAAACGAATGTTTCCCCTCCACTTAATAAACCATTAATAAGACCTTCATCGATAGGGTCAACCTCATGTGTATGAGCTACTGCTTCAGCTTCCACACCATCTGAATCGTGACCTTCATTAGCTAATACCGGACTTGCAATTATTAAGATAGTTAATGATAACATCAATACTGCAAAAAATATTTTGTTATTTTTCAAGGTATTTAACCTCCTTTCAATGTTTAAATTAAGATAATTTAAAGCGATTTTTTCTTTTTGCCATCACCAAAGTTTTCCATGAAAACTCTTTCTTTGGCCAAGGGTCTCTTTTAGGACCATGTTTAAATGCAGCTTTAGTGTAATTAGAAAGAGGTTGCCAACCTGTTTCATCACTAGGTTCTTCTAACATGATTCCAGGTTTTTCAAATTCGATTTCTTCAACCTCTAAAATAGTTATTGCTTGTACTGGACATTCATTAACACATATTTTACAGTTAACGCATTTACTAACTTGGATAGGAAATTCCATCATCCACTCGTATGGTTTGGCTTGGTCACGATTGAATTCTCCCCAAGGCCCTTGTTCCTTTGGACGTGTCATATCAATCGTTTTTTGGGGACAGACATCCATACATATTCCACAACTAAAACAAGAGAGTTGGTCTACATTAACCTTAAATGCCATAATGTCTCCCCCTTTTATTCGCTTTTGACAGAGTTATTTTTCAATACAAACCATACTGCATATCCTCCGATAGCAATAAAAGCGATCATCGATAACCATAATAATGGATATGCTAATGAAGTGTTAGTTTGGCTAACTAAGAATTTACTGATCGGCTGAAGAAGTTCAACTTTAGATCCTTGAACCCCGAAGATTACTGATGCTAAGTATAAAGCTGATCCGATTCCAATTAGATTTGTTTCCAGAATATAAGCTTTAGCATCATCATCTGGATCTTTAACCAATCTAACAACTAGTGAAGCTAATAGAAATACGCCTGCTAAAGAACCGAAAATTGGGAATGGTCTTTCTGCTAATAACATTGGATAGAAATAGAATAAGCCAACGACTAATGTCAAAATAGCAACTAAATCCCTAATTAGGATGTAAGCAAGCCACCATAGATCAGCACCCAGACGTAAACCGAACTTTTGAACTAATTGTAACATGTAAGGTCTTGCCAATTGTAAAGCAACTAATAATAACCAAAAAACTGCTAAAATAAAGTTTAATAAGGATTCTACAAAGGCTTCTCCCCCTACAACAATGAAGCGATCAGTTGTTTTTGCAATTTCTGCGACTTTGTCTTCGTTACTTTCACTTGCATTTTCTTCATCGTTATGGCTGCCCTCTTCGCTGTCAGAAACCTCCCCATCTTGGTGAGAGCCTTCATCATCCTCGGTACTTTCGTTGTTATCAACTGTTTGTTCATTAGATTGAGTTACAGATTCTTCTTGAGAACTTGTGTTTGAATCTGAATGTCCTGGGTCAGCTAGAATAAGTGTAGGGAAAGCAATTAATAGTGTTAAAGAAATCATAAGAGTTAAAAATAAGTTTAACTTTTTATTAGACATAACGTCACCTCCTATAATATTTGTTCAATTAAATTATTAGTAATTCCATCTTTATTATAGTCAGATAATACAGAAAATTTCTATTACCCTTGAGGGTGATTTTTTTAGTACACCAATTGATTACTTGATCAATAAAAAACCTATTCATTTTGGAATGAATAGGCCTTTTATTGATTTTGATTTTCATCGATAATACCTTCTGAATAAGCGTAGCTTATTATTTCGCTTCTACTTTTTAATTGAAGTTTATGCAATATATTTCGTAAATGTTTTTTCACTGTGTTCTCTGAAATATTTATTCTTTCAGCTATTTGTTTATTTGATATTCCTGTGGCAACTAGTTGTAATACTTCTTGTTCTCTGTCAGTTAATGTTTGATATTTACTTGGTTTTTCTTCTGGTGTTAATACATCAGATAGTTCTTTTAAAACTTTACCAGCTATTTGTGGTGAAATAACAGTTTGTCCAGCTTCAACATCATAAATTAACTTGACCAATTCTTCAATTTCTAAATTTTTCAATAAATACCCATCAGCACCATATTTTAAGGCTTGGTATAAATTTAAATCCTTTTCTGAAATTGTGAGTATGATTATTTTTATATCAGGAAATTCATTTTTGATAATTTTTACGGTTTCAATACCGTTTAATTTTGGCATTTCAATATCGAGTAAGACAAAGTCTGGTTTTAAAATCCGGCATTTTTCAATAGCTTCCAAACCATTTTTTGCCTCACCAACAATAATCATATCAGATTTAAGTTCAATTAAAGTTTTTAGTCCTTGCCTAAACAGTGAGTGGTCATCACACAGTAGCAATCTTAAACTCAAATTAATGCACCTCTAGATTTTTAAATTAATAACAATACTAGTACCTTCACCAATTTTTGAAACAATCTTAAATTTACCACCAATAGATTCAGCCCGTTCCTTCATAATCTTCAAACCGAACTTTTTATTAATATTAATCTGATTTTTGAAAAAGCCTTGCCCATTATCCTTAATTAATAATTGGATACTTCCGTTATTCAGTTGTTGTATTTTTACTTCAACTTTACTTGCATTAGCGTGCTTTCTAACATTGGATAGGGCCTCTTGAACAATTCTAATTAGCTGTACTTTTATTTCAAAAAACTCATCAATAGGTAAATTACTCGGAATAGTTGAATTAACCTCAATGCCATTTGTTTCAGCAAATTCTTGTAAGTAGTGCTCCAATACTTCTTTAAAATTTTTATGTTCCGCTAAGTCTAACTTAAGGTCAAAAATCCCTTGGCGAACATCATCATACAATTTTTTTATAATATTGCTGACTTCTTGTATTTCTTGCCTTGTTTTTTGTAAGTTTTCATTTTCTAAGTAATGTTGGGAGGCTTGGGTTTTTAGATTTAATACGCTTAAAACTTGACAGATACCGTCGTGCATCTCCCTAGCAATTCTCTCTCTTTCTTCTAAAGTTGCAAGTGCTCTAAATTCGGCTTGTTTTCTCTTCTCTATCTCAAGTAGTAACCGATCGATTAGGGCAAATACAGCGTTCGCAAAAATTAGTACACCTAAAATTAATATTACAACAGCAGTAGTAGTAACGACTTTTTGTGGCCAAATTTTTTGCAAATATCCATGACGAATATATTCTAGTCCAATAATAATCGTAATTGGAAATATTGTGGCGATAAGTTTTATTAATTTAAAATTTAATTTCATATTGTTTCACCCTTAGTTATTGGAAAAGGTTAGCATTTATCCATATTATACTTTAAAATTTTCTCTATTAAAATGAATACTTAGCCATCATAACCCAGTCAATTCCATGAATATCGTTTTTCAAAACACCTTCTTCTTGATATCCATGTTTTGCAAAAAAGTTTGCAGCACGACTATTTTTATACGATTTTAAAGATAGCTTATGGCAATTTTTTGCTTTGGCTATTTGTTCAAATTCAGAAAGCAATGCTTGTCCGAAGACTCCTTTTCCCCGAAATTCTTCTTTAATAAGCAGTGTACTTAAATAACCAACACCACCGATTATTCTAAATTGGGCAACACCTACAATTTGATTATCGATCCTAGCTGTTATCATCTTTTCTTCCATCTTCCACTTAGATTGGTCAGTAAATCCGAAGACTTCCTCATTTGCTGATGGCCACTCATTCATATAGAATTCCTTGATATCTTGGTTGAATCCTTGTTCTGTGACAAATTGTAATTTTTCCATAATATCTCCTCCGATAGATAAGAATAATTAATTAGTCCATGATTAAATGAGGTTTGTGGGGTAAACTATGAATTGTTCGGATAAAGCGAATAGTTTTAGTTTTCGCCCTCATAACTATGGAGTGTGTTTCTGCTAAATCACCACCCATAAATCTAACCCCTTTTAATAGCTCTCCATCTGTAACCCCTGTTGCTGCAAAGATTGCGTCATCCCCTTTAACTAAGTCTTCCATCTTAAGAAGTTGTCGGGGATCTTTTAATCCCATTTTAACACACCTTTGATATTCTTCATCATTCATTGGCACCAACCGTCCTTGCATTTCTCCACCCAAAGCTTTTAGTGCGGCAGCCGATATAACTCCTTCTGGTGCTCCACCAGTTCCAAGGAATAAATCAATACCTGTTTCAGGAAATGCTGTAGCGATTGCTGCACCTACGTCTCCATCGCCGAATAATTTAACCCTTGCACCAATATCTCTAACTTTTTCAATAATCTCTTGGTGTCTATCTCTTTCTTGAATAATCACAGTTAGATCTTTGATTCGTTTATTGTTAGCTCTTGCAATTGTTTCCAAAGTTTTTTCAAGCGGGTCATCTAAGTTAATTTTTCCCGCAGCATTTGGTCCAACAGCAATTTTTTGCATATACATATCAGGTGCATGTAACAAGTTCCCTTTATCGGCAACAGCGATAACAGCCATTGCATTTGTTGAACCCTTAGCTACGATATTGGTACCTTCGAGTGGATCTACTGCCACATCGACTTCCGGGTATTTGGCATTTCCCAATTTTTCACCAATATATAGCATTGGTGCTTCATCCAATTCTCCTTCACCGATAACAACGGTTCCATTCATCGCCACGGAATCAAACATGGCACGCATTGCAGTAGTAGCGGCATTATCTGCTTCATTTTTTTTGCCTCTTCCCATCCATTGGGAGGATGCCAATGCTGCTACCTCTGTTACTCTAACGATTTCTAATGCTAATTCTCGTTCCAATTCTGTCACTTCTTTCAGTATATTTTCATAATTATTTTAACAGAATAGATGTGCTAGTTGTGCAAAAATTAAAAAATCATTTTAAAATATCGATTAAATTGTTGTCACTTGCTACAATATTTTCTATGCTAGTATTAAAGTCTTGATTGTGGTTAATTTAAATTAAGGAGAGAGAATCAATGTATAACGTTAATCGCAAGAAAATTGAGGAAATATTGAACAATCTCAAACAGGTTCTTGAAATAGTTAGACCAATATTGAATTATTCACAAGAACAATTTATTGAAGATAAGTTTGCTACATTAGCCCTTGAGAGGGCAATGCATATTTCTGTAGAATCTATAGTTGATGTAGGGAATTATCTAATAGACGGTTTTATAATGCGTGATCCAGGTAGCTATGTTGATATAATTGAAATACTAAATGATGAACGTGTTATCCCAGATGAAGAAGCGATAAAGTTAAAGCAGCTAGTTGAATTTCGGAAAAATTTAGTTCACGATTATACCCGCTTGAATTATAATTATTTATTTCAATTGTTTAAAGAAATGTACAATGCGATTTCAAATTTTGAAAAGTACGTTTATGAGTATTTACGCAAAGAATTGGGTTAAAAAAATTTATATAATTAAATGTATAAAAAATTTACTTATTTCTTAAAGTTAGCTAAAATAGTAATTGAAGGGCAGGTGAGATTATGAAGAAGGATACTTTGACAACTAGAGAAGAAATCATGATGATGTTAAAAACGAATGGGTCAATGACAGTTAGTGAAATTTCTAAAGGGTTAGGAATTACAGAGATGGCTGTTAGACGCCATTTAAATACATTAGAACGGGACGAGTTAATTAAGGCTTCCATCGTTAGACAGGCTATGGGGAGACCTACGAATTTGTATTCCTTAACAGATAAGGCAGAAAATCATTTTCCGAAGGCTTATAAAAATTTAGCCGATGATATCTTAGCCGGTATCTTTGAAGAAGAGGGTAAAGAAAAGATAGACAAGATATTTGAAAGAAGAGAAAAAAAGCTTAGGGAAGCTTATGCAAAAAAAATGCATGGTTTAACTGATCTTGAGGAAAAAGTTAACGCTCTAGTTAATATTCAAAACGAAAGAGGATACATCGTTGAACTTGAAAAAGTTGATAATGGATTTTTACTCAAAGAATACAATTGTCCAATATTCGAGATATCCAGACAATATAATCAAGCTTGTGACGGAGAGAAAAAACTTTTCGAAAATATTTTAAATACAGAAGTTAAAAATTTATCCTGCATGGGGCGTGGGGATACCTATTGTGTTTATCATATCAAAAATAAAAAATAGATTTGATAAAACTAAAAAGCTAAACTTTGTTAAAACCAAAGTTAGCTTTTTTTATTCCTTTTCTATCTTTGACCAATTATGAGCAATACGGCTTGATGCTGCAGCGGCTATTGCCCCAACTATATCATCTAAGAAAGTATTTACTTGTCCATTCTCATGTTCATTTAATTTAGCTAATATCCCTGGTTTCATTTTATCTATATAACCATAATTAGTAAATCCAATACTACCATAAACGTTAACTATTGATAATGAGATAATTTCATCAATACCATATAGACTTTCATCATGGATTAACATTTCTAATAGGGGGGATTCTAAAGCTTGTTTCTCGGCCAATTTATCTAACTGAATTCCCGTAATTACTGCATTTTGAACTTCACGTTTCATTAATACTTTTTTAACATGTTGTTCACAGATATCAATCGTAATCTTAGAAAAGTATTTAGACTGTAAAAAATGGACTAGCTCAGCGATATCCCAAGTAGTCACTCCACGTTCTTTTAATAATCTTAAGGTACTTTGATAAACTTCTTCATCTGATGTTTTATAATCTTGCTCCATATAGATCGCTCCTCATACATTTGTTCATAGTATGTCCATAGTTATTAATTTTAATTAAAATTAGAGTATCTAATTATGTTATTATTTAATTGTGATATTGAAAGGATAGGAGTGATAGTTGAATGGCAAAACCATATGTTTTTGTAACCAGAAAGATTTCTGAAGAATCAGTTGAATTATTAAAAAACTCCTTTGAAGTAAAAGTTTGGGAAGAAGATCGGGTAGTACCAAGAGAGATACTATTAGAAGAGGCTAAAAAAGCTGATGGATTGTTGATAATGTTAACAGATAAAATCGATAGCGAATTGATCAATCAAGCCGAAAATCTCAAAGCAATATCCACAATGGCAGTTGGTTATGATAATATCGACTTACAATCTGCAACTGAAAAGGGTATCATTGTAACAAATACTCCTGGGGTATTAAGTGAAGCAACTGCGGACCTTACATTTGGTTTGTTGATGACTACTGCAAGAAGAATTAGTGAAGCAAATCGTTATGTGCTTGAAGGTAAATGGACTAAATGGAGTCCGATGTTGATGGCTGGGCAAGATATTTATGGAGCTACTATAGGTATTATTGGAATGGGAAGAATCGGTGAAGCAGTTGCTAAAAGAGCTACTGGTTTTGATATGAAAATTTTGTATCATAATCGTAATCGCAGACCAGAGGTTGAAAAAAAATTAAATGCTGAATATCGTTCTTTAGACGAACTGTTAAAAGAATCAGATTTTATCGTACTGCTAACACCATTAACACCAGAAACTACTAACCTAATCGGTAAGCGAGAATTCGAATTGATGAAATCCTCTGCTGTCTTCATCAATGTTTCTAGGGGTGCAACTGTAGATGAAGAAGCTCTTTATGATGCATTAATTAATAAAAAGATTTGGGCAGCGGGATTAGATGTATTCAGACAAGAACCTGTTCCTATCGATCATCCGCTTTTACAATTAGAAAACGTTGTGGCAATACCTCATATTGGTAGTGCCAGTATTAAAACTAGAAAAAATATGGCGATTATGGCAGTAAATAATTTGATCGATGCTCTGATCAAAAAAGAATCTCCAAATATTGTTAATATAGAAGTATTGGAATAAATAAATATTAATGATAAAAGTCTCTGGATGTACAGAGACTTTTATCATTAGAGAAATTACTGATATTAATTTTGTATAGGTTAAAAAATATTATCGAACTTGTTGAACTTCTACGATTTGACCAGGTAGCTCTTCCTTAAGAGCACGCTCAATTCCATTCTTTAGAGTCATGGTTGCTCCAGGACATGAGCCACATGCACCAACTAACCTTACTTTAACGATACCATCTTCGACAGCTACAAGTTCACAATCCCCGCCATCACGTTGTAAAAAAGGACGTAATTTATCGATAACATTTTTTACATCATCATATAAAGCCATATAAATGATCTCCTTTCATTTAAATTTAAGAGCAATTATATTATATGACAAAGTGCTCAATCTCATATAGATAGTATTTTACCATATAAGCACTAGTTTAACCAGTTGCCAACTGTTAGCTAAATTTTGCTTTTTTTATGGTAAGTATTTTTAGCTATTGTTTGAATGAGTAAGATAGTGATAAACTAAATTAGTAAACAAAAAAATATATTATTAAAAAAATACATTAAAAAAGGGGAATGGGATATGGGACAATTAATTGAACTTTGCACTCATAATTACCAATTTGGAACAGAAAAAGTAGTTAAAAAATTTGAGCAAAATCCAAAGTATGATATTGTAGAAAATAATTGCCTAGGACATTGTGAAAAATGCGGTACTAATCCTTATGTCCTTTTAAATGGAGAATATATCGAAGCTACTGACCCAGATGAATTAATTGCAAAAATCGAGGAAAAAGTTGAAAAAAGTATTTAAAAATGGACTGCCGATATGTGGCAGTCCTCTATTTTTGATAAACTTTTATAATATTGTAAAAGGTATCTCGTTCAACAGGGATTTTGTTTGCACCTTGAATCAACCAAATAAGTTCATCACGTGTAAGTCCCGATTGGGTTACTGCTCCAACAGAATGGCTAATTCTTTCTTCAATCAGTGTTCCATGAACGTCTGAAGCTCCAAAACTTAAAGACATTTGAGTAAGCTGAGTACCTATATTTATCCAATAAGATTTTATGTGATCAAAATTGTCTAACATTAGACGACTAATAGCTACCGTTTTAAGGTCATCAAAAGCAGAAGTTCTTTGCTTTAATGATGCCGTAACTTTCTTTGGTTGGATTGCTAATGGTATGAATACAAGAAATCCATGATGTTTATCCTGTAATTCCCGTAGACGAATCATATGGATAAGTCGTTCTTCAAGGGTTTCGATTGAACCATAAAGCATGGTAGCATGTGTTTTTAATCCCATTTTATGGGCGGTTTCATGCACGTCTAGCCACTCTTGGGTTGTTGCTTTGTCTGGACTCATTTTTAAGCGATAGCGTTCTGTTAAAATTTCTGCTCCGCCTCCAGGAAGGGTATCTAAGCCAGCCTTTACAAGTTCATTTAAAACTTCTTCTACTGATAGACCAGATATTTGTGAGAAAAAGACGATTTCTGCCCCAGAGTATGCCTTAATAGTAACATCAGGATAATTTTTTTTGAGGGTTTTTATTGTATCTACATAATAACTAAAGTCAACCGTATGATTATGCCCGCCGACAATATGGAATTCGCGTATTTTATCAGTATATCGTTCAGAAACATATTGTAATAATTCATCCATACTCATTGTGTAAGCGCCGTCTTCATTAGGGTCTCTTCGATAACCACAGAACTTACAATGGGCTTCACAAACGTTGGTAGGATTAATATAAAGATTTTGGATAAAATAAACTTTGTTACCGTTCTTATTCAAATTCACTTCATTAGCTAGTTGAGCGATTGTAAGAATATCAGGTGATTGATATAAAGTTATTCCATCTTCTAAAGTTAAACGTTCACCATTTTTAACCTTCTCAATAATCGGTTGTAAAGATTTATCTTGAATAAGTAAGCCCATCTTTTTCTCTCCTTATTATTAATTATATATTTTAATCGTATTGTATAGAGTGTCCCTTTCTATCGGAATTCTGCCAGCATCTTTGATCATCTTGATGAAAGATGCTTTAGGTACCATGTGAATCGCTTCAGAACCAGCTGCATGGAATATCCTTTCTTCCATAACAGTCCCATCTAAATCATCAACTCCAAAGTGTAAGGATACCTGAGCCAATTTTTGACCGATAGCCATCCAAAATGCTCTAATATGAGGAAAATTATCCAACATCAATCGAGCGACCGCTAGGATTTTTAAATCGTAAATTCCTGTCGTTTCACCTGATAGCTCATATTCTTTGGCTAATTGCGTATTTTCTGGATGAAAAGCAAAACCGAAGAAAGCATTAAAACCATTAGTTTTATCTTGTAATTCTCTCAAACGCATTAAATGATCAATAATATGTTCAGGTTGCTCAATGTGTCCGTATATAATTGAGGCATTAGATTTCATACCAAGTTGATGGGTAATCTCATGGATTTCAAACCATTTATCTGCAGTTGTCTTGTGGCCAGAGATGATTTTGCGAATATCTTGATGGAAGATCTCTGCTCCGCCTCCTAAAATGGAGTCTAATCCAGCGTTTTTTAATTTGAGAATCGTTTCTTCAACAGATAATCCAGCTATCTTTGCTATATAATCGAGTTCAACGGCTGTAAAGGCTTGAATATGCAGTTTGGGATTATGCTTTTTAATTATTTTCATCATATCTTCGTAATACTGAAAAGGAAGTTTTGGATTTACACCGCCAACGATATGTATTTCCTTGAACCCTTTATCATATAAGCCGATCACTTTTTTTTCGATTTCTTCTAAAGACATGGTATAAGCATCATTAGCGTCGGGTTTAACTCCAAATGCACAAAGTTTACAACCTAAATAGCAGACATTTGTATAATTAAGGTGAGTATTTATGATAAAAGAAACATTGTCTCCATTTTTTCTCCGACGAACTATATCTGCCATTTGGCCAATCATATATAAATTATTAGATTTTAACAACCTTACTCCATCTTCAAAATTTAGCCTTTCATTCATTTCAACTTTTTTAAAAATATCTGTTAAATCATCCTTTTTAATAAGGGGCATTAACAATTCACTCCCAACTATCATTTCACATAAAAACATTATAATTCTATTATATAAAATGGGCAAGGCTAGTAGATATTTGATGAGAACGGGTGTTTGATTTAGTTGTTGAAAAAGTATAAAATATAGGAAAATCTTTTTGGGAGAAAAATTATATGGAAAAGGAATTAATTGATAAAATCGAATCACTAAGAGGGAAAATGGAGCTAGAGGCAGTGAAATTGGGAATTAACCACCCTTCTGTTATTGAAATTAGTCAAAAAATAGATAAGTTCCACACTAAATTGGTTAAACTTCAAATGGAAAAAAGATATCGTCAAAAGGAGAATAGCAGTAAAATCTTTGAAAAGTTAGTTAATACGTTTGATATTGCTCTTTTATAGTTATTAGATGCTCCTTGCCACACATAGGGCAATATGTTACGTGGATACATAGGTGAATAGTACTATCGATAAAACCGTTAGTCATTTTTAAATCACTAATTTCTTGGTATGGTGAGTATGGGCCAAAGAGTTGTTCAATACGACCATAGTCCTCTAATGGATGATGACAGTATTGGCAAGTCGCTTGTAGGGCAGATAAACCATTACAGACAGGACACAAATATGGCATAAAGCTTCCTCCATAATCGATTTTTCTTATTTTATTACAGGATAAGATAAATATACATAAAACCCACTCAGTTGAGTGGGTTTATATTAGTAAAATTAATGTTTGTGGGTTGGTTGAACACGCTCTTCTGGATTTATGTAATGTTTAGCATTATTAACAGCAGTAGGAGCTTCACCAAATCCGGCAGCTATTAGTTTAATTTTACCTTCATAACCTGCAATATCACCAGCAGCATAGATTCCATCAATATTTGTCTTCATTGTTGAATCGACCATGATTTGTCCATTTTTAATTTCTAATCCCCATTCAGCAATTGGACCCAATGAAGATACGAAACCAAAGTTAACAATTACATCATCTACTTCAATCACTTGTTCACCTTCTCCTGTTTTAGGTGCTGCGATTGTAACTTTTTCGATCATATCGTTTCCTTCTAATTTTGTGATTACTCTTGGAACGATTACGTTAACTTTGGAAGCATATAATTTTTCGACACTATGTTCATGAGCACGGAATTTATCACGTCGATGGATAATAGTAACTTCTTTAGCGATATTTTCAAGCATTAAAGCCCAGTCTACAGCGGAATCCCCTCCACCAAATACCAATACTTTTCTATCTCTGAATATTTCTAAATCATTCACGAAATAATGAAGATTCTTACCTTCATACTTTTCCGCACCCTCAATATCTAGTTTGCGAGGTTCAAAAGCTCCAATACCAGCAGTGATGATTACTGCTTTTGATAGGTGTGTTCCTTTATTAGTTGTAAGTAGAAATGTTCCATCGTTTTGCTTTTCAACTTTTTCAACCTTTTCTTCTAAGCATATAGAAGGTTTTGACTGCATTGCTTGTTCTTTTAAGCGATTTACTAGCTCACCAGCTAGAATTTTTGGGAATCCAGCAACGTCATATATATATTTTTCAGGATAAAGTGCAGCTAATTGTCCACCTAATTGAGGCATACTTTCAATTAGTTTTACACTTGCTCCCCTCATACCAGCATAGAAAGTAGCGAATAATCCTGCAGGGCCTCCTCCTATAACTGTAATTTCATAAACTTTGTCATCATGATTCATGATTTCTCCCCACCTTCCTGTATTTTCACATCCCATGTTCATTATAAACTCTAGATCGAATAATTTAAAGTCCAATGTTCGAAAATTCGAAATTAACTATATTTGACATGATTATACGTTGTTAATAAAATAAAAATACAAATGATGAATAATGTAGAAGCTTGGGAATACACAAATGATATGAATAATGTAGAAGCTTGAGAATACTTAATGTAATTATGTAGGGAGGGGACCAGATGAAGCTTTCTTCGCGTGGTCACTATGGGCTTCAAGCTATGGTGTATTTAGCTAAATCAGGATTAGAAAAACCAATTCCATTGCGACAAATTGCAAATGTTGAAAATATACCTGAACAGTTTTTAGAACAAATCTTTGTTGACCTTAGAAAATCCGGATTAGTAAGAAGTGTTAGAGGCGCCAAAGGTGGATATCTTTTGGCTGATTTTCCTGAAAATATTGTTGTTGGTGATATTATTCGGGTTTTGGAAGGTACTGATAACATCGTTGATTGCATTGAGGATAAGGACGGAAATTGTTGTGATAGAAATGAGGATTGCTCGACTAAAATTATTTGGGAAAAATTGAAGGAATCGATGGCTAGTGTATTAGATAGATTTAGTCTAGCTGACTTGATAAAAGATGATGCGGAGTCATTAATCGATAATCTCTAATTTTCTTGCTCCCCTCCACTTCACTACCATGAATTAAAGAAACTACAATAACTAGAATAAAAGGTTAATGATTTCGCTTACATCAAGCATAAGAAAACTAGAAGATGATTTTTGAAACTTTATAAAATTCAGAAAACTTGCTATATTGGTGTCAACTAATTTTATAGGGGGGGACATCCAATGGCTAGTTCTCTTTGTACAATGTGTGACGGTCAAGGTTATCATGATGTAATAGTTGGTGGATCTGAAACTTGTCCAGCATGTGAAGGAACGGGTACGGTTAATTAATAAAAATAGATCTTTAATAGTATAAATTAGGAGCGAATTCTTAAGAATTCGCTTTTTTTTTGTTCTAGTACAGTTAAGTTCGAATATAATTGAATATTGGGTAAAAAAAACTTGCCAAAATGACCAAAATTGAATAAAATATGCAATGTTGTGTGTTCTTGTGTAAAAAATTTCTTGTTGACAAGGTATATAATTTTTGATGAAGGGTAAAGCTGTATTTAGGAGAGGAGGTAGATACTATGTCTACCATAACAAAAAGGCGAGCAAAAAAAGCAGTGATACTGTTGCTCGGAGTATCGTCTATTGCGACAATGGGACTGCTGGTTGCACAAGAACAAGTAAAAGACAACAATGTTACTGATGATATAAATGATCTAGACAAACCATCGACAAATTCAATAGATGAAGAAGTTATACTTCAAATAGATATGAAAGCCAATGTAGTAAATAATCAAACTAACATTCAAGATGACGTCGAAAAGTCAACACTTCCACCTGATAGTACTATTGCAAAGTCAAATGCATCAATCGTAGTTCCTAATTTAGAACAGTATGAGAAGGTAACAGTAATCGCTACAGGATATACTGCTGGTAAAGAATCTACTGGTAAGGATCCTTCTCATCCAGAATATGGGATAACATATTCTGGTGTATATGTTCGCAGGGATATATATTCAACGATAGCAGCAGATTTAGATGTTTTTCCATTAGGGACTGTATTGTATATTCCAGGATATGGTTACGGAGTAGTAGCTGATATAGGTTCCGCAATCAAAGGAAATAAGATCGATTTGTATTTTGAAACAGTTGATGATGTTTATAAACTGTGGGGGAAAAGAAAAGTAGACGTCTATGTAATCAAATATGGTAATGGTATACTTACAGAAAACATATTAGAACAATATAATCGAGTCGCAATGGTAAGTTCATCAATGTAGTAGCAAGGGCAGTCCCCTTGCTATTTTTTTGTTGATTAATGTAATGTTTTTTTATAGAGATATAAGATATAATTTGGGCATAGTTTTAATAATAGATTGGGTGGTGTTAATAATGAAATTTGAAATTATCAACAAAGAACTAAGTGCAATTCAGACAGATTTATTGGTAATGGGTTATTATGAAGATATGGATAAACCAAGCAGAGAACTCGCTGAAGTTGACCGACTGCTAGATGGTGCAATTGTAGACCTTATTAATCAAGGAGATATCACCGGAAAATTAAAAGAGACAACTCTTATACATACTTTAGGGAAAATATCCATAAGACGTATTTTAGTAATCGGTTTAGGAAGTAAGGATAAATTTAATTATCAAAATGTTAAAGAAGTTGTTGCTACTGCAATTAAAAAGGCTAATCATTTGAAAGTTAAAAAGATTGTGTCGTATTTATTTGGAAAGAACCTTCCAAATATGACGGAACAAGAAGTAGCTCATTCATTTGCCGAGGGAGCAGTACTGGCGAATTACAGATTTAATGGATATAGCTCTAACAATGAAGAAAGATCAGAAGTAGAATTAATCCAATTGATAGTTAATGATTCAGAAGCAATTAAAAAGGGACTTGAATATGGGATAGCCTTCGCTAAGGGAACAAATCTAGCTAGAGATCTAGTTAACACTCCAGGTAATATGATGACACCAACGCATATGGCTGATAAAGCTATCGAGATTGCCCGTCGATTTGGAATGGAGTATGAAATACTTGAACAAAGTGATATGGAACGATTGGGAATGGGAGGGTTATTGGCTGTTGCTCGGGGATCCAAACAACCTCCTAAAATGATCGTCTTAAAATACCGTGGAAAAGAGACATGGGATGATGTGTTAGGTTTAGTAGGAAAAGGCCTAACTTTCGATAGTGGTGGTATTTCCATCAAGCCAAGAGAGAATATGGACTTAATGAAATCTGATATGGGTGGAGGAGCTACTGTCCTAGGAGTGATGGAAGTTATTGGTCGCATTAAACCAAAAGTAAATGTTGTCGCAATAATTCCATCCACGGAAAATATGCCTTCAGGAAATGCTTATAAGCCTGGTGATGTGATTACAACGATGAGTGGTAAAACAGTGGAAATATTAAATACCGATGCAGAAGGAAGGCTTATTTTAGCTGATGGGATAACTTATGCTAAGCAATTAGGTGCTAGTCGGATTATCGATATAGCTACTTTAACTGGAGCCATACTTATCGCTTTAGGAAATGTGGCTACTGGTGCGATGACAAATAATCAGAAATTTTTAACGGACCTGATGTCATCTGCAGAGCAAACTGGTGAAAAGTTATGGCAATTACCATTATTTGATGAATATAAAGAGCAAATTAAGAGCCAAATTGCCGATATTAAAAATGTTGGTGGACGAATGGCTGGAAGTATTACAGCAGCATTATTTTTAGAGTCTTTTGCAGAAAATACACCTTGGATCCATTTAGATATTGCGGGAACAGCTTTTGCGGATAAAGATACAGCTTTATCTCCAAAAGGTGGAACAGGTTCGATGGTTCGTTCATTAGTACAATTGTTATTAAATTAAAAAGATTAATACTTATAGGCGATTTTCAATGAATAATATTGAATCTGACATGGATCTGCTACTAGAAATACAATATTAATGTAGACAGTAAACTAATTTATCAGTCGTAATGTATTGATAAAAAAAGGCTTTAGTGGTTAAGATTGATATTCGCCACCAAAGTCCTTTTTCTCATTTAGCCGGTAATAGCCAATTTATCTTGTTTTCTTGTTTGGAGAATACTCTTCTGCAATTTCCTTAGCTTCCATCATTTCATCATAAAGTCTTTTGTTATCTGAGTTTACCTTTAATTGTTTTGGACTTTTATGCTTTTCTTCACCCATATTAATACCACCTTTATTTTTAGTATATTTTTATTTTGTAATAAATGAGGTATTTTCATGTGATTTTTGTTATCATTATATATGGTAAAAGGATGAAATATAGATACAGTAATTTATAATCTCCGTTAGCATATGTTGTGGAGGGAGAAAATGGTAATCGTTGATAGTTTTAGAGATGAAATTATGTCTAAAGAGATAAAATCGTTAATTGTTCCTAAAGAAAAAGTAATGGTAGTGGAATCGACATGGAATCTCGAGCAGGCGTTGAGAAAGTTAATCGAAACTGGCTGGACTTCAGTACCTGTGATCAACCCTAAAATGGAAGTAGAGGGGATTATTAGTAAATCCTTAATACTAAATCACGCTAGACTGGAGAAAGTACCGTTATTCCATGATTTTAAAAGAAGAAATGTTAATGAAGCGATGAAAAGAAATATACCCACATTAAGTGAAGATACAACATTACATTATGGAATCGAATTATTAGTTGACTGGGCTTATTTACCGGTTGTTAATAAAGAGAAGAAATTTATTGGGATTCTTACGAGAAGATCAGTATTAGATTATCTACTAAAGGCATTCTATAATGAATTATAATATATAGAAACTTATAGATAGCATTGAACTATAACCCGAATTATGTACGAATATGAAAATAAGTAATTAATATAAACAAAATAAAAGGGAGGCTTATAATGAAGGATTATAAGGTCTTCGCATCTTTAAGTTATTTTAGTATCTTTTTTGCTGGTTTCATTTTTCCTTTAGCTGTATATTTTATTGTACAGGATGATGAAGTTAAGTATCATGCTAAACGTGCTTTCATATCACATATCATTCCATTTTTTACTATTATATTATTTATTTTAGGTATTTTTAGTGGATCAATTAGTTCTATAATCAGCGCAGGATTATTATTTATTATTATCAATCTAATTATTTTAATCTGGAATATCGTTCAAGGCATCAAAATATTGTTATAGAAAATGTTTTATAAAATTATAGGATCGTATGACAATAATGGTTTTGTATAATAGTTACTTCAAGTAAAAAATTTAATATTTTAATCATAAAAATCCCCGTGTCATGGATCAAAACACGGGGTTTATTTTCGGTTTTACAACAGAAACTTACCTGGGTTGTTATTTTCTGTATGTCTATATATTAATTTTAATTGCAGAATTAAAAAAATAAAAATTTAGCCATGATAAATCCAAACATACTGATAAAAATCGAGGTAGTTAATCCTACATAAAAAGGTTTAATACCTACCTGTTTCATTTTGGCTAAGCTTGTTTCTAAGCCCATTCCTACCATCGCCCAAGTTAGTAGAAAGCTATCTAATGAGATCAAATTCACTGTTATATTCTGTGGGATAACATGTAACGAATTAATGATTACAATGATCGCAAATCCAAAAACAAACCAAGGAATTGTAATCTTCTTAGCATTCCATTTATTGTCTTTATTTTGTTTCATGAGTCTAAAACTTAATATAATCGCAGTTGGTATAACCAATAGAACGCGTGTTAACTTAACTAGAGTTGCTAATTGACCTGCATCTTCCCCAGCAGCAAAACCTGCTGCAACTACTTGAGCAACTTCATGAATAGAAGACCCTGCCCAAATTGCATAAAGAATATTAGGTAAATGTAAAAACTTATAAAATAGGGGATAAACAAACATGGCTATTGTTCCAAAAATCGTTATTGTTGCAATAGCAAATGTGGTATCTTTTCTTCAGCGTCTATTAGTGGAGCTACTGCTGCCACTGCTGAAGCCCCACATATTCCAGTTCCCGCACCAATTAATACGGATAGCTCTTTATCTAATCCAACCCTTTTTCCGAGCCACATTGAAAATAAAATAGTACTCGTTGTTACAATAATTACGAGTAATAATCCTTTTCCTCCAATTTGGGTAATTTCAGCAAAACTAAGTTTAAATCCTAATAAGATGATTGCAAGACGTAATATTCTTTTCAGAGAAAAACGAATGCCTTCATGAAAAATATTTGGTATAGGAAATAGATTTTTAATCAGCATCCCTAATAGAATGGCGATAATTAGTGAGCTGAATTGCAGGCTTTTAATAAAATTTATATTTTGAAACAAGATAGAAATCCAAGCTAATATTGCGGTAAAAATTAATCCAGGAATCAAGCGTTTTATTTTTTCCATCACTATCTCTTTTACTCCTCTCTTTCTTAACACATTTTGTACACGCTTTCTTTATGATATATTTAAGTTAACGATTAGTAAAATAAAAGGAAGAGGAGATAAATTTCCGTTTTAAAATTAGTAGGAGATTGGGTTACACGAATTTTTTTAATATTTAAATTTTAATGAATTTTTCTATTGACATTTTACGTTCGTTTGATATAATCGCTTTAAAACAACAAAGCTTTAATGTTTTTTGGGGGTAAAAAATGATGAAGCTTATTAGAAAGAGATATGTAGAACAATTTTATTATTATTTTTATTTTAGCTGGGGCTATTATTACTTTAGCGCTAGTTATTTGTTATACAAAAAAATAGAAAATCTCTTTTCTAATGAGTATAAAAAACATTATCTATCTCCAGAAAATATATTCACTTAAATTTTTCTTAAGAATAAGCTCGAAAATTAAGGAGAAGGCTCATTGGATGAGTCTTTTTTTTTTATAAAAATTTTAGGAGGGAATTCAATGATTATTGTTTTAAGACAAGGCACACCGGAGAAGGAAATTGAAAAAATTAAGAATAAAATGGAGAGTTTAGGGTGTCAAATTCATGAATCTAAAGGTGAAAATTATCATTTATTTGGTTTAGTTGGAGATACAACTAATATTGATCCTGAACAATTACAAGCAAATAGGTATGTGGAGAAGTTGATACGGGTACAAGAGCCATACAAGATGGCTAATAGATTGTTTCATCCGGAGGATACATTAATATCAGTAGAGAACGAAAAGATCGGTGGAGGGAATTTTACTGTAATAGCTGGTCCATGTTCTGTGGAAAGTGAAGAGCAGATCACAAGTATTGCCAAGGAGATAAAATTAGCTGGTGCTAATTTTTTAAGAGGTGGGGCTTTTAAACCAAGAACGTCTCCGTATAGTTTTCAAGGTTTACTGGGCGAGGGAATTGAATTATTAAAGATTGCAAAGGAAAAAACAGGTCTTCCAATAGTAACCGAACTAATGTCTCCTGGAATGGTAGAGAAATTTGTTGATGATGTAGATATTATTCAAATAGGTGCGAGGAATATGCATAATTACGATTTATTAAAAGAAGTAGGAAGAATAGATAAACCAATCCTATTAAAGAGAGGGATGGCTGCAACGATAGAAGAATTTTTGATGGCTGCAGAATATATTATGGCCGAAGGGAATGAGAACGTAATTCTTTGTGAGAGAGGTATTAGAACATTTGAAAACTTCACTAGGAATACCCTAGATATTAGTGCTATTCCTGTAATTAAAAAATATAGCCATTTACCAGTAATCGTTGACCCTAGTCATGCAGCAGGATTATGGTGGCTGGTAGAACCATTAGCTAAAGCTGCAATGGCTGTTGGAGCTGATGGCTTAATGATTGAAGTTCATAATGATCCTGCAAATGCTAAGTCTGATGGTCAGCAGTCGATTAAACCTGCAAGATTTAATTCGCTGATGAATTCATTAAAAGAAATGGCGATTCTTCAAGATAAAGTTATGTAATGGGGGAGAATTAATGGAAATATCAGAATTGAAAATTACAATTGTAGGTTTAGGGTTGATTGGTGGTTCTTTTTCAATGGCGTTGAGAGAATTAAAACCTAAAAAATTGTGGGCTGTTGACATTAATCAAGATGTACTTAAAATGGCTGAAACTCAAGGGATAATAGATCGTGGTTTTTTAAAGCCCAACATCCCTCTTAAAAACTCCGATGTAGTTATAATTTCTTTGTATCCTGAACAAACGGTAAATTTTATTAAAAACAATCTCAATAATTTTAAAAGAGGTGCGGTAATAACTGATACAACAGGGATTAAAGACAAAATACTTACAGAAATAAATAATTTTATTAGGGATGATTTAGAATTCATCGGGGGACATCCGATGGCAGGAAAAGAAGCTATGGGTTTTGAGTTTGCGTCAGCAGAGATATTTAAAGGAGCTAACTATATATTGACGCCAACTGATAAAAATAAGGAGGAAAATATTAAACTTATTGAGAAAATTGTTATGGGAATAGGTTGTAAAAATTTAATTAAAATTAGCCCGAAGAAACATGATGAGATAATTGCATATACAAGTCAGATGCCCCATATATTAGCTTTAGCATTAGTAAATAGTAATCATATTGATGGGTTAGGCTTATTTGTAGGTGATAGTTTCAGAGCTATCACGCGTGTAGCCAATATTAATGCTAGATTATGGGCTGAGCTATTGATAAAAAATAAAGATAATATTCTCGGGCAAATAAAATCATTTGAGGATAGTCTTATTAATATAAAAAAGTCAGTTATGGAAATGGATAGTGATGGGTTAAGGAGGATATTTGAAAAGGGAAGTGATATGAGAGATATTTTATGGAGGTTGTGATACTATGAATGGGTTAAAAATATTGAGGGACGAAATAGATAAATTAGATCAAGATATGGTGGAAATATTTGAGAAGAGAATAGAAAAAGTACTTAAAATAGCTGAATATAAAGCAGAGAACAATGAACCTATATTGAATGAGAATAGGGAAAAGGAGGTTATTCTAAAAAATATTTCTCGATTGAAAAATAAAGAATACAGCAATTATGTAGAGGAATTATTTAATACTATTTTATCAATCAGTAAAAAAATTCAGGATAAACAGTTAAATACCGATACAGATAGTTAGTAAAATTCATTTCTCACCTTTTTATGCGAAAATAGGCTGTTACTACGATTATCATCGGACATATGCCCAATCACGTCATTTATACCCTACATAAAATAAAACATGAATTATCAGATTTATTAGCATATCCTTCAAAGAAAGGGGAAAGAATTTTGACTGGTCCTCTTAAATTTAAAAAGCCTGTTATTGCAGTGGTGGGGAGTGCTGGGAAGACTACAACGAAAGAAATGTTAGCATCTATTTTAAGTACGCGTTGGAAAATTTTTAAAAGTTATGGTAATGCTAATGCACCTAGACATATTGCCAAATACGCTAGTCGTATTAAACCTTTTCATAAAGCTGTGATATTAGAATATGGGATGTCAAGACACGGTGAAATTAGAAGAAGTTGCAAAACAATTCAACCAAATATCGGTATTATAACTAATGTAGGTACCGCACATATAGGGAATTTCGGGGGTAGTATTATTGGCATCGCAAATACTAAGTCAGACCTCATTCGTTATATGAAACCCAATGGGGTTTTGTTTTTAAATGTTGATGACAAAAATTCGAAGCTTTTGGACATCAAAAACTTCAAAGGTAAGATCTTTACAGTGGGTCAAATAAATCAAGCAAATTATAAGGCTAGTGATGTGAGATTTGTTAATGGTGGAATGGAATTTACCATGAAGTTAAATGAAGAAAAACATAAGTTTTTTATACCGATATATGGAAAACATAATATTTATAATGCATTGTTTGCGATAGGAGTTGCTCATTATCTAGGCTTTAATCCTAAAGATATTCAAGATGGATTAAGAAAATATAGGAAACCTAGGAGAAGGTTAACGGTATATAGACTTGGTAAAAGTATAATAATCATTGATGACACTTTTAGTGCTAATCCTAATGCGGTAAAGGCTGCCCTAGACGTTATGAGTTATATTGGAAAAGGAAGAAAAATAGCTGTATTAGGAACGATGTTGGAAATGGGAAAATACCAGATTAAAGGCCATCGAGATGTGGGGAAATATTTAGCTGAGAAACAAATAGATTATCTATACACCTTCGGTAAAGGTGGCGCCATAATAGGTCAAGGAGCAATTGAAGCTGGTTTTCCTAAAGAAAGGGTTAAAAATTTTCTTAGTCATGATAAGCTAGCAAATTATTTAATCAAAAATATAAAACCTAATACTACTATTTTATTTAAAGCTTCCCACGGTATCCATTTAAATCGAGTGGTCAGAGCTTTACTTGAATATAAAAAAGGCCATTAAATTTGAATGGCTTTTTTTTAATAAAGGGCAAAAAATTACTAACAATAATAAATGGAATTAAAAATTGACATAGTTTATTTAACTAAGTTAGAATGTTTTTGTATAGTAAAGGCGATGAGTATCAATTATCTAAATGTCTTTGCAAGAATTTCTCTAAGATGGGGGAACGGGAATGAGAAAAAGATTAAACTTGTTGCGTGAATTTTCAATACCACTGATTGCTGGAGTAGTCGTAGCACTAATTTGGGCAAATTTGGATCCAGAGGGGTACATATATTTTATCGAAGAAAAAGAGTTGTTCGAGGGATTCAATTTTCATTTCTTTGTTAATGATATTTTCATGGTTTTCTTTTTCGCTATTGCAGCTGTAGAAATCACCCAGAGTTTGTTACCTGGGGGAGATTTGAATCCTCTTAAAACGGCTATAAATCCTCTTTTAGCTACATTAGGAGGGGTTTTAGGTCCAGTATTTATCTTTGTCTTATTAAATCAAACAATTGGTAGTCCGGAATATGCAAATGGCTGGGGGATTCCTACTGCAACCGATATAGCATTAGCTTGGCTAGTAGCGAGGTTTGTTTTTGGTGAAAAGCATCCTGCAGTATCATTTTTACTATTATTGGCGATTGCAGACGATGCCATTGGCTTGATCATTATTGCATTATTTTACCCTGATCCTCTTAGTCCTGTTGAACCGATGTGGTTGCTACTTACATTGGCGGGTGTAATAGTTGCATTTATTATGAGGAAGGCTGGAGTTAAAAGTTATTGGCCGTACCTCATATTTGGAGGAACTTTAAGCTGGCTTGGTTTACATAATGCACATTTACATCCTTCCTTAGCACTGGTATTTATTATCCCATTTTTACCTCATGCTAAGAAGGAAACTGCCCATTTATTTGAGGAGTCGGAAGATCATTCAACTCTTTCACGATTTGAGCATGAGTGGAAAATATTCGTTGATTTCGGTCTGTTCATGTTCGGATTAGCTAATGCTGGAGTTGAGTTTTCAGAAGTAGGAGTCCTAACTTGGATAGTCTTTATCTCTTTATTACTAGGGAAGACATTAGGAATCTTTTCAATGGGATTTCTTGCCGAAAAGCTTGGCTTTCCACTGCCAAACGGTATGGGTAAAAAAGAATTAATATTAGCAGGTGTGATAGCTGGTTTAGGACTAACTGTAGCACTATTTGTTGCTGGAGCAGCATTTACAGACTTTACAATTCAAGGTGCTGCAAAAATGGGAGCACTATTTAGTGCAGCAGTGGCAGTTATAGCATTAATTCTTGGTAGAATTTTAAGGGTTCAAAAGATTAAATAATCTTTACCATAAAAAGACATGATGAAAAGACGCTGAGGCGTCTTTTTATTGCATCTTAACAATTATATGGTTTTAATAAGGTTTGTAATAATTCAATGTTTTCTGTACAATAATATTATTGGTTGTATGTGGTATTTCCCACTAAAGGAGGTAAAAAAATGGAAGACTTAACATTAAAGATGTTGAAAGAATTAACTGAAGCACCAGGTGTACCTGGTAATGAGGGGCCTGCACGGGAAGTAATGAGAAAATACATTAAACCTTATGCTGATGAAGTATACACCGATAATTTAGGAAGCTTAATTGCTAAAAGGGGAAACAACGGTCCGAAGATTCTATTGGCAGGACATTTAGATGAAGTTGGATTTATGGTCAAACGTATTACTGAAGATGGATATATTAAATTCCAACCTTTAGGTGGTTGGTGGGAGCAAGTAATGTTAGCTCAAAGGGTAGTTATACATACACGTAAAGGGGAGATTACGGGAATTATCGGATCCAAACCTCCACATATTTTACCACCCGAAGCAAGGAAAAAACCTGTTGAGAAAAAGGATATGTTCATTGATATCGGTGCTAAAGATAAAGAAGAAGCAATGGAGTTTGGAGTTCGTCCGGGCGATCCAATCATTCCGGTGTCACCTTTTACTGTCTTAAAAAATCCTAAGATGTTGATGGCTAAGGCATGGGATAATCGAATTGGTTGTGCAATCACTATAGAGGTTTTAAAACGTCTTCAAAGTGAACAACATGATAATATTGTATATGGAGTAGGTACAGTTCAAGAAGAGGTTGGAATCCGTGGTGCCCAAACAACAGTAAATACGATCCAACCGGATGTTGCCTTCGCTATTGATGTGGGTCTTGCTGGGGATACACCGGGAATTACTCCTGATGAAACTGATAGCAAATTAGGAAAGGGACCACAAATAACTTTATTTGATGCTACTATGGTTCCACATACTGGATTAAGAGATTTTGTAGTGGAAATTGCTGAAGAGGAGAACATTCCTTTCCAATACGAAAGCCTTGCAGGTGGCGGAACAGACGCAGGACGTTTTCATTTGTATGGTAAGGGAGTACCTTCTTTAGTTATTGGCGTTCCAACTCGATATATCCACAGTCATGCAGGTATTTTACATCGTGATGACTTTGAAAATGCCATTGATCTTTTAGTAAAAGTTATCAAGCGATTAGATGAAAAAACAGTTCAAGAAATAAAAAATCGTTAAGAAAAAGTGATGTCATTATTGGCATCACTTTTTGGTTATAAATTATAAATTTTTGCTTAATGTTTCGATCATTGATTCTTTGATTTGTTCGTCGGTGTTTTGCCAAATAACTTCAAAGATTACCCCCAACCCTGGTAAAGTCTTTTCATCGTGATCTTCAATGGCTGTTTTAACCATATCCATCAATTGCTCTTCAGACTTATTTTTAATATTGTTAAGAATAGCTTGTCTTAGATCGAGATTCAATAATAGGACCTCCCTTATCTACTTTTTTAGTAGTATATCCATTTTTTTTATAAAAATTAGTTTATAATTATAGGATATGCTATAATGAAATTTAAAATTGAATCTTGTTACTTGAAGGGAGAAGACTATGAGTAAACAGTTTGCCGTTATCGGTTTAGGTCGTTTTGGGTCAAGTATTGCAAAGGCTTTATATGACTTAGATCACGAAGTGATGGCTATAGATGTAGACGAGGAAAAAATACAGGAAAACTTAAACAATGTAACTCATGCTGTTCAGGCTGATTCGACAGATGAAGTTGCTTTAAAGTCCTTGGGAATTCGTAATTTTGATGTCGTTGTTGTTGCCATAGGTCAAGATATCCAAGCAAGTATTTTAACAACCTTGATTTTAAAAGAAATGGGAGTAGAAACGATTGTTGTTAAAGCACAAAATCAGTTACATGCTAAGGTTTTATATAAGATAGGGGCATCAAAAGTTGTATTCCCTGAAAGGGATATGGGTATTAGGGTAGCACATCTACTGGTTACTCCAAATATTTTGGACTACATCGAACTATCAGATGAATATAGTATTGTTGAAATAATCTCAAGTGAGAAAATGGCTGAGAAAACATTACTCGAGTTAAATATTCGTGCAAGATTTGGTTGTAGTATTATGGCGTTAAAAAATAATGATTATATTAATGTAGCCCCAAGTGCTAATGATAAAATACATGAAGGAGATATCATGGTTGTTATTGGGCATAAAAATGATTTAAGAAGATTTGAAGAGTTCGTCATGAATGGAAAGTGATGTTTTTATGGAAATAATCGAATCGATCAATAACCCAAAGGTAAAACAATGGTATAAATTACTGAATAAAAAGGGTAGAGATAAATCAGGTCAATATATCATCGAAGGCATTAAATTAATTAAAGAAGCAATCCGTTTTGGCCAAAAGATTGAAACGATAATCGTTGATCACTCAAAGGGTTTGCCAGAAGAATTTTTAGAATTATATTCTAGCGATAAAAAGAAATTTTTTACCGTTTCAAAACCTGTGTTTGAAAAATTATCCGAAACAGAAACCCCACAAGGGATCATGGCTATTATTAAAAAACAGGAATTGACAGCTAAAAAATTATTAACTGAAAATAATAATTTTATTTTGCTACTT
Source organism: Vulcanibacillus modesticaldus (assembly GCF_001730235.1). GTDB lineage: Bacteria > Bacillota > Bacilli > Tepidibacillales > Tepidibacillaceae > Vulcanibacillus > Vulcanibacillus modesticaldus. The sequence goes on along the minus strand of NZ_MIJF01000024.1, from coordinate 45,396 downwards.
GATAAAATTCAGGATCCTGGCAATTTAGGTACAATTATCAGAAGTGCTGATGCTGCTGGAGTAGACGCTATTGTTCTAGGAAATGGTACAGTTGAACTGTATAATCCCAAAGTAATTCGTTCAGCAATGGGCTCTGTTTTTCATTTACCAATACTATCGGCTGATTTAGATGAAATCATTGCAGGGTTAAAACAGAAAAATGTTAAAATCGTTGGTACTAGCCCGTATGCTAAACATGATTACTTTAAGATAGATTTTTCTGAAAAAATTGCAATTTTAGTTGGAAACGAATCTAAAGGGTTATCAAAGGAAAGGCAAGAACAAGTTGATCAGATGGTTAAAATACCTATAGTAGGACAGGCAGAGTCATTAAATGTCGCTATGGCAACATCTATCGTCTTATTTGAACGTGTTAGACAGACTATACTATCGTAGTCAGCTAAAAAATCCACATAACTAGACTTGAAGTTAAATTATCACATCGTTATAATGATAAACATAGGTTAAATAAAATTCAGTAAAACTAATAAATTACAAAATAATATTACATAAATGCTATGAAAGAGAAGAGTAGATAAGTGTCTTATCTTTAAGGGAGGAGATGTCATGGACTGGAAGCATCTCTAAGGTGAGCCTTGTTGAAGTTCGCTCTGGAGCAGGTCTCTGAACAGTTTAAGTAGGAGAACACGTATTTTTTGGCGTTAAAGTTACGAGTTGAACATAAGTTGTGACTTTGTGTTCATAAATTAGGGTGGTACCACGGCCTTTCGTCCCTTGGATGAAAGGTTTTTTTATTTATTTGAATATGCTGGGGGGTTATCAAAATGAAAGATAAGTTACATCAGTTAAAAGATACGGCACTTACTGAAATTGAACAAGCAAATAGTAAGCAGGAACTAAATCAAGTAAAAGTAAAATATCTTGGTAAAAAAGGACCCATTACCGAAATTTTAAGGGGAATGGGGAGCTTAAGCAAAGAAGAACGACCATTGATTGGGAAGTTGGCAAATGAAATAAGAGAAGAAATTGCGAAATTAATCAATGAGAAAGAAGAGACTATTGCCCAAAAGGCCTTAGAGGAAAGATTGAAGCAAGAAACTATTGACGTAACTTTACCAGGTAAAAAGGTTTTGAAGGGTAATCGACATCCTCTAACACGGGTAATTGAAGAAATTGAAGACATTTTTATCGGAATGGGATTTGAAATTGCTGAAGGTCCAGAAGTAGAATCAGATTATTATAATTTTGAAGCATTAAATCTTCCAAAAGAACATCCAGCGAGAGATATGCAGGACTCCTTTTATATTACTGAGGAAGTTTTGATGAGAACCCATACTTCTCCAGTACAGATAAGAACAATGAAAAGTAAAAATGGTATAGGACCAGTAAAAATTATTTGTCCAGGGAAAGTTTATCGTCGTGATGACGATGATGCTACTCATTCCCATCAGTTTACCCAAATTGAAGGTTTAGTGGTCGATGAGCATATTACCATGTCTGACTTGAAGGGTGTACTATTAAACTTTGCTAAAAAGATGTACGGCGAAAAGGCTAAGATTCGTTTGCGTCCAAGTTTCTTCCCTTTCACTGAACCAAGTGCTGAAGTTGACGTGTCCTGTATGATGTGTGGCGGTGAAGGTTGTAGAGTATGTAAGAATACTGGCTGGATCGAGATTCTTGGTGCAGGTATGGTTCATCCTAGAGTATTAGAAATGTCAGGATTTGATCCAGAACGATATACTGGCTTCGCATTTGGTATGGGTGTAGAGAGAATTGCGATGTTAAAGTATGGTATTGAGGATATTAGACATTTTTATACAAACGATCTAAGATTCTTAGAACAATTCAAGAGGATGTAAGGGAGGTTTGTAATTTATGAAAGTATCATATAAGTGGTTATCTCAGTATGTTGATATAAATGATATTTCCCCTTATGAGTTAGCTGAAAAGTTAACTAGAAGTGGAGTAGCAGTCGATATTGTAGAAGAAGTTGGGGCTGAAGTAGAAAATGTTGTCGTTGGTTATGTTGTAGAAAGGGAAAAACATCCTAATGCGGAAAAATTAAGTCTTTGTAAGGTAGATGTAGGTGAAGGGGAGCCACTCCAAATTATCTGCGGAGCTAAAAATGTAGATAAAGGACAAAAGGTTCCGGTTGCAAAAATCGGTGGTAGATTACCAGAAGGTTTTAAGATTAAAAAAGCAAAATTACGCGGTGTAGAATCCTTTGGAATGATTTGTTCAGCCAAAGAGTTAGGTATAAATGAGAAATTGCTACCTAAAGAGAAAACAGAAGGGATTTTAGTTTTAGATAATGAAGCGGTAGTTGGAGAAGATATTAAACCAGTATTAGGTCTAAATGATTATATTTTAGAATTGGATTTAACTCCAAATCGCCCCGATTGTCTAAGTATGATAGGTGTTGCTTACGAAGTTGCTGCTATTTTGGATAGGGATGTCTTACTTCCAAAGGATGAATTGGGTGTTAAGATAAGTGATGATAACCCTGTAAATGTAAAAATAGAGGCGCCTGAAGCATGTACCCATTATGCTGCAAGAATAGTGAAAAATGTAAAAATAGCTGAATCGCCTCAATGGCTACAAAATCGTTTGATTGCAGCGGGGATCAGACCGATAAATAATGTGGTTGATATCACAAACTTTGTAATGTTGGAATATGGCCAACCTTTACATGCCTTTGACTTAGACCGCTTAGATCAACCAGAGATTGTAGTGAGAATGGCAAATCCTAATGAGAAAATAACAACACTTGATGATCAAGAACGAGAACTTGATGATCAAATGTTATTGATCACTGATGGGGTTAAACCGATTGCAATAGCAGGCGTAATGGGTGGAGCTAACAGTGAGGTTACTGGTGAAACTACTCAAATTTTATTAGAGTCAGCTTTTTTTAAAGGTTCCTCAATTAGAAGAACTTCAAGGAAGCTTGGACTACGTTCAGAAGCTAGTTTGCGATTTGAAAAGGGTATAGATCCTAACAGAATTTATGCTGCACTAAATCGAGCAGCTTGGTTATTAAAGGATATTGCTGGGGCAGAAATTGTTGGAGATATTACGGAATATAAAGTTGAAGATGGTGAGGAAAGAACTATAGTCCTAAATCCTGACAAAGTTAATAGGGTATTGGGAACAAATTTACAAGAAACAGAGATGATCGATATTTTCAGACGTTTAAGATTTAATGTCGAAAAACAGCAAGCTAACTTGAAAGTTTTTGTCCCAACAAGAAGAAATGATATTACGATAGAAGAAGATTTAATCGAAGAGATTGCTAGACTATATGGTTATGATAATATTCCTGTTACCTTACCGAGTGGAACCTATCTGCAGGGTGGATTGACAAGAAGACAAAAACTTCGTCGTAGTATTAAAAATCTCTTACAATCGTCTGGATTAAATGAAGTCATTACTTATACATTGACGGGACAAAAACAATTAAAGATCATTCAAGGGCTTAACAAAGAGGTAAAACAAATATCCTTATCGATGCCAATGAGTGAAGAAAGGCAATACTTACGAACAGGATTAATTCCTAATCTTTTAGAAGTAGCACAATATAATGTGAATCGTCGTAATAATGATGTTCATATCTATGAAATGGGAGCTACATTTATTTCTAAGGATGATCAATTGACAGAGCTCCCTACGGAAAAATGGGCAGTTGCTGGTTTAATCACTGGTTCTTTACCAAGACATTGGCAGCCGATAAGTGATAAAGTTGATTTTTATTATGTAAAAGGAATACTTGAAAATTTATTTGTGGAATTAGGAATAAAGGATGTAGAATATCAATCCGTAACTATCAAGGGTTATCATCCGGGTAGAACAGCAGCTATATATAAAGATGAACATTTGCTAGGGTATCTTGGACAATTACATCCAAATTTAGAAGCTGAGTATGATTTGAAAGAAACTTATGTCTTTGAGTTAGATTTAGGTAGGTTAATGGAGTTAGCCAATGCTGAAATCGAATATAAGCCATTACCAAAGTATCCAGCAATTCAACGAGATATAGCTATAGTTGTTCCAAAGGACTTGGAAATTAAAGAACTGTTAAAAACAATTAAAGAAAGCGCTAAAAAATTATTAGAATCCTTAACGGTTTTTGATGTATATACAAGTGAGCAATTAGGAATGGAAAAGAAAAGTGTTGCCTTTTCATTAACATATCGAAGTATTGAACGAACATTGACTGATGAAGAAGTTACGAAACTGCATCAAAAAGTTATTGATACATTACAGGACAGGTATCATGCTGAATTAAGGAAATAAGATGAATTAAGATTGATAGAGGCTGTTAATAATAATTGGCAGCCTCTAATACTTATGCTTAAGTAAAAATTTTCAAAGAATAGATTTATACTATGGTATAATAGAAGGAACTTAGTATTATTTAACGAATTAATATCTTAGATTAAACGATCTAATTAGAGTAGAAAGGCGGATCTTTGAGTGAATGAAGATCAAAAAAATAAATTAACGGTTATGATATTTGGACAACAATATAAAATAGTAGGAAACGCTAGCTCTAATTATATGCGAATGATTGCAGGGCATGTAGATGATAAGATGAGGCAAATTGCAGAATCAAACCCACGCTTAGATACTACTAAAATAGCAGTGTTAACGGCTGTTAATATTGCTGACGAATATTTTAGATTAAAGGAAGAGTATGATGAGTTGGTTAAACTCTTAGAAGAATAAGTGGGGGATAAGATGAATGTTTTAGATTTGATTATTATTGTTGTCGCAGCTGGCTCCTTCTTAAGGGGGTATAAATTGGGATTAATTCGTCAGTTGATTAATCTCTTTGGTTTCTTCATTGCCTTGATAATGGCTTATCGTTTTTCTGATGACTTGGCATTGTATTTGATGGATATTATTCCTACCCCATACTTTGAGAATTCGACATTATATATGTTTTCGGAATATTTTCAGCTTCAAAACATGTTTTATAGCTCTTTAGCCTTTGTTATTATTTTTATAATCAGTAAAATTTTGCTTAATATTGGAGGAGCTATTTTAAATCAAATAGCTAATTTACCAGGGTTAGCTACGATTAATCGTTTAACTGGTGCCTTTATTGGATTGATACAATCTACAATATTAATAATAATATTAATTCATGTGATTACGGTGATGCCTTGGCAGGAATTACAACAGTACGTTGAAAGTTCTTATATTTCTAGCTTTCTTATGGATATAACTCCTGTTATAACTGAGAAGTTATATGAGTTATGGAATATTTCTACTGATATAAAACCAATCTAATGATTATACAATTATATATCATAGTGTATTTCTGGTAAGATTATTGTAAAATTAAAAAAAATGATACGTGTAGGTGATTCTCTTGGAGTATCCAAAAGAAATTATCAATCGTTTAAAACGAATCGAGGGACAGATTAGGGGAGTTCTTCGGATGATGGATGAGGGAAAAGAATGTACGGATATTATTAACCAATTAACGGCTATTAGAAATGCTGTTGATCGGGTTAGTGTTCATGTGATTGGTGTCGATCTGAATAAATGTTTAAGTGATGATTTGCAAAAGGATCTAGAAGACAGGGATACTGATCGGATAATTAAAGACGCTCTTACATTATTGTTGAAAATGAGATAAAAAAATTAATAAAGCTCTGTATTTGCTTAGGCAAATATAGAGCTTTATTTGCTTTGCAACTTCCAAAAGTCGCACATATACAAAATACATTTTAATCAAAAAATGGGCTAGTATTATGATGTGATAGAATCTGTTATCCCTTGCTGCAGGATGTACATATTGTGATATAGGCCCTTTTTGGCTAATAATTCTTGATGGTTTCCACTTTCAACAATTTTCCCTTTATGAAGAACTATGATAAGGTCAGCATCTTGAATAGTAGAAAGTCTATGTGCTATTGCTATTGTTGTTCTGCCAGTACGCATTTTTTTAAGTGTTGTCTGGATTAATTCTTCAGTTTCGGTATCGATACTAGCTGTAGCTTCATCGAGAACCAGGATTTTGGGTTTAATCGCCATTGTACGTGCAAAGGAGATTAGCTGACGTTGCCCACTTGAAAAGGTAGCTCCTCTTTCATAAACAGCTTCTTCATAATTATTGGGTAAACGCTGGATAAAAGAATCTGCTTGAACAAATTTTGCTGCTTCAATTACATCTTGGTCAGTTATCTTTTTATTATGCAATCGAATATTTTCTTTGATATTTCCAACGAAAAGAAATGGATCTTGTAGAACTAATCCGATTTTTTGTCGCAACTCTTCGTTGGAAAAGTTTTGTAACGGAATACCATCAATTAAGATTTCACCATATTTAATTGGGTAGAAGCGCATCAAAAGATTAACGATTGAACTTTTACCGCTTCCGGTATGTCCAACAAGGGCAACGGTTTCGCCTGGTTTTGCAGTAAATGAAATGTTTTTTAAAACATTTGTTTTTCCATCATAAGAAAAGGTAACATTTCTAAATTCAATCAATCCTTCAGTTATTGTTGGTCTTCCTTCTCCCTCTTTTGATGGTGCTAAATCTTTTTCATCAAGAAGACCAAATACCCTTTCAGCAGCCACCAAAGCTTGTTGAAATTGACTTAAGCGAAACATCATCATATTAATCGGTTCGAAAAAACGATCTAAATAGTTAATGAATGCATAGACTACACCGATTTCTATTGTGCTATTGAGGGATTTAATCCCAAAAAAGCTAAGGATTAAACTTAAAGCCATCATATATACTAAGTCTATGGCTGGTCTAGTTAATAGACCATTAATCTTTATTTGCTTTAATTTTGAGGAATAATGCTGCTGATTGATATTACCAAATTCCTTTTTGAAACGATTTTCTTGTCTCATCGCTTGTATGATGTTCATTCCCTGCAAAGATTCATTTAGTTTGGAGTTTAACTCGCTTAACTTTTTTCTAGTAAGGTGAAATATTTTTGAACTCAAATGACGATAAATTTTCATCAAGAGCAGGATGACGGGTAGTAATAAAAAGAATAATCCTGCTAACTTTGGGTTTAAAAAAAGCATTGCGATTAAAACTCCAACTAGAAATACGATATTTTGAACAAAAGTTGATAAAACACTCACGTAAAGTTCTTTAATCGCTTCAGTATCATTGGTAATTCTTGAGACTAAACTACCACCAGGAGATTTATCAAAGAAAGAAAGACCTAAATGCTGAACCTTACTAAAGACATCAACCCGTAATTGATGAATGATCCATAAGGCAGTTTTGTTAAAGGTAAGTAGTTGAAAGTAGTTTAATGTTACTGAAGTGATAAGGAGTGTTAAATATGTTGTTGCTAATAAGGTAATTGGTTTCCACTCAAAGATGCGTGGGGTAAGGTAATCATCAATAAAAATTTTTATGATGATTGGGCCAAGTACATCTGCACCAGTTGCTAAAAGTAAGATCGCAAAAGCAAAAGATAATTTTTTTAGATGTGGTTTTGTATATAGTAAAAGCCTCTTAAAAGTATTTTGATTTGAAATATTTTCTATATTTGGGATATTACTCATTAAAAATTCCCCCTTGTTCAACTAGGGACTCTAGTTGCTGACGATTATACATATCTTTATACCATCCAGCTAGTGCTAATAGTTCTGTGTGATTTCCGTATTCTATTATTTCTCCATTATCTAAAACAATAATTAAATCAGCATCTTGGATGGCACTAATCCGATGGGTAGCGATTATGGTTGTCTTACCAATTCTATTGTGTTGTAATGCTTTTAATATTTTTTCTTCCGTTTTAGCATCAACAGCTGATAAGGCATCATCAAGGATTAATATCTCTGGTTCCATAAGTAAAGCTCTAGCAATTGAAATTCGTTGTTTTTGTCCTCCTGAAAGGGTCACACCTCTTTCACCGACTTTTGTTTGATATCGATCTTGAAATTGCATGATATCATCATGTATTGCTGCTACTTTTGCTGAAGATATTATCTCGTCTAAAGTTGCATTAGGCTTTGCAAAGGCAATATTTTCAGCAACTGTTGCCGAGAATAAGAAGTGATCTTGAGGAACGTACCCGATTCCAGATCGTAAACTATATAATTTATAATCGTAGATAGAGTAATCACCAATTTTAATGTCGCCATCTTGTAAATCAAATTCTCGTAATAATAGACGTAATAAAGTAGTTTTACCACTGCCAGTTTTTCCAACTATACCCAATGTTTGTCCGCGTTTCAAAGTGAAATGAATATTATTTAAAGTCGGATTACTTTTTTCAGGATAATTGAAAGAATTAATATCAAAGAGGATATCGCCACGCGGTTTTTCTTCGATAGCATCTTTTCTATCAATTATATCTGGTGATGTATTTAATAATGCTTCGATTCTGTCGTAAGAAGCACGACCTCTCTCTACGATATTGAATAACCAACCAAAGGCCAACATAGGCCAGATAAGATGACCTAGGTACATTGTAAATGTTGTCAATTGCCCGATTGTTAGCTCTTCTTTAATTACATACATCGATCCAAAAGCTATTGCTAAAAAGAAAGAAATCCCCACTATAAGGGTAATGGTTGGGTCAAACAATGAGTCAACCTTTGCTACTGCTATATTTTTTTTAACAGTATCAATTGATTGTTTTCGGAATTCTTCTTTTTCTGCTTCTTCTTGTCCGAATGCTTTAATAACACGTACTCCTGAGATATTTTCCTGTACTTTATCGTTCAAATTGGAAAATGCCTCTTGAGCTTTAAAGAATCGGTCATGGATTAGTGTGCCATAGTAATTTGTTAACCATGCCATCACTGGCATAGGAAGTAAGGCGATTAGCGTCAATTTCCAACTAATTGTAGATGCCATAGTAATTATGACGATGCTTCCCATAGTAATTGAGTCAATTAGAGTTAATACACCTTCACCAGCGGTACTTTCCACCGCTTGAATATCATTTGTTGAATGAGCCATCAAATCACCAATTCTACGTTGATTGTAAAAACTAGGCGATTGTTTGGTAAAAAGCTCAAATAAACGATTGCGAAGTAGCTTACCTAGCCTTGATGAAGCACCAAAAATCATAATTCGCCAAAAATACCTTAAGATATATAATAATATTCCAATCGCTAGGATTAATAAAACCCATTGCAATAATTTGATAAATGATAATTCACCATTTTTTATACCATCTATAATAATTCCTACTATATATGGTGGAAGTAAATTCAATAAAGCAACCACAAGTAATAGAAAAATTCCCGTTAAATAACTTTTTCTTTCTAATTTAAAAAACCACATTAAATCGCGAAAAATACTCATGTTATTTTTCACCTTCCTTTTTTTGAAATAAGAAGCCACAGTTTAAAACCATGGCTTCATAAAAAAACCATGGGCATAGACAACACCCATGGTTAATATATGTAATAAACTGGTTAAATCAATGTACCAACATTATTAACGCAGGTTGTGCCATGCTATAAATATTGTCATAAAACTGTCTAACTATCATATTTACCAAAATCATGACACACACCTCCTAAGATTTATTTAAAAAATTCAAATTTTTTCGACATGGAAAATTATACATTAATTCTATTTATCAGTAAAGGGTTTTATTACAATTTCTTCATATTTTAAATTTGGAAATATTTTAAATATGCTGGAGGATATAGTATTATTAATGGAAGAGTAAACAATAATAGAAATAGATCAAAAATGAATTTGGTTTTAAAAGGAGTTGAAATTTAATGGAGTATCATTACACAGTGAGCACAAGAAAGAGTGCTGAACAAGTAATAAAAGATCTTGAAGAGAACCTGAAGGAAATTAAATTTGGGGTGTTGTGGAATTTTGAAATTCACAAAAAACTGCAAGAAAAAGGTATTGTATTTGATAAAAAAATTACAGTGTTAGAAGTATGTAATCCTTTTGAAGCATCAAAAATATTAGAAATTGAACCAATGGTAAGTTACTTTTTGCCATGCAAGATAGTTGTTAATGAAGAGGATGCAGGTACTAAGGTTGGCATGGTAAAACCTACACTAATGATTAAAATGATAGGAAATGAAGAATTAACTGAAATTGCTAAGGAAATTGAAGATAAATTAGTATCAGCGATTAATAAAGCAGTTTCTGATTAAAGATTCTAATATAATTACGGCAACATTGAAGCGACCTAAGTTAAAGGTCGCTTTTTAAATAAATACATAGGATATTGCAATTTACGGTAAGGATAATTAAGATTAAAGAGAAATAAATAAAAATTAATTAATTTAATAACATACTGTATTTAATAATTATTAAATTCATATTTTCTTAACATTTTGACGCTAAAATAAAATGGAAAATGACAGGAGATGATAATGTGGTTAGAATCTTACTTGTCGATGATGAAGAACAAATGAGGCAACTATTATCTTTATATCTTTCACAGTACTCTTATATTATTGATGAAGCTGCTGATGGATTAGAAGCAATTGAAAAAATTCAGAAAAACGAGTATGACCTCGTAATTTTAGATGTAATGATGCCGGTAATGGATGGTTGGCAAGCGCTGAAAAAAATAAGAGAGATATCTGATGTTCCAGTGATAATGTTAACTGCAAAGGGCAGTACAGAGGATAAAGTAACGGGACTTAGTACTGGTGCTGACGACTACTTGGTTAAGCCCTTTGATGAGGTGGAGTTGGTTGCTAGGATTCAGGCTTTATTAAGAAGAGCTAAGAAGATACATGATGAAGAGCAGATATTGAAATATAAAGGTATTTTGATTGATTTAACTTCAAGAGAAGTTTCCTATCAAGGTGAATTAATTAATTTAACCCAAACAGAATTTGATTTGTTACACATTTTTGTAAAACATAAGGGACGTGTATTTACAAGGGAGAATTTGATCGAAATTATATGGGGTATGGACTTTTTTGGGGAAGATCGTACAATTGATTCTCATATTAAAAATTTAAGAGAAAAGTTAAAGAAGTCTGGTGTTCAAGAAAATATTATCCAAACTGTATGGGGAGTAGGTTATAAGGCTCCATGAGAAAGATGATTTTTAATAGAATATCTTTTAAATTGGGTATCTTGTTCAGTGGAATTTTTTTAATTTTTCTTTTGTTGTTAGGCTATATGTTATATGGCGTATTTTCAAATTTATTTATCGACTACATTAGCCAAGAATTGCTTACAAGGGGAGCAAATCATTCTAAAGCTCTCGAAGAGTATTATAGCCAAGCAACATTAGAGCATGTCATTCTCATGGAAGAAAATGTAGTTACTAGTGTTATTATTACTGACCCCTATAATAATATCTTGGTTTATTCTGATCCAGTAACCAATGAAATGAAGCGATTTATTGGTAGGACTAATCAAATCAGTAATAATCAAATATTAAATCGTAATTGGAATAATTATCAATATATCGTTTCTGTTTCCCCAATTAAAGATGGGGATTTAGGTTATGTTTATATGTTTTATCCGACAAACGTTTTAAAGGAAATGGTTTTTGTATTAAAGTTTTTAATATTTGTTGCTAGTATAGGTATAATTCTAATAGCAGTTGTTTTGATTGCCTTATTATCATCAATTATGACTAAGCCCCTTTTAAAAATGAAGGAAGCTACGCTTAAAATGGCTAAAGGGGAATATATCCAAAAACTTAATGTAAAAGGCGATGATGAAATTGCTCAGCTATCAAAATCAATTCAAACTCTAGGGGAGCAGTTGCAATATTTTGAAGATACTAGGAATGATTTTTTAGCAAGCATTTCACATGAATTACGTACTCCACTTACATACATCAAGGGTTATAGTGATGTCTTAATTAAGGGCTTGATTATGGATAGAGGAGAACAACAAAAGTATCTCAAAGTGATAAATGAGGAAACTAAACGTGTGATTCATCTAGTAAATGACTTGTTTGAGATGAGTAAAATTCAAACCGATCATTTTTTATTAAATAAAGAACTAACGGATTTGACAACTTTATTAGGTAACGTGGTTCAAAGTTTAACACCAGTTGCTGAAAAAAAGGGATTAAAGATAATTTTCAACCATGTAAAAAATATTTCTCCAATAAACTTGGATCCGCATAGAATGGAGCAGGTTTTTTACAATGTAATTGAGAATGCAATAAAGTATACTAATCAAGGGCACGTAAAAATTAATTTGTTACAGGATGAAACGACAACCAAGATTATCGTGGAGGATACCGGAATTGGGATACCAGAAAAAGATATTCCGAGAATTTGGGATCGCTTCTACCGTGTAGAAAAATCTAGGGCTAGAAAAACAGGTGGTACTGGTCTTGGATTATATATTGTTAAAGAAATAGTTCGATTACATGATGGAGAGGTATATATTGAAAGTGTTGAGTGTAAAGGAACGAAGGTAACAATTATGTTGAGAAGAGAAGATGTGATAAAATGAATAAATTTATTTGGATTATTCTAATATTAGTGGCTATAACGATTGGATGGTCATTTATCTTATTTGTTTACATGATGAGTTGGTCTCCCCCTCATCATATGGGGATGATGGTAGGGAGAGCCACTGTGTATAGCCAGATGTTTTCATGGTTAAGAGGGACATTTTTCCTTATTGTTCTGATTGTAACCATTACTTTGATAATTTGGTATATTCATGATAAGAAAAAAAAATAATCATATGAAGAAGGTAAGGTGGTATTGTGAACAAAAGGTTGGTAATCGGATTCTTTGTTATTCTATTAATAGGTTTTGTATTTTATGCTAACAATCAGTCAGAAGTTGGAAGTCGAGATATAAAACCAGAAGCAGGATTTATTGCTCCAGATTTTGTACTAACAAATAGAGAGGGAGAAAAGGTAACTCTAAGTCAATTTAAAGGAAAACCAGTATTTATTAATTTCTGGGCATCTTGGTGTCCACCTTGTAGGGAGGAAATGCCATTCATTCAACAAGCCTATGAGAAATATAAGGGACAAGTAGTTTTTCTAGAGATCAATGAAACTGGTTCTGATACTAAAGAAGATGCAATAGCTTTCATGGATGAAAACGGGTATCAAATGCCTATTTTGTTTGATTATGATTTAAAAGTAACAAATATGTATCGGGCATTTAGTATCCCAACATCTTTCTTTATCGATAAAGAAGGTGTGATTAGAGTTAAACAAATTGGGGCGATGAATTTTGATATGATTGAATCTTACATAAAAGAGGTGTTAGAAGATTAATGGATGCAAATCGGGTATTACAATTTGGTCTTGTTAAGCTGCCTATCGGTTTATTAGTTCTTTTCGTAGGTTTATCTGTTGCTGTGTTTATCACCGAAAAAATTGCTAGAAAAAAACAATTAGCTAAAGATGAATGGACTAATATAATATTTACTCTATCACTGGTATTTTTGATTTTTTATAAATTTGGATGGGTTATTTTTGATATCAAAAGTGTCCTTAAAAATCCAGCATCATTGATTTGGACTACTGGTTCGCCTACAACTATTCTTATTTCTACAGTAGTATCGGCTTTAGTCTTTTTGTATTTGATAAAAAAGCATAAGTACCCATTATTTACGATTTTAGACTTGAGCTGGCTAACCATTGCGATTACATTGTTTTTGTATAATTTATTTATCGTGGATTATGGTAAAGTTACAGATTTATTTTTTGGGATAGCACTTCAGGAAGGATCCAAGTTTAATTACCATCCAATAAACTGGTATCGTGTGCTTTGGGTGGGGATTTTATTAATAGTTCGTTTTACCAAGTGGTCTGATCTAAATTATGCGAAATTGCTATATTTATACATATTACTTGGTTTGGGGTTATTATTAATTTCTATATTTGATATTTCATTTAACTTAGTTTTTGGATTTACATTCAATCAATGGGCTTTTCTAGCTCTGATTACATTAGGTGGAGTAGGTTTGATAAAAACAAGTGTTGATTAAAAATAGAGAGCCTTACGGCTCTCTATTAAATATTATCGACTTTTAAAACCCTCATTGCGTTAAATACTGCAATCAAAGCCACACCAACGTCAGCAAACACTGCTTCCCACAAAGTTGCTAATCCACCTGCACCTAAGATAAGTACAATCAATTTAACACCTAAAGAAAAGTAAATGTTCTGCCATACAATCCGTCTAGTACGTTTAGCGATTTTTATAGCAGTCGCAATTTTAGAAGGTTCATCTGTCATAATGACTACGTCCGCAGCTTCAATCGCTGCATCAGAACCTAATCCACCCATTGCAATCCCGATGTCCGCTCTTGCCAAAACAGGTGCATCATTGATACCATCTCCGACAAAGACCAGTTTCTTTTTAGGAGGTTTATTATTATCAAGCATTTCTAATTTTTCTACTTTTTGATCTGGGAGTAATTCGGCATAAACTTCGTCTAATCCGAGCTGTTTAGCTACTTTTTCACCAACTTTTTTGATATCACCGGTTAGCATAACTGTTTTTCTGACTCCAACATCTTTCAAAGAGCGAATAGCTTCAATTGAATCTTCTTTAATCTCATCGGCAATTACAATATATCCTGCGTATTGTTTATCTATAGCGATATGAACGATTGTTCCAGTAGCTTCTATTTGTTCAAATTCAATACCTTCTTTAATCATTAATTTACTATTTCCAGCAAGTATTTCTTTACCATTAACGGTAACTTTAGTACCATGGCCGCTGATCTCATCGTAATTTTCTATATTGTTCTTATTCACTTCACCATTATAAGCTTTTAAGATTGATATGGCGATTGGATGGTTAGAATAACTTTCAGCATAAGCGGCAAATTCTAGTAATTCATCTTTTGTCATAGAGCCTGTAGTTATAATTTCTGTAACATTAAATACGCCCTTTGTAAGTGTACCAGTTTTGTCAAATACAACTGTATCTACACTATTTAATGCTTCTAAATAGTTCCCTCCTTTAACCAAGATACCGTTCCTTGAAGCACCACCAATTCCTCCAAAAAAGCCTAATGGGATAGAAATAACCAAAGCACATGGACAGGAAATAACCAAAAATATCAATGCTCTATATATCCATTGTGAAAATGTAGCTCCATCAATAATAAGTGGAGGAATGGTTGCCAAGATGAGTGCAACACCAACAACAACCGGTGTATAATATCTTGAGAATTTTGTAATAAAGTTTTCTGTAGGAGCCTTTTTACTACTTGCATTTTGAACTAAATCTAAAATTTTGGAAACGGTAGATTCTCCAAATTTCTCTGTAACTTCAACCGCAATTAGACCACTTTTGTTGATAAATCCGGCCAATATTTCGCTTCCTGCTTCTACTTCTCTTGGGACAGATTCACCTGTTAATGCTGATGTATCAACCATTGAACTTCCTTCAATAATTTTACCGTCTAGTGGAACTTTTTCACCTGGTTTAACAATGATAACATCTCCAATATTTACATCCTCAGGTGAAACTTTTTTGATTTCTTCTCCAACTTTAAGATTGGCGAAATCTGGACGAATGTCCATTAATGCCGCAATTGATTTTCGGGAGCGATTTACAGCCATATCTTGAAATAATTCCCCAACTTGATAGAAAAGCATTACGGCTACACCTTCTGGAAATTCTTTAATAGCAAAAGCTCCAATAGTAGCAACACTAATTAAGAAATTTTCATCAAAAATTTGACCCCTTTTAATATTTTTTGCTGCTCTTAATAAAACTTCCCCACCAATTATGATGTAACTAATGAAATATAAGATAAATTCAATCCAGAAAGTAAATTTAAAGGCTATAGCTGTAGCAAATAAGGCTGCACCAATTCCTAATTGAATAAATCTTTTTTTAAATTCTCCCTCTTCGCTATCAGTAACATTATTACTATGTCCATCATTATATTCTTGATCGGTATCATATACTTGAACATCAGGTTCAATTGAATCAATGATTTTTTTGGCATCTTCAATTCTTTGGGACAAGTCGTTTTTATTGTAGACTTCTATAATTAGTTTGCTAGATACAAAATCTACATTTGCTTGTTTAATACCAGGCAATTGTTTTATTGCATCTTCAATTTTTGTAGCACAACTTGCGCAAGATAAATTTTCTAAAACCAATGTTTTCTTAACTGGTTGTGTAGTGATTTTTTCCTTGACAATTACATCTGGCTCTAAATGGTTTACGATTGCTTTTACTTCAGTAATCATTTGATTAATTTGATCTTGTTTTTTAATTTTCAGTGACAATGTTTGGGTCACAAAATTTATTGATGCATCTAAAACATCATCTAATTCTTTGACTTTTGCTTCAATTTTTGCAGCGCAACTAGCACAATCAAGGCCTTCTAATGTAAATTCTATCTTTTCTGTTGAAGTAGCTATACTCATTTTGTTCTCTCCTTCAAATTCTTCATCATGATTTTTCCTTAATGTGTACTAACCCTTGGTCAAAAATTTGTTTAATATGGTTATCATCTAAGGAATAATAAACAACTTTTCCTTCTCTTCGGTATTTAACCAATCTGGCTTGTTTTAATACCTTAAGTTGATGAGAAATGGCTGATTGATTCATTTTAAGAAGAGCAGCGATATCACAAACACACATTTCAGCTTGAAATAAAGCATATAAGATTTTAATCCTAGTTGTATCTCCAAACACTTTAAAAAGTTCAGCCAAATCGTAGAGAGTTTCTTCTTGTGGCATCCCTTTTTTTACATCATCCACTACTTCATTGTGAATAATCGTGCAATTACAGCTTTCAACTTTAAGTTTTTTTCCAGCCACAATTTCCCCACCTTTCAATATATGAATAATTGTTCATATGTTTAATTGTAGTATATTTCATTATCCATTCTTATTCAAGATTTTTTTAAAGAAAATTCTACTAGGAGTATAAAACCCGATTCGTTAACCAATTCTATTTTTTTAGCTAAATCTGATTCTTTTGCTATCAAACAATAAAATAAATTTAAGAAATATCTCCTGATGAAAGAAAAAATGGTAAAATTAGTGATAAGGAAGTTTTAAAAGAAATTACATAGGAGGTAGAAATGGATAATTTATTAGAAGTTAAAAATTTAAATAAAGAATATGGTAGAGGAACTTCAAAAGTTAAAGCTCTACAAGATATATCTCTTACAGTTCCTAAAGGTCAATTTGTTTCCATTATGGGACCTAGCGGATCTGGTAAAACAACATTTTTACAGTTAGTTGGTGGATTAGATTCTCCTTCTTCTGGAGAAATCATCTTTAACGGGGTAAATCTACAATATTTAAACAAAGAACCAGAAATATCTGTTTTTCGACGAAAACATATTGGATTTGTTTTTCAATTTTTTAATTTGATTCCATCTTTAACTGCACAGGATAATATAGCTCTCCCACTTGTTATAGAAGGAACATCTAAAACTTATATAAATGAAAGAGTTAAATTCATGTTAGAAATAGTTGGTTTAAAGAATCAAGTATTAAAATATCCTCATCAAATGTCTGGTGGACAACAACAACGTGTAGCTATAGCCAGGGCTTTAGTACGTAAACCGTTTATCTTATTAGCAGATGAACCCACAGGTAATCTAGATACTAAAACTACTTTAGAAATTATGGAATTATTAAAAACCACTCAAAAAGAATTAGAGCAAACAATTATATTAGTAACTCATAATCCTATCGTCTCATCCTATGCAGATCGAGTCATTTATTTTAAAGATGGAAGGATTATTGAAGATGAACTATTATCTAATAACAAAAGCAAAAGAGAAATCTCTGTTGAAATATCAGAAAAGTTAACGGATATTTCAGGAGGTACTGTTTATGCTAACTAATTTTATCCAATATGTTATTAAACAAATGAATAGAAATATCCGTAATCTCTATATTATTCTAGGAATTGCAATTTCTATTAGTTTGTTGGTTTCAACCAGCATTTTATATGTAGGAATGAAAGCCGAAGTTGAAAACCAAGTAAGAGAAAATTATGGCGAAAAAGATGTGATGATAGGATACAAAAATTTGGTAGGTTATAATGATGTGGTTGAAGCAAAGTTATCTGAAGATGATATTGAATATATCAAAAACCATCCTTATGTTAAACAACTTTCTACTGTTTTTTTTCCTTTATTTAATGAATCTCGTAATGGAATCCTGTTTATAGGTATTGCTCCTAATGATTCTTTTGCTAAAACAGAATTCAAAATACCTCAATATGATATAAATGAAAATGAAGTTATTTTGTCCAAAGATTTGCTTGATCGTTTTAAAGAAAATAACGGGAAAATAAAAATCACATTTCCTTCTGGTGAAGAAGGGGTTTGGACTGTTAAAGAGGTCTTAGAAGGGAAAAGTACTGTCCTCTTTAATATAAAAGATCTTCAGAAAACACTAAAAGCACCGAATAAAGTTAATTTAATGTTAATTGATCTAAAAGAAAATGCAGATAAACAACAGTTTATAAAGGATATAAAAAGTAACATTGACCCAAGATTAATTATTGATCCTATAAAAGAAAAAGATAAATTTAGAAGTAACTTGGGTGGACTCCGAAATATAGGTATTGTTTTTGGGGTATTTATACTCTTAATAAGTACGTATTTTGTACAAAGTATACTCCAAATGTCATTTAAAGAAAAAATACAGCAGATGGCTATTTTACGTTCAATTGGAACAAGTAAAAAACAATTAGTTTTTTTAGTCATAACTGAAGCACTTATATTAAGCTTGATAGGTAGTGTTATGGGAAGTGGGCTAGGAATACTGATTGCAAAATTTGGAAAAAACATTGTTGTCGGGCAACTACAAACAACTATATTAGAGACTCCTATCCCTTGGAATATTATTACTCTTATTATTATCATTTCAATTCTGTCTGTGTTAGTAGCGGGATTGGTTCCAGCTTTTAAAGTAGCTAATATTCCCCCTATCCAAGTTTTTAGCAACACCCTTAATCAAGAATATACTCCCAAAAGGAGAAGAACATATACAAGCCTTTTCTTTTTAACTATTGGAATTCTATTAACTACAATATCTATTATTTTTTCTGAAAAGTTAAGTGGTTTGTCGTTTATCGGAAGTTTAATATTACTTTTAGGAGTTATAGTTGGTTTATACTTATTTGTAAAACCAATATTAATAGGAGTTAAATATATTTTAGGGTCTATAAATAGAATTGAAGTTAAATTAGCCATCAATAATTTAATTTCTCAAAAAGTGCATACAGCAAATGCTGCTATTGTTATTGTATTAGGATTAGCAATCGGATTTTCTTTACAAAATTTATTAGGAGCGATAGAAAAAGGTGAATATAACCGTATTGAAAATCAATTTGGTACTCGATTAATGGTTCAAGCATATGCTCCGATGATGTCTACTCTTCCTCTTAGCTTAAGTAGTGAATTGAAAGCTATACCTGGGGTTAACCATGTTTCAGCTCTAGGTAAGATTATAAGTGTTAAAACTGATAAAAATGAAGAACTACTTGTATCTCCAGCAGATTTTCAAAGTTTAATGAATATGGGACTATTATCTAAACATGTTAATACTTCAAAACCAGCAATTATCCTTTCTAAAGAGATGGCTACCAAATTTAATTATAAAATTGGAGAAGTAATTAAATTAACAGGACGTTCAGATCAAGTAGAAATTAAAGAAAACACATCTTTTATTATTACTGATATAATGGATTTTGTTCCTAGTACTTTACATAGTAAACTTGCCATTATTGATTGGAAGTATTTAAAACTAAAAGGTGATTCAACATACCCTAGAGGTTTTTTTATTGCAACAACAGAAAAAAATACTTCTGAAATTGAACAACTGGTTTATAGAGTTATCAGCAAATATCCTGAAGCTGAACTCTTAAACCAAGAAATTGTAATTAAAGATATAAAAAATCAAATATTACGAATGTATTCTATTTTTTATACAGCTATCTTAAGTATTTTTGTAGTTGGATTTTTAGGAATGTATAATTCAATCCACTCAAATATTATTTCTCGTAAAAGAGAATATGGAATATTACGAGCGACTATCTCAACTCCAACAAATTTATTAAATATAATTATAATCGAATCTTTACTTATTGGATTATTTTCAACCATTATTGGAGGTGTTTTAGGTTTAACCTTAACTAAAGGATTATCTACATTTTTAGATATTGATTTTATAATTAATTGGAATGTATTAATTACTACGATCGTTATCATTTTAATAGCAAGCATTGGTGTTTCTCTAATTCCAGCATTTAAACTAAAAAGATTAAAAGTAGTGGATTTCTTCAATAGATAGTCATAAAATAATTGCTGATTTCTTTGATGATATATAAATAAGCAAAAGTCGGGATTGAGCTCCCGACTTCTCACCTCACATATATTTTTTTTCTCGCATCATTAGCTAGTTTATAATATTGACTGGATTTTTTATAATGGCCATCGCTGTTATAATAATCGGCAAGTTTTTCAGCATACTCACTAACTTCCCGCCAAAACTGTTTTTTTATAAAATAGGGAATTGCTTTTTCTTCTATGTATTTATGTGCCTCTTTTTTATCATTATCTTTTTTTGATAAAGAGAGTATTGATTTCAATACATTTATTTTGACATAATATTTGTTGTTTTCATTGGTCAACTCCAAACCTTTTTCAATCCATTCATTTACCTTATCTATCTTCCCTATAGTAAAGTACTCTTGAATTATGTAATAAATAGTATTTAAATATCCTTCATTTTCTTCTTTATATTTCAGACTTTTATGATAATACTCAATTGCTGTTTGAGGTTCTCCTTTCATTGAATGAAGGTAACCAAGATTGTGATAGGTATTACTTAACAAATAGTCATCTTTTAGTTTTTCTGCTAATTGTAAAACATTTCCCAAATAATAATCTGCTTTTTCAAGATCTCTAATTCGGATATAATTGATTGCCATAATAATTTGACATTCAGCACTCCGAATATAATTAAGCTTTTGATTAAACAGTTCAAAGGCAATATTCGTATATTGGATAGCTAACGTAACATGATTTAATCTACTGTGGGTAATTGCAAGAAGGTAATACAGTTCTGGTTCATTAACTTGAAGGGTTTGATTGATTCGTTCTGCTTTTGAAGAATATTTTAGCGATTCAATAAAATCATCTAGCAAATAATGATAGAGGCCGTTAAAGTAGTTAAAATAATACTTGTGTTCAACTGAGAAATTATTATTTTGTTCTTGTAAACGATTAATGATAGATTTACTTTTATCTAAATTCCCTAATAGCAATTGGTATCGAATAGAAAATAGGTTATATTTTGTTAATATTGATGGACTTTCAATATTAGTTAACTTTTCTGAAATAGTTTTCTCTAATTCCACTGCTTTATTAACATCTCTATTTTTTATCACTTCATACCATTCATCTAATTCTTTGTTTAATTCTTCTATTTGTTTCGGATCATCTTGTTCTAATGGAATACCTAACCTATTAAACAGCTTATTAATAACTTCTTGGTGTGGTTTTTCTTTGTTATTCTCAATTTTACTAAGATAAGATATAGAGCAAATATCTTCAGATAATTGCTTTAACGTCATTCCTTTTTGCTTTCTAAAATATCTTATTTTATCACCTATCTTCATAGGATTCCTTTCCCTCCCCGCTGAAGGAAAATTAAGGTTATAAAGTTTAAATTATCCTAAAGACAGCATATCATAGGCACCAAAATATGACAATAAAAATTATTTGACTATTGATCGAATCCTTTTTCAAAAAAGTTGCGCAAATTCACTACAAAAAGATCGAATTATCCAAGGTATGAACTACCGATTTTCCCAATTTACAGCAATTAGATTATCAAATATAATTCATTGTGAAGAGAACATAAATGGAAAAAAGTAGGGGCTGAAGAGAGAAATATTTTGGTAGGGCACTTACTTTATAGCATTCAAATCTAAAGTAGATAAGAATGTTATAAAGAATCATGGCGGGGAAATCAAAAAGCAATACAAGTATATTCCTGTTATAGCAGCAAAATTACCAGAAAAAGCCGTTACTGCATTAACTAAGAATCCTAATATAGCTTATATTGAAAAGGATACAAAGGCTCATGCAACAAGCCAAGTGATTCCATGGGGAGTAACTCATGTTAAAGCTACAGATGTGCATGGTTTAGGTTATACAGGAGAAGGAATTAAAATAGGAATAATAGATACAGGAATAGACTATACACATGAAGACTTAAATATTGTTGGTGGAGCAACCTTCGTAGAAGGTAAGAAATAAAAGTTTAAAACTTAAGCAACTATAATTGATTTAGATATAACTGTGGGCAATTAAATTCAACTAATAGCCAATCTATTGGTTTAAAAAAGTCCATGGTGCCTAAATTTATTATTTCGGATAATAACATAACATAAGAAAGGGGAGTATGATTTAGCATTGACTATTTCATACAAGTTTACAATGAAAAAAATATTTGCAATGATAATACTTTTGTCAATATTTGTCGTGGGGTGTAACATAAATACTTCTATTAAGCTTAAAGAATCAGATGTAATAGATATTTCTTATCATTACTTTGAAAGAGTTTATACAAATGCAATGTTTTTCAGCAATGTTGCAATTACGTTAAACGAAATGGACGCCTCGGATAATCGAAAACTAGAATACTTAATTTATTATATGGATGGATATAAAAAAGCTATGGAAAGGGTTAATTTATATAATGATGTGGAAAAAATCGTCTTTGATAATGCACTTTCAAAGTACTATGACCAGGAATTATTATACGATACGAAGACAGTATTGAGAGAATTAAATCTTTTGGTCTTTAAATTATCGCATAATATTAAACAACAATTGAACCGGCCTATTGACTCAAATAAAATGAAACAAATATCTAACAGTCTTCATGATTTAAGCAGGAATTTATATCCATTTGATAGCACTCCAGCACAAGATGATTTGACTTTATATAATATATTTGTCTATCCAAAAATAATAGTACGTAATTATAGTAGCGCAGAAATTCGTCAAAGGATAGAAAGTACAATGTTAATTATTAATAAAATTTCTGAAAGCATACAAGAGTAATGATGACTATTTATGCCCATGAATTGTGGGGGCACGTCCTTACATGAATGAGGCAAGACCCATTGAGAGGAATGATTATAAAAAATGAAAAAAAAATTATTTTATGGATTCATTACTCTTACCATAATAAGTTTTTTTAGTTTTTCTGCTTTAGCAAAAGATTATATTAAATTGAATTTTAATGGCGAGGAAATTTTTACTGATGTCCCACCTCAAATTATTAAAGGCAGAACAATGGTTCCTTTGAGATGGATTGCACAAGTACTTAATCTGCAAGTTGAGTGGGATAACAACAAAAAAATTGTTTCTTTACACTCTAAAAAAGATATTTGGATGGAATCCGTTTTTCCAGCCGATGAAAATATTAGAGAAGCCGTTGGAGTTGTAAGCCGATATTTTACTGATTTAATAACATCAAATAGTGAAGATTTAAACGAAATAGCTACTGCTAGAGTGTTAGATATTAATAATCCAAATAAAATTTTACAGCCGTTTATGTTAACCGGGGAACATTTTATTCCTACTTTTGATATTTTAGATGTACGCAAAAAAGATGGTAGCGTCGAAGTAGCAGTTCGAAGATATATTGCAGAAACTAATTCATCTACAACTTATGCCGACTATGTAGATGAAGTGTATATCGTAATTTGGGATAAAAAGATGGATAATAACGGTAGAGAAGTAAAAAGACCATTAATTGATGGCTATATACAATTATCATCACATGGTCGAGTTAATAAGCTTTGGTAAGTTTTCTGATACCTTAGAATCTTATGAAGATTCATAGCAGGGAAATCAAAAAGCAATACAAATATATTCCTGTTATATCAGCAAAATTATCAGATAAAATGGACAATTATTTGATGTGAATTTATGCTGCATTATCTAATCTTTGATAATATTCCATCTCAAAATCCCTAGGTCTTAAATAATTAAGTTTACTGTGAATTTTCTGTCTATTATAGAAACCTTCAATATATTGAAATAGACCAACTTGTTGTTCCTCTATATTTTTAAAAGATCTTTGATAAATATATTATCTTTTTAAAATACTGTGAAAAGCTTCAATTGGCGCATTGTCATATGGTGTGCCTTTGGCACTAAAACTCGCTTTATCATCATCATTTATTTAACCAAGGGGGTCGCACATGAATCAAAAAATAGTATTGTTTTTTATTATTGTAGTAGCAATTTTAAGTTTTTATATTGGAATGTCATATATTAGTACTTCAACCTCTTCGAATTATCAAGTAAAGCTAATAGAGAAATACTATGATAATAATAATTACTGGGGAAAATTTTATGACCCAATTACTAAAATGGAAATTAATATTAAAATCGAGAAAACTACATGGGATTTATTGGAAAACGAAAACGAATATGTAATCTCTTTCCGTCAAAATGACTTATTTAAAGTTCCTATACTAATTGAAATCAAAAAATTAAATCAATCAGGATAGAAAATTAATTAAACTTTTCTAACCAACAATCATCAAAAAAAAATAAATAACTATAGCCATTATATTTTTGCAAGAATCTAAAGATAGCCAATCAGTAGTAAAAGTACTCTCAGAGATCAAAAAACATTTTGGAGAGCGATTTTCTCAAGCCTTCCGCACATTTTATATTTACATACTTGACATTAAGAAAAAGTTTCATGCAATGCTCCAGTTTGCTAAAAGTGGAACTTTTGCTATCAAAGCTATTCAAACTTCTCAAATAAATATACTTGCTCAAGCTATCGCTCAAAAGTTCTAAGAAAAATTATCCTTTGGTGAAAAAGTATGTTAATTTTCATCCATATTTGAGCTGAATAAAAGAATTATTCAGCTCAAAATTATTTTTCGTTAGTAACTCCTTTAATTACTGTTGTTTATACTGTGGTTCTTCAGTTGAAACATAATCTAATCGGGCTTGTAATTGTGAAACGACATTATCCATATTTTGTGCCATTGAATTGAACATTTGCTTTGCCTGTTGGTCTTGGGTTTCTAATGCAAAGCTTTTTAAACTAGCGGAAACGCTTTGGGCACTTGCAATTGTCTGTTGTAGTTGAGTTCCTACTGTCATCCAATCACCTCACTTTCCAACAGTAGATATCATCTCCAAAGATTTTTAAAGTATGTATTTGAGTTTGTGACTTTTTTTTATTCTGAATGGTATAATAAGTCTTAGTATTTGTTTATAAAAAGGATTGATGTTTTATATTTTACAAATAAAGGGAGGATTTTTTGTGAATATCCGGGGATTAGATACATTAGAATTCCCTAAAATTATTAGTATGTTGGAAAATAAGGCGTCTTCTGCTATCGGTAAAGAGTTATGTCAACAATTAATACCCACTAATGACTTACATCAAGCATTGCAAATGCAAGAAGAAACAAAAGAAGCATTAGATGTTATTCGTCTAAAGGGTGGGCTACCACTTGGAGGAATTAGGGATATTCGTGCATATATAAAAAGATTAAATATTGGTGGAAATCTAACGGCTGAGCAATTACTGGAGATATCCAATACGCTATATGCCGGTAAGAAGGTAAAACGTTCTATCATTAACCTCGCTGATAAAAATCCGCTACCTATTTTACTTTCCCATGCTACTGAAATAAATGAATTGGAGGAAATAGAAGGAAAGATTAATAGTTGTATCAATGAATACGGAGAAATCATGGATACGGCAAGTCCTGCATTAAGGACAATTCGTCAGCAGATCCGGACGCTTGAAGCTAGGGTGAAAGAAAAACTAGAACAAATACTACGAAACACAAGTAACCAAAAAATGCTTCAAGAACCGATAATCACTATCCGTAACGGCAGATATGTAATACCTGTTAAGCAGGAGTATCGTTCAGTATTTGGGGGAATGGTGCATGACCAATCTGCTTCAGGGGCTACGCTTTTTATTGAACCAGAGGTTGTAGTTCAAATCAATAATCAACTTAAAGAAACTCAAATGAAGGAAGAAAAGGAAATTGAGAAAATCCTTAAGGAATTAAGTGATGAAGTTAGGTTAGAGGCCGATACTTTAACTAAAAATATTGAACATCTCAGCAAACTAGATTTTATACAAGCTAAAGCAGAACTTGCTCTGGAGATGAAGGCTACAATGCCTAAATTAAATGATTTGGGAATTGTAGATTTAAAAAAAGCTAGACATCCACTGATCCCAGCTAATAAGGTTGTGCCTATTAATATTCATTTAGGAAAAGAATTCAATTCAATTGTCATTACCGGTCCCAATACTGGCGGTAAAACTGTAACGTTAAAAACATTGGGACTGTTAACGTTGATGGCGATGGCTGGATTACATATTCCTGCAGAAGATGAAAGTGAAGTGGCAGTGTTTTCTGCTGTTTATGCTGATATTGGGGATGAACAAAGTATTGAACAGAGTTTAAGTACCTTTTCAGGACATCTAACTAATATCGTAGATATCTTAGCAAAAATGAATAGTGATAGTCTAATTCTACTGGATGAGTTAGGAGCAGGTACTGACCCAACAGAAGGAGCGGCTTTAGCGATTGCGATCCTAGAAAAGATTAGAACGAAGGGAGCTAAGGTGGTAGCTACTACCCATTATAGTGAACTAAAAGCTTATGCCTATAATCGTAAAGATGTTATTAATGCAAGTGTGGAATTTGATGTTGAAACCCTCCGACCTACCTATCGTCTACTGATTGGAGTACCTGGACGTAGTAACGCCTTTGCCATTGCTAAAAGACTGGGATTATCTCAAGATATTATCGATTTTGCTAAGGGGCAAATTAGCGATGACAATTTGCAGGTAGAGTCGATGATTGAATCTCTAGAAAAAAATCAACGAACTGCCGAAAAAGAGCGTTATCAAGCAGAACTATTGAGAAAAGAGATCGAAATCAGAAGTCAAGAACTTGAAGAAAAAATTGCTAGTTTTGAAAGTAATAAACTCCGCCTACTTGAAGAGGCTAGACAAAGTGCTGAAGCTATTGTCAAAAAAGCGAAGAAAGAAGCGGAAGAAATCATTGCAGAGTTGCGTAAGATGGCAAAAGAAGAGCAAGTGGGAATTAAAGAACATCGTTTGATAGAGATGAAAAAACGATTAGATGAATCCGTTCCTGAGGTAGCCAAACCAAAGCCAAGGAAAAAATCCAAAAATGCCAAAATAGAAATTGGTGATCAAGTGAAAGTATTAAGTTATGGACAAAAAGGGACAGTCCTAGAAAAGGTAAGCGACAAGGAATATCTGGTTCAGATTGGCATCTTAAAAATGAAAATAGATAAGTCCGATCTAGAAGTTATCGAAGTAAAACAAAAGCAACACAAAGAGATCAAACTGACGACAGTAAAAAGAAGTTCAGATGCTAAGTCAGAGATAGATGTTCGTGGCAAAACCGTTGAAGAGGCGATAATAGAAATCGATCGCTATTTAGACGAGGCTTTTATGCAGGGCTTTGGACAGGTATCAATTATCCATGGTAAAGGTACTGGGGCTTTGAGGACTGGATTACAAAACTTCTTAAAAAAACATCCTCATGTAAAACGTACTAGATTAGGCCAGTTTAGTGAGGGAGGATCAGGAGTAACGGTTGTTGAATTAAAATAAAAATTATTGAAACCTTCCAGATTTAAGAACGTAAGAATACAAATAAGAGGGGTGATTAGGTTGGGTTTATTTGATATTTTCTTTAAAAAAAAAGAAAAGAAGACAGTTCAACCAAGGAGGGATGTCTTTAGTTTACAAATCAACGATATTGTAACCTATGACTTAGAAGATTATTTAGTTATCGGTAAATTAGGATATTCGGATTCTGGATATAAGTGGATTGCCTATCATCTAAAAGGAGATAAAAAGAATATTTGGTTGGCAGTTGAACAAGACGATGAACTAGAATTAGGGATATACGAAAGAATACCTACCCAAATAACAGATGTAAAGGATCGACTTGATATCAATGGTATTCGCTATTACCTTGAAGAACATGGCTTTGCGAGAATTACTGAAGTTGTTGGTCAGGCAGGTGCTGTCGTAGGGCAACAGGTGGAATATTGGGATTTTGAATCTGATGACGAAGAACACTATTTATCGGTAGAAAAGTGGGGTAGTGATTTAGAGATAAGTTACGGTTATCCGATTAGTTTAAAAGAAATTAGTTGGTTAGCAGGTAGCTAAAAACAATAGATTTAAAGAATATAAAAGGAGGATAAAATGATGAGTTTATTTAAAAGACTAAGTGATTTAACAAAGGCAAGTTTAAATGAATTATTGGATAAGGCTGAAGACCCAATAAAAATGTTAAACCAATATTTAAGAGAATTAGAACAAGATATAGCTGAAGCTGAAGTTGCTGTTGCTAAGCAAATTGCCATTGAAAAGAAATTTAAACAGCAGTTAGAAGAAGCACAGGAGATGGTTGAAAAAAGAGAGCAACAGGCGATGAAAGCGCTAGAGGCTGGCAATGAAGAATTGGCTAGAAAGGCTTTAATTGATAAAAAAGTACATCAAGAGAAAGTTGATGATTTCAAAGTACAATATGAGAATGCAAAGTCTAATGCTGATCAATTGCGCAAGCAACTTAGAGAAATGAAAGACGAATTTGAAAATATGAAGAATAAAAAGGCAACCTTAGTTGCTCGTGCTGAGGCTGCTAAAGCTCAAAAGAAGATTAACAAGACTATGAGTAATTTTGGAACAGATAATGCTGCTAAAGGATTTGAAAGGATGTCTGAAAAAGTTCTTGAATTAGAAGCAGAAGCCGAAGCCAGTATGGAGTTAAAAAAGATGAATTCCACATTAGATGATGAACTTGCTGCTTTAGAAGATTCAAGTGTTGAAGATGAGTTAGCAAAACTTAAGGAAAAACTAGGTAAAAAGGATGAATAATGAGTTTTAATTAGCGGGATAGGTGGTGAGGGTTTGAAAAAAAGGTTATTAATCTTACTCATAGTTTCCTTTGCCACACTTCTGCTAACAGGGTGTGGCAATGTTTCTAGTGCGATCTCTAATAAGTATCCACTTGAAAATGTCGTTCCAAGTCAATTTGGAAATGATTTTGCTAATATTTATCGGGCACAGAATCAAACCGTTATTGAAACTGCTAATACGATTGCATCGCAGTATCCTCCATTACAAAAAAGCATGGAAGATCCTGAAAGGATGTTTTTGATTTATAATGATTATCTTGTTACTGTGATGCAGGATATTGAAGAACCAGACGATGTGTTAATTGAAGTTGCTGACCGACAATTTGTCAAAGATAATTATGATCTTAGTTTATTTGAAGCTTATTTAATTGCTAATATAGTCGAAGATATCTTTGAAGTAAGCTATAAGAGAAAATATCGAGGATATATTGGTCCGAAAGGATATACTCCCTATAGAGGAACAGGCAAAACTGGTTCTATTCGCATTGGCTCATCAGGTAATACAACAATACGAGGTGGCGGGCCAAGTGCTGGAAAATAATAACTAATAAAGAGGTGATAGAAGTGTCAATTTGGGATAATATCTACGTTTTAACAGGTGCTTATTTTGTTTTAGCGGTATTATCAATCGTTATTTTTCTAGCTATTTTTGAAGTTGTAACTAAATATAATGATTGGCAGGAAATAAAGAACGGCAATATATCTGTTGCGCTTGCTACGGGTGGTAAAATTGTTGCTGTCGCAATCATACTAGCATTTTCAATTTACCATAATGATTCTCTTTGGAGTGCTTTTATTTGGGGGGCTTTTGGATTTGGATTACAGTTGATAGCTTATTATTTATTTGAATTTTTCACCCCACAGTTTAAAGTTGATGAAGAGATTGAAAAAGATAATCGAGCGGTTGGGCTATTGTCTTTTCTAATTTCTATAGGGATTGCACTTGTTGTAGGAGCTAGTATTACTTAATTTTTGTAGAAAAATAGGTGGAATTGATGGATCAGATTAAAAAATTATATTGGGCTAGTGCTATCGTCTCTATTTGTGGCATTATTTTTGAAGTATTATTTGGAGCGGTTGGAAGTTATATTTTAGGTGATGGGGTAAAACAATACTCTATCACCATTGGTTTATTTTTAACTGGAATGGGCATAGGGGCTTATCTTAGTGAAAAGATAAATGATAAGTTAGTCCAGGTTTTTGTAATTGTGGAATATTTGATAGGAACTATAGGTGGTTTTTCGATTCTTATTTTATTTGGTATTACTGCCTATGTTGGTGATGGTGTTGATGCAATCTTTTTATATTTTGTCATTACAGTAGTGGGTGGTTTGACGGGTTTAGAGATGCCGATCTTGATTAGGAAAGCCTCAGAATTAGGCTCGAAGTTAAATAAAAGTACTGCTAGAGTTTTATTTTTTGATTATATTGGTAGCTTGATAGGAACAGTTGCCTTTGTTCTTCTATTAAGACCATATTTAGAATTTGTTAAAACTGGGTTTTTAATTGCTATTTTTAATATTTTGATCGGTATTGTGATTACAATTTCTTTTCAAAAGGAGATCAAGTCACCAAAGAAACTGATATTCATTGGGATTTTCTTGTTATTTATTTTAGGATTAGGATTCATCTTTGGGAATGAAATTTGGTTTAATTTTGAGCAAAAACTTTATCGTGATCCTGTTGTAAGGGCTTTTGAGACACCTTATCAAAGAATCATAGTTACTAGACAGAAGGATGATATTCGTCTTTTTATCGACGGTAACATCCAATTTTCATCTACTGATGAATATCGATACCATGAAGCACTTGTTCATCTTCCGATGAATGTAGCTAAAAAGAGAGACAATATCCTAATACTTGGTGGCGGAGATGGATTAGCATTACGTGAAATTCTAAAATATGATGACGTTAAACGGATATCAATAGTTGATCTAGACCGCGAGTTGATCGAGTTTAGTAAAACTGACCCCTTAATAAAAAAGCTAAATAAAGGTTCGTTAGAAAGTGAAAAGGTAAAGTTTTACTATCAAGATGCTCTTAAATTTCTGCAAGAGAATCAAGAAAACATTTATGATGTTATAATTGTCGATTTACCCGATCCAAACAATGAGAGTTTAAACAAGTTATATACTCGTACCTTTTATACCCAATTAAGAAACCACTTATCCCCTGATGGTGCTATCAGCGTTCAAGCTACCAGTCCTCTATTTGCAAGGGAAGTTTATTGGACGATAAGCAAGACTGTTGAAGCGACGGGACTAAAAGTTTTGAATTATCATGTTGAGATTCCATCCTTTGGTAATTGGGGATTCATTTTAGCTGGTAGAGAAAAACCAAATATTGATAAGATTAAACTTAATATTGAAACTAAATATTTATCTGATGATTTGATTCCGAGTTTGTTTCACTTTGGAAAAGATGAAGGAGATTTACCTAATTTAAAAATAAATACTTTAAATCATCCGATCCTTATCGATTTATATCAGAAAGCGTGGAAAAATTATTATTAACATCTTAATTTGGTTTATGAAGTCACATATGTGGCTTCTTTTTTTTATATCCAAAAAAAGCACTTATACAAAATACAACTTTTTATCGATATAATTTCTCGGGGGAATTAGGGTGAAATTGGAAAATAAGCATAACATTTTAAAAATGTATCTCTGTTACCTATGCTAACAAAACAATAGACAACTTAATAGTATTGACTGGATTTTTTACAATAGTAGAAAATACCTATTATGCCAAATATATCATAAAAATAGTTAATTTCAATAAAAAATCTTTCAAAAAAGTTGCGCAAATTCACCTTAAAAAGGTTGAATTATCCAAGGTATGATCTACCAATTTTCCCAATTTACAGCAAAGAGATTATCGAATATAATTCATTGTGAAGAGAACATAAATGGAAAAAGCAGAGATTAAAAAGAGAAGTATTTTGGAGAGGAGGTGAAATAGAAGTGAAACGAATTGACTTCATTATTGCTGATACTATCATTAGTCACAACATCTTTTGCCCAAGAAAAATCCCCACCAAATAGTGCTGGGAACACTTACTTTATAGCATTCAAATCTAAAGTCAATAAGAATATTATAAAGAATCATGGCGGGGAAATCAATAGGCAATATAAACATTTTCCAGTTATAGTAGCAAAATTATCGGAAAAAGCTGTAACTGAATTAACTAAGAATCCTAATATAGCTTATATTGAAAAGATGCCATAGCTCATGCAACAAGTCAAGTGACTCCTTGGGGAGTAACCCATGTTAAAGCTACAGATGCGCATGATTTAGGTTATACAGGACAGGGAATTAAAATAGGAATAATAGATACAGGAATAGACTATACACATGAAGACTTAAACACAATACGAACATTATCAATATGAGCTTAGGTGGCACTATCAAATCTAAAACTATAAAAAGAGCAGTAGACAAAGCCTATCAATCTGGTATTCTACTAGTCGCATCAGCGGGTAATAATGGCTATGCAAAAAAAGGAACGATTACTTATCCAGCAGCCTGATCAAAACAATAATCGTGCTAGTTTTTCTAGTGTTGGAAGACAACTAGAATTAGTTGAACCTGGTGTAGAGGTTCTAAGCACAGTGCCAAATAACAGTTATGCTTCATTTTACGGAACATCCATGGCATCCCCACATATTGCAGGTGTAGCAGCTCTTGTATGGGAAGCTAAACCAAGCCTTTCTAATGTTCAGTTAAGGAATCTATTAAATGAATTGACAATATATTTAGGAGATTCGTTTGAGTATGGTAATGGTTAGTGGATGGATTTAAAAGTATAAAATAGATCAAATATATTTTTTTGAATAAAAATAAATTTATGGAGTGATTATTTATGAGATTGAAAAAAGTTGTTTCTATTTTACTTTTGTTTTCTTTAATTTTTACCTTATCAAACAATGTTTTAGCAAAAAATCCACATTTAATAATCAAGAAAAATAATGCAAAAGTATTTTTCATTGATAAAGACGGAAATTTTATTAGATCGAGTAAGAGTATAGATTTTTTCTTGAATTTATCTAAGGAAGGTGTAGCAGATGCAAATGACGTGGAAAATGAATTTTCAATAAATGCCGTAGTGATAGATGGTAGTGCAATCAGAATAACAGATTCTGTATTTAGAGAAATCACAAATGAAGATTTAAATGTTGTAGTAAGTGTTATTGCTGGTACAGTTTTTAATATGTCATGGGCTAAATTGGGAGGATATCTAAAAAAAGCGCAAACATTGGAATATATTGCAGAAGCTACTTGGAAAGGAAGTTTTGCTGCAGCCTCTGCCGCAGTTATATATGATTTACTTTTAGATGCGGGTATTGATCCTACTTATATAGAGTATTATCAATATAAACAATGGTCTGATTATTGGGGCGCCTATATTGTATATGACGTTATGATACGTTATGAAGATTCAAATTTCAATAATCCAATTGAAGTTCAATATTGGGAATCGGGTATGGAAACCACTTTATCAGACTGATTTATAAGTGATTTATCCTCCTTAGTAAAGTGTAGTTATATATTACTGAGGAGGATAGTTATATTACTTTGACAATCTAGTTGTGAATGCTAAACTAAAATGGACAGTTTCCGCTAGATAAGATTGAATACTTATTTACCAATAAATCTACAATCTATGTTAAATTAATAGATATTAGCTAGATGGAGGGGTAAAAAAATCACCAACTTTTCAATAGGGTTAGTTTATCTTTTTTATGGAAAAACGTTATTTTGCAAAAGACTCAGTCAACTGCTTAGTTACGAACAAAAACGAAGGGAAGAAAACAATTTGAGAAAAGAATTAAATGGGCACCATTCCCATACAACAAAACATTAGATGAATTTGATCTTAAAGAACAGCAATCACTAAGCAAAAAACAATTAAATCAACTAAAAGAATTTGCATGGCTAGATCAATTATTCAACCTAATCTTACTTGGTCCGCTAGGTGTGGGTAAAACCCACTTGACAGTAGTACTAGGTATGGATGCTGTAAAAAAAAGGTTACGAAGTGTCGTTTGTCTCTATGGGCGAGCTCATACATTTACTCAAGACAGAAGACATTTCTCGTAGGGTCCAAACAAGAATGAAAAGAGTACGGGATTCCTATTTAGTCATCATTGATGATCTGATGTTTATGGCTATGAATCAAAATGAAGCAAATCTATATTATTTTTGATAAATGATCTATATGATAAAGAACCAGATAAATGGGGATAACTATTAGGGGTCCCAGCAATCACTACTGCTATATTAGATCGTCTGATACATCGAGCTGAAGTAGTTCGTTTAAATAGTGACAGCTACAGAATGCGGCATAGAATTACCATTTTTGGACATGAAAGTGTTCAAAATTAATTAGCAAAAAGTGTTCAATTTTTCTTGACAGTTACACTTGTCATTGGAAAATAAAGTTTAAGTGTATTTGTAATGATTTTTCCATGTGTTAGGGGGAAGTATATGAAAATATTAAAAGTTTCTATAGATTTATTATTTGGGCTTATATTTTTTTTAATTATTAATGCTAAAATTAATTTATTAGTATCATTTTTTTCCAGTATAATTTTTATGATTACACTATCTGTTACACAGTATTTTTATAACTCTAGTAAGAAGTACAAGGGAGTACTAGTTGTTGGACTTGGGGCTATCGGATTAATAATCATATACAAACTTGTATTTACTACCATAAATACGGTCGCAATAGTGGTTATATTTTTATTTGTTTTTATAAATTATAAAGTAACAAAGGCTTTTGATAAGTAGTGGATTTGAGTTAATATCTTGGACACAAAAAAAGTTAACTCTTATACTGAATGTTTCAATTAATCTTCAATGGCTTGAAGAGTCATATTACCAATATTTAATAGTGAAGTGTATTGATTATCAATGAGTATATGACTTGCAGAAGGACGTGTCTAGTTTGAAAAACAGCAAAGGTAATAGATACAATCAAGAATTTAAACAGATGATTGTCGACCTATACAATACAACAAAACGCACTTACGCAAGTCTCGAAGGCGAATATGGCATCCCTGCTGGTACAATCCAAAGGTGGGTTAAGCAACGTACACCTGTTCAAGTTGATACTGATGAATCAATAACTCCACAGGAAATCAAAGCATTTCAAAAAGAAATGGCAAGACTCCGGGAGGAAAATGAAATATTAAAAAAGGCTATGGCCATATTAGCCAAAAAGTAAGTAAATCCAGCTTATTCGAGACAGCAGATAAGTTAAAAGAAAAATTTTTGGTTAAAAGTATTTGTAATTCTTTAGGGATCTCCAGAAGTTCTTTTTATGCCTCAAAGCGTACAAAGCCTTCAAAACGGTCATTGGAAAATAGAGTTATCAAAGAATATCCAAAGTATTTTTGATCAATCTAAAGGGCGTTATGGCACTCCTAAAATTCGTGAAATTATGAAAAAAGAAAATTTATTAGATGTAATCCCTAGTTTAAAACGTTTTCAACGTCTTATGAAGAACTTAGGTTTATTTGCTGTGGTTTATAAAAGTTTCTCCCTCAAAAATCAAACTCTAAAGAAAAAGATTTACCTAATCTATTAGAACAAGATTTTAAGGCAAAGACCATAAATCAAAAATTGGTTGCAGATATTACCTATATCCATACCCTAAGAGATGGCTGGTGTTATTTAGCTTCTATTATGGATTTAGCTTCACAAAAAATTGTAGGTTATTATTTTAGTCGATCTATGGATTCCTCTATTGTAACAAACGCACTATATAATGCTATGTTCAATCAAGGATTCCTAAAGGAGTGATTATACACACTGATCGTGGAAGCTAATACCAAAGTTTAGAATATTTAAAAGCTACTGACAACTATCAGGTTAAACGTTCTTATAGCGCAAAAGGTAACCCCTATGATAATGCAGCTATCGAGTCTTTTCATGCAGTTTTAAAAAAAGAAGAAGTATATCAAAAAACATATTTAAGCTTTGACCAAGCCAAAGTTGCTTTATTTGAATATATAGAAGGGTGGTGCAACCGAAATCGCCTCCATGGAAGAATTGGATTTTTAACCCCTGACGAACTTGAAAAATCAATTGCATAAAATGTCATACTTTTTGTGTCTAAAATATTGACTTAAGTCCAGGTAAGCCAAATGTCGACTATTGTCGATGGTACTATTGAAACGCTTAAGAAAATTCCAGCAAGAGAATAAGGAAAACTTTTAAGATGTTATCTTTGTTGGTGAAAGGGATTTGCCTGAGAGAAATTATTATTAACATTTTTTATTTGATTTATGAAGTCACTTAGGTGGCTTTTTTTTATTTCATTCTAAAAGCTACATTTTTACAAGATACACATTCTCAATAAAGAATAGTATTTTTAATAAGTGCGACTTTTGGGAGTGAAACGGAAAAGGTGAGCACGTTACAAAATATAACTTCC
The DNA here is from genome assembly GCF_001730235.1 of Vulcanibacillus modesticaldus. Taxonomy (GTDB): domain Bacteria; phylum Bacillota; class Bacilli; order Tepidibacillales; family Tepidibacillaceae; genus Vulcanibacillus; species Vulcanibacillus modesticaldus. The sequence goes on along the minus strand of NZ_MIJF01000024.1, from coordinate 9,069 downwards.
TACTTGTCAACGAAAATGCAATGCACATGGTGATCTTAGCTTTCTTGTTCTTTTACAATTTCTTAGGAAATAATCTAGTGTATTTATTTTTCTAAATAAGGTCATATTAATATAAGTCTATTTTTTGGAGTGATAATTTTGGAGGAGAGGTTTAATCAAAAAATAGCCCATAGAATGAATTTTTTTCACCCCAAAGTTTTAGGGAAAGATACCAAATTACTACTAATAATTAGCACGCTATTTACTATAGCCGTTACCCTTTCCAACACCTTTGTTAATGTTTATCTTTGGAAGTTGACGAAAGATTATTTAATCATTGGTTGGTTCAATTTTTATCAGTACCTAGTAATGATGCTTACCTTTATCGTAGCGGGGAGGATTACAAAAAAATATGATCGGGTTATTATTCTTAGATTTGGGGTTACATTTTTATCATTCTTTTATTTAGCTGTTTTAATGTTTGGCCCTAGTGCTAGTAAATATTACATGATTTTAGGAGTCTTATTAGGTATTGGTCAAGGTTTTTATTGGTTTGCTTATAACCTCTTATATTTTGAAATAACTGAATCAAATAATCGTGATGTTTTTAATGGTTGGAATGGTTTATTTACGTCTTTAGGTGGGATAATTGCACCTTTTTTATCTGGGTGGATTATCTCTAGAAAAGCTGGTTTTTCTGGTTATAAAATCATTTTTTTGGTATCATTAATAATTTTTTTAGCTACAGTATTGCTTAGCTTTTTATTCCATAAACGTGAGTTAAGTGGGAGTTATCGGTTATTAAAAGCATTTAAAGGGGTTATTGAGGATTTAGAATGGAAAAATATCTTTTTGGGAATGACAGCCCAGGGGCTTAGGGATGGGGTTATCACATTTTTAACTGGTTTATTAGTTTATATCTCTACGGGAAAAGAATTTTCTCTAGGAGTTTATTCGATGGTAATTTCAGCTGTTGCCCTCGTTTCTTACTACATAGTGGGAAAAATATTAAAAAAGGATTGGCGCAATCTTTCGATGATGATTGGTTCATTTATGATGGCATTAGCAGTGATTCCGATGGTGATATATACAAGTTATGTGACGATTATGATCTATGGCATTGGAACAAGTATTTTTGCTCCATTATATTTTATTCCTTTAACATCAAAAGTCTTTGACAAGATAGGTGAATCTAAATCTTCGGCAAGATTAAGTGGTGAATATATTGTTATCCGAGAAATTGGCTTGAATTTTGGTAGAATCCTTATTATTCTGATTTTTATTTTCTTTATCAAAGCAATAGGTAAGGAGCATCTACGATACTTATTAATGTTATCAGGTAGTACCCAAATATTAACTTGGTATTTTATGAAATCTGTAAATAGTGGAAATACTTTAAATAAAACCGATATGTAGTGTTGTTATCTTCTAGGAGAAAGAAGGTAGAATATAATGACTATCCAACAAAAGCTTGAAAGTAAAAAGGTAAGTAAAAATTTAGCTGAGAATGTTTTGTTTATGAATGAAATTTTGGGAGTAGATAAGAGTTTTGATGTAATATATCGTAAACTTCATTATGCTGGAAAAGAATTTGCTCTTTACTTCGTTGATGGTTTTGCTAAAGACGATATTATGAATTACATCATGATCCATTTGAGTCAAAGGGAATGGGAAGAACTTGTTCCCAATACATTAAAACATTTATTAGAGACAGAGATTGGCTATCTGGAAGTTGAAACGTCTGATGACTTTAAACAGATAGTTACACAAGTATTATCAGGACCTTTGGCGCTTTTTGTCGATGGGGAAGATGAAGCTATCTTAATTGACGCCAGGACATACCCTGCTAGAGGTCCGCAAGAGCCTGATATCGAAAGAGTAGTAAGGGGTTCACGTGATGGTTTTGTTGAAACGCTAATTTTCAATACCGCATTAACAAGAAGAAGACTCCGTGACCCTTCTTTAAGAATGGAATATATGCAAGTTGGTGAACGTTCCAAAACGGATATTGCCATTGCTTATATAGAGGATATAGCGAATCCAGACCTTGTTGAGCGGATTAAGAAAAAATTAGATAATGCTGAAATAGATGGGCTACCAATGGCTGAAAAAACTTTAGAGGAGTATTTATTTTCCAACCATTGGAATCCTTACCCGATGGTAAGATTCACAGAAAGACCTGATGTTGCAGCTGTACATCTATTAGAGGGACACGTATTGATTTATGTGGATACTTCTCCAAGTGTAATGATAACCCCCACTACTTTATTTCATCATGTCCAACATGCTGAGGAATATCGACAAAAACCGATAATAGGAGCATATTTGAGGTGGATCAGGTTTTTTGCAATGATTCTTTCTGTGATTTTACTTCCGCTATGGTTTTTAGTTGTGCAGAATCCATCTCTTCTACCAGAAAACTTAAAATATATTGGTCCTAATAAAATTGGACAAATATCTATTTTTTGGCAGTTCATCTTTGCCGAATTAGGAGTTGATATTTTAAGGATGGCGGCTGTTCATACTCCTTCCCCTTTGGCGACTGCTTTAGGTTTAATATCTGCTATTATTATTGGACAGATGGCGATAGATGTGGGATTGTTCACTAAAGAGGTGATTTTGTATTTAGCAATTGCCACCATAGGAACCTTCGCTACGCCAAGTTATGAGTTGAGTATGGCTAATCGCTTAGTAAGAATTTACCTATTGATCATGGTATTCGTACTGGGTAAATGGGGATTTATTATTGGTATATTACTGTGGTTCCTGTTTCTTGTTTTTTCAAAATCGTTTGATACACCGTATTTATGGCCGTTAATCCCATTTAATGGTAAAGCATTACTTGATGTTATTGTGAGATCGCCAATGCCATATAAAAATAAAAGGCCAAAGATTTTATCCCCAGATGATCCTGATAGAAGTCCGGGCGAGTAATAAGAATTCATTTTGAACATATTTAATGAAATTATTGTGCTTTATTGATTCTCTATTTTTGTACTTTTGTATTGGATATTTTTAAGTTCAAATGTTATACTTACTTCTATGTTAAAGATTTTTTAATAAAGAGGAGGATTTATAATGGCAATTGTACATGTAACAGATCAATCATTTGCAACAGATGTAGAAAGTACTGGAACTGTGATAGTAGATTTTTGGGCTCCATGGTGTGCACCATGTAAAATGATCGCTCCAGTATTAGAAGAGATTGATCAGGAAGTAGGAGACAAATTAAAAATTGCCAAATTAAATGTTGATGAAAACCCAGCTTCTGCTACCAAGTATGGAATTATGGGGATTCCAACATTATTATTGTTTAAGGACGGTAAACCAGTAGAGAAAATCGTTGGTTTCCAACCAAAAGAAAAATTAATGGCTACGATTGGTAAATATTTATAAACTTATAGTAAGCCCCCTTTTTGGGGGTTTTTTGTTTCACTTCTAAAAGTTGCACTTATACAAAATAAAACTTGTCTATAATACTCGGTATATGAGAAAAATTATTGTAAGAGAAGAATTAACTTCTTCATAGAGGAGTTTTTAATGTGTCAATTATGTTAAAATGTAGATGTAATTATAGAAAACAGAGGTAGTTTTATGAGTTTGCTTAAAGAAAAATTATCTTTACTTCCAGATAAACCAGGTTGTTATTTGATGAAAAATACTGAAGGTCAAGTTATTTATGTGGGAAAAGCTAAGATATTAAAAAATCGAGTCCGATCGTATTTTACAGGAAGTCACGATGCTAAGACCCAAAGGTTAGTCAATGAGATTAGTGATTTTGAATATATAATCACTGACTCAGCGATTGAAGCTCTTATTCTAGAAAATAATCTTATAAAAAAATATCGTCCTAAATATAATATAATGTTGAAGGATGATAAGACTTATCCATACATCAAACTAACCTTAGACCGGCATCCTAGACTTGAAATTACCAGAAAAGTTAAAAAAGATAAGGCGAAGTATTTTGGACCTTATCCAAATGCTGGAGCGGCACAACAGGTGAAACGTCTCCTAGATAAAATATACCCTTTAAGAAAATGTAAGAATATTAAAAATCGCGTTTGTCTTTACTATCATATGGGGCAATGTTTGGGCCCTTGTGAGTACCCGGTTAAAAAAGAAAACTATGAAGAGATAATAAACAATATTGTTCGCTTTCTTCAAGGGGATTATAAGAATATTAAAGAAGAATTGCAAGAAAAAATGGAAAAAGCGGCTGAAAATTTAGAATTTGAAAGAGCAAAGGAATATCGGGATCAGATTTACGGTATTGAAGCGATAATGAATAAACAGGCGATTAATTTGAATGATAGAGTAGATCGCGATATCTTTGGCTATCATGTTGATAAAGGATGGATGTGTGTACAGGTCTTTTTTATGAGGCAGGGTAATTTAATTGAGCGTGAAGTATCTATTTTTCCATATTATGAATCAGATGAGGAGTTTTTCTTATCATTTGTAACGCAATACTATTTTGAAAATCCTGTGTTACCAAAAGAAATTTTATTACCTAACAATGTTGACAAAGAGCTATTGGAAGAGTGGTTACAGATCAAGGTTCATCAACCGAAGCGGGGACAGAAGAAAAAGTTAGTAGAAATGGCAATGATAAATGCTTCAAACGCTCTTAATGAGAAATTTAGACTAGAAGAGAGAAATGACTCTAGAACTTTACAAGCCATTGAAAGATTAGGAGAAAAACTAGGGATTGGAATTTTGCATCGCATCGAAGCCTTTGATAATTCCTATATTCAAGGGGTAGATCCTGTATCGGCGATGGTTGTATTTATTGATGGTAAACCCGATAAGTCAAGCTATAGGAAGTATAAAATCAAATCTGTTGAAGGTCCTGATGATTATGAAACTATGAGAGAGGTTATTAGAAGAAGATACACTAGAGTTTTAAAAGAAGGACTCAACTTACCAGATTTGATTATTGTTGATGGAGGTATTGGACAGATAAAAGCAGCTGTTGATGTACTAGAAAATGAATTGGGTTTATTTGTTCCTGTTGCAGGTCTTCAAAAGGATGAGAAGCATAAAACATCAGTTTTAGTGATGGGAAATCCTCCTGTACCACTTGAGTTAGAAAGGAATAGTCAAGAATTTTATTTATTACAACGGATCCAAGATGAAGTCCATCGATTTGCTATCTCTTTTCATCGTAAAACGAGGAGTAAAAGTTTAATTAGCTCCCGGTTAGATGTGATACCGGGAATTGGTCCTAAAAGAAAAAGGTTGTTATTGAAGCACTTCGGTTCAATTGAAAAAATCAAAGTTGCTGATTTGGAAGAGTTTAGAAAAATTGGAATAGGAGATAAATTGGCCAAGACAATTAAGGAAAATCTAACCTAATATAACAGTATTTTTAAAAAATTCCAACAAAATCAACCATATTCTTAATTTAAAAGTCTTAAGATTCGAATAATAATATTTACCTCTTCTTGACGCTAAATTATTAGAAGGATTAAAATAGAAATATCGCACAATCTTCTTTATTTTATGACTTTAATAAAAAGTCAATAAAAGAAGAATATTATAGATTAATGATAAAAGGAGGTTATGGGGATAGGGGGAGTTTTAGGATCTAGGAAGGTGAATAATTTCAGAATGTTCTTCTATTACTAGAGGGGGGAAAGATAGTGGCTACTACACATTATTTTAACCGTAAATTACACTCGTTGTTAGGCGTTATACCAATTGGAACTTTTTTATTGGTTCATTTATCAGTTAATTATTTGGCTACCCGTGGACCGGAAGCATTCGAAAAAGGTGCAGGTTTTATAAGAAACTTACCATTTCTTCCAGTGTTAGAATGGGGACTGATTTTTTTACCGTTACTTTATCATGCTATTTATGGAATTTATATTGCATTCCAAGCTCAAAACAATGTAACCACATATGGCTATTTTAACAACGTAAAATTTTTAATTCAAAGATATACAGGCTTAATTACATTATTATTCGTCATTTGGCACGTTTGGGAAACTACTATCCAAGTTAGATTAGGATTAAAGGAACTAAACTTCGACCTTATGACGAATATATTGAGCAGTAAAGTTTCAATGACTTTTTATTTAATCGGAGTAATATCTGCGATTTTTCATTTTAGTAACGGGTTATGGACATTCTTAATTACTTGGGGAATTACCATAGGACCTCGTTCTCAAAGAATATCAAACTATTTCTTTATGACAGTATTTGTTCTATTATCTATCGTAGCAGTATTAATTTTATTCTCATATGTTAGTCCTGAATATGTTAATCAAGTAACTCTAGGATAAAGGGGGAGCGGGAATTCATGAGTAATAATAGATTAATCGTAGTCGGTGGAGGATTAGCAGGCTTGATGGCAACCGTCAAAGCTGCTGAGGCAGGTATACATGTAGATTTATTTTCATTAGTGCCAGTTAAGCGCTCTCATTCTGTTTGTGCTCAAGGTGGTATTAATGGTGCCGTAAACACTAAGGGTGAAGGAGATTCGCCTTGGATTCATTTTGACGATACTGTATATGGAGGAGATTTTTTAGCTAACCAACCTCCAGTAAAAGCGATGACAGAAGCGGCTCCTGGAATCATTCACTTATTTGATCGAATGGGAGTTATGTTTAATAGAACCCCCGAAGGGCTCCTAGATTTTCGTCGTTTTGGAGGTACTCAGCATCATCGTACTGCTTATGCGGGTGCTACAACGGGTCAGCAACTTTTATATGCTGCAGACGAACAAGTTAGACGTCATGAGGTGGCAGGTTTAGTTACTAAATATGAACATTTTGAATTCTTATCTTTAGTTCTTGATGATGAAGGCAGAGCAAGGGGAATTGTGGCTCAAGATTTAAGAAGTATGGAGATTCATACATTCGTAGGAGATGCCGTTATCTTAGCAACTGGTGGGCCAGGTATGATATTCGGAAAATCTACGAACTCTATAATTAATACTGGATATGCAGCTAGTGCTGTGTTTCGTCAGGGTGCATATTATGCTAACGGTGAATTCATCCAAATTCATCCAACGGCCATACCCGGAGATGACAAGTTACGTTTAATGTCCGAGTCTGCACGTGGTGAAGGTGGTAGGGTTTGGACTTATAAAGATGGCAAACCATGGTACTTCCTAGAGGAGAAGTATCCTGCGTATGGAAACTTAGTTCCACGTGATATTGCAACACGTGAAATTTTCCACGTTTGTGTTGATTTAGGATTAGGAATTGATGGTGAAAACAAGGTATATTTAGATCTATCCCATAAAGATCCAAAGGAACTAGATATTAAACTTGGTGGAATCATGGAGATTTATGAGAAGTTCGTTGGTGACGATCCTCGTAAAGTTCCAATGAAGATTTTCCCTGGTGTTCACTATTCTATGGGTGGTCTATGGGTAGACTATGATCATATGACTAATATTCCTGGCCTATTTGCTGCTGGTGAAGTTGATTACCAATACCACGGAGCAAACCGTCTAGGAGCTAACTCCTTATTGTCAGCTATTTACAGTGGAATGGTTGCTGGTCCAAAGGCAGTTGAATATATCAAAGGACTTCAAAAATCTTCTGCTGATATATCTAGTAAATATTTTGAAGCGCAAAAGAAATTAGAGGAACAAAATTATAATGAGATTTTAAATATGGATGGAAATGAGAATCCATATAAACTTCACGAAGAATTGGGTAAAGTGATGACAGATAACGTTACTGTGGTTCGTTATAATGATCGATTGCTTAAGACTGATGAAAAGATCTTAGAACTTATGGAACGTTATAAGAAGATTAATATTAGCGATGCAGCAAAATGGAGTAACCAAGTTACTATATTTACTCGCCAATTAATGGGAATGCTTGAATTGGCAAGGGTAATTACAATTGGTGCCTACAATCGAAACGAGAGTCGTGGGGCTCACTATAAACCTGAATTTCCTAACCGAAATGATGAAGAGTGGCTAAAAACAACTAAGGCTAAATACACACCGGATGGCCCGCAATTTGAGTACGAAGATGTAGATGTCTCTTTGATTAAACCTAGACCACGAAATTATGCAGTGTCGAAGGAGGAGACAATGAAATGAGTGAAAAAACAATCCATTTAATAATTACTCGTCAAGAAGGGCCAGATAAGCCAACATACACAGAAGAGTTCAAAATCCCTTATCGAGCTAATATGAATATAATCAGTGCATTAATGGAGATTCAAAAAAATCCAGTCAATGCTAAGGGTGAAGCGACTACTCCGGTTGTTTGGGAAATGAACTGTTTGGAAGAGGTTTGTGGAGCTTGTTCAATGGTTATTAACGGTAAGGCTAGACAGGCTTGTAGTACGTTAGTTGATCAATTAGAACAGCCAATTCGTTTGGAAGCTATGAGAACATTTCCTGTTATTCGTGACTTAATGGTCGATCGAAGCAGAATGTTTGACGCGTTAAAGAGGGTTAAAGCATGGATTCCGATTGATGGAACATATGATTTGGGTCCTGGACCTAGAATGCCAGAAAAGATTAGGCAATGGGCATATGAATTATCTAAATGTATGACTTGTGGAGTTTGCTTAGAAGTATGTCCTAATGTTAATAGTAAATCACCATTTATCGGTGCTGCTCCAATCAGTCAGGTTCGATTATTTAACGCACATCCTACTGGGGAAATGAACAAAGAAGAACGTCTTGAGGCATTGATGGATGAAGGTGGTATAACTGATTGTGGTAACTCACAAAACTGTGTCAAAGCTTGTCCAAAGGGTATTCCATTAACAACATCAATTGCGGATATAAATCGTCAAGTAACAATCTACTCATTCAAGAAATTCTTTACAACTTAATATTTTTTAGACCAAAAAGAAACCCACGTATTGAACTGACCCCTGTCAAGTAGACAGGAATAAAAAAGCACATTTATGCAGCCTGAGTCCTATATTCATAAGGACTCAGGTTATTTAATTTCTCTTGGAATCGGTGATGATTATAAAAACGTATGTACCTTTTAACGGCATTTTTTACTTCTTCAGTTGTGCGAAAAGAGTATAGATGAAAACACTCTGCCTTAAAGTGGCTGAAGAAATTCTCCATGCTGGCATTATCTAAACAATTTCCTTTTCTGG